>JAYQOK010000073.1:0-16796 GCA_038144795.1 Candidatus Kuenenia sp. | reverse complement strand
CGCGCGGCCCGGGGGCGTGGTTGCCAGCGTGCGACACGACGGCTGGCTCACAGAACGCTCTGCTGACAGTTTTTTGGCGGCCCGGCCGGAGGGCATGCAACTCATTGAGCGGCTTGGTCTGGCCGATGAACTGGTAGGTATCCCGCCAGCGATGCGGCGGGCGTTGATTCTGCACAAAGGACGCTTGGTGCCTGTGCCGGCCGGCTTTCGGCTCCTCGCCCCCGGACAGGTTTGGAGTATTCTCACCACGCCGTTGCTCTCGTTTTCCGGCAAACTGCGTTTGCTCTGTGAGCCACTGATTCGGCGCGGCCACGGCGAAGATGAATCCCTCGAGCAGTTTGCCGTCCGTCGCTTGGGCCGCGAGGCCTTTGAGCGACTGGTGCAGCCCCTTGTTTCCGGTATCTGGACCGCTGACCCAGCCCGACTCAGCATGGCTGCGGCCTGCCCAGATTTTCTTGCGATGGAGCGGCACGATGGCAGCCTGTTTGCCGGTGAGCGTGCGCGGCTCCGGTTCGCCCCCCGCGGCCAAGCCGCCAGCGGGGCACGGTATGGGCAGTTTGTGAGCCTCGCCTCGGGAATGGAAACACTGCCACGGCGACTGGCTGAGCATGTGCGAGCCGCAGGGGGGCGGTTTGTAAGCGGGCGGACACTCGCCGTGCGCCGCCATGCCGCACGTTGGCAGGTGGAGATTGAAGGACAGTCGGCTCTGGCAGCCGATGCAGTGATTCTCGCGTTGCCGCCGCCGGCCGCAGCGACGCTCCTCAACGAGGCCGACTCAACACTCGCCACGCTGCTGGCCAAGATCGAATATGCCGGTTCGGCAGTCGTGTCGCTCGGCTATGCACGGAGCGACGTTGCACATCCTCTCGATGCAGCCGGACTCGTGGTGCCCCGCCGCGAAGGCCGCAAGATTCTGGCGATCAGTTTTTTGAGTTCGAAGTTTCCTGAACGAGCTCCGAAGGGGCATGTGTTGATTCGTGTGTTTGTGGGGGGCGCCCTCGATCCCGGGGCAGCGCAGCTTGATGACACCGCTTTGCTCGCGCGAGTGCGGTACGAGGCGGCCGATCTTCTGGGGATTCGTGGCGAGCCGAAGCTCACTCAGATCGACCGATGGCATGCGGCAATGCCGCAGTATCATGTTGGGCATGTGTCGCGAGTGGCGGCGATCCACGCGCGGGCAGCGACCCTGCCGCGGCTAGCCCTCGCAGGCGCCGCGTACGAAGGCGTAGGGATTCCGCAGGTGATTGCGTCAGGCCAACGAGCTGCCGGCACGGTGGGATACGTGCAGAATGACCGCAGTAAAGACTAATTTCACACTGACGTTGGGCCCTGCCACTCAAGCCCCAGGATCGATACGTCGTCGAGTGGGCCCTTCGGCTGGCACCACTGCTGCACCGTCTCAAGCAGCCCCGCCACGCTCTGCTCCAGCGGCTGCGGCCGACTCGTCGTCAGGTTGTCAGCGAGCGCCTCATCGCCCAGCGGATTGAGCTCCTTATCCATCGCCTCGGGTACGCCGTCAGAGTAAAAATAGATTCGGTCGCCCGGCACCAGCTGCAGCGACTGCTGGTCATATTCCACGTCGGGCACAAATCCGATCGGCAGCCCCTCAGCCGGGTGAAACTCCGCCTTCCCGGCTGCCGGTACCCGAACGAGCGCCGGATGCCCTCCTGACACGTAGTCGAGACGGCCGGTCAGCAGGTGGAGCACGCCATAAATGATCGTGAAGTAGAGCCCCGAAAACTCATCGGCCTGGAAGAGCCTGTTGAGCTGCGTCGCCACCTCGGCAGGTGAGGCGATCACCACCTGCCCGTCGCTGCCCTGCCGCACGAGGATCGACTGGTCGGAAATCTTGTTGGTGAGAAACCGCCCCACCGTCACGGCCATCAGCGACGAGGGCACGCCATGACCGCTCACATCGACCACAAAGAGCCCGGCATGCTCGGCGTCGAGGGGGAAGACGTTGAGGAAATCACCGGCGAGGCCCTCGCAGGGCACATACCGCCAGGCCACTTCGGCCCCAGGAAGGTCGACCGAGTCGGCCGGGAGCAGCGATTGCTGCACCTTCGCTGCCGCCTCGAGGTCGCGGATCATTCGGGCATTTTTCCGTGAAATCTCCTCGTTGAGCACCGACAGCTCGGTGTTGGTCTTCTGGAGATGCTCACGGGCGATCGTGAGATCCTCGTTGGCGGCGATCAGTTCCTGGTTTTTTGCGACGGCATTTTCAAACGTCGACACGAGCAGGTTGAGCACCTGCTGACGACCTGCCTGCACGCGAAACTTCTGCCCCGCGATGGCCACCTCGAGCGTCGCCTGCTCGCTCGTATCACCCACCGGCGATTCCAGCAGCGAGTTCATGCGGCCGAGCAGGTAGTCAGGCTCGTAGGGCTTCGTGACGTAGTTGTCGGCCCCGGCATCGAGGCCACGGATGATGTCGACCGGGTCGGAAAGCGTGGAAAGCAGGATGAAGGGAATGCCTCGGAGGGCAGGGTCCGTCTTCACCGCCTTGCAAAACTCATAGCCGGTCATCTCAGGCATCTCGATGTCAGAGATGATGACATCGGGGAGCCGCTCCTTGGCGAGCTTCAGCGCCTCGGCGCCGTTCTCACCCCAGCGGACTGTGTGGCCTGCCTCGGTGAGCCGCTTCTGGAGGATCTTGGCTTGGATGCGGCTGTCTTCAGCGATCAGCACGTCGCGGCCGCCAGCCGCACCGTTCCCAGTTCCGTTCCCTGCCGCGGTCATCACGATCGTACTCCGCCCCCCTCATTCCCTGTGCGGCGGCCGTTACTTGAACGTGGCCAACGCCGTGGGCGCGTCTTTGTGAATGCTGAAGAGCTTGTCGAGGCTCGTCAGCTTGAAGACCTGGAAGATCTCGGGGCGGATATTGCACATCTTCAGGCGGCCCTTGCCGCCCGAGATCTTGCGATGGAGCTGGCCGAGAAGACCGAGCATGGCGCTCGACATGAATTGCACGTTGCCGAAGTCGAGGAGGACGTCGGGGCCCGGCACCTTCCCAATGAGCGTATTGAGCTCGGTTTTGATCTCGTCGAGCACCGTGTCATCAAGGATCTTGGCGTCCTTGAAGGCCACCATGTGTATATCACCGGTTTTGGCAGTCTGAATCCTACGAAACTGGTCCATGCGGTCGCTGTGCCTTCCGTCGCGAGGGGATCGTGAAGAAATAATAAGGTTCTAGAACGACTGAAGATTAGCCTCTCCATGGGCCGCATGTCCACAAAAGAGCCGGAAAAACTGCGCAATCAATGTTTTTCTTGTTGGTCGCAGAATTTGCCCAGCCTCTCGACCGGAGGTTTAGGAACCTTTGAAAACCACGGGAAGCCTTCGGGGATCCGACGGTTGTGATCATATTTTCAGCGACCACTGCCCGATCGTCTTTTAGGGATTGGTTCAGCCAACGAGGCTCGGGGGGGCAATGAAGCCATACTGTGCTGTGAGCGCGGCATCTAAACGCACGGCTGGAATCGCTCTCATCATCGTCAGCGGAGCGATGGGCTTGCCTGCCGCGTTGCGGGCTGCGTCGCTTGACGAGATGCTCGTTGCGGCTGTGCGACAGCCCGTTGCGACCGCGTCGTATGCGAATGCGCCGAGCATCCCTGACGAGGCGATTGGGGCGGATCCCTTCGATGCAGCGGCCCTCACCGACGAGGCCTGCATGCAGCAGCTGCGGCAGTGCTGCTGCTGTCCGGGCTGGACGCACTACGCGATCTTCGATGTCCTTTTTCTACAGCGATATAACGAGTTCGGTGATCGCCCGGTCGTGTTCAACGCCGACACGGGGCTGCCCGTGATGACCACCCAAGACTTGCAGCCGAGGGCTGCGACAGGCATGCGGCTTTTTTATGGCAAGCTCCTCAATGACTGCTATGGCTGGGAGTTGGGGTACACCGGCATCTACGGGATGTTTGGCGAGGCAACGGTGACTGGTCCGGGTAATTTGGAACTCCCTCCCCCTCTTGGCTTGGTCGTCAATAACTTCAATGATGCTGATCTCGTGCGGGCAACGTATTGGTCAACGTTGAACATTTTCGAGGCCAATGTCTTTCGCTATGACTGCTGTAACGAGTGTGGGCCTAGCTGGTGTGGGATGACGCGTGGCAAACCGAATTGTCACTGCATAAACTGGCTCGCAGGCTTCGTCTGGGCGGGTCTTGATGAGACGGCAAACCTGCATGTGGAATGCTGCTCGCCGCCAGAGCCGGCCAATTACAACGTCCGGACAAGCACCAACTACTTTGGAGCGCAAATCGGCATGCGAGGCCGACGCGAGTGGCGCAAGTGGGCGGTCGAAGGGTGGTGGAAGACAGCGTTGTGTGGCACCTCGGCCTATCAGGCAGCTGATCCCATTGTAGGCGCGATTTCCGGTCAGGAACGAGCCGCTGTCTCTGCTCAAACCACAAGCGTTGGCTTTATCGGAAGCCTCAACGGCTCGCTCATCTATCGGCTGACCGATCGATGGGGTTTCCGAGCCGGTTACAACCTCTACTGGCTCACTGGTGCAGCACTCGCTCCAGTCCAGTGGGATTTCAACACGGCGGCTGGTGCAGGCACCGGCATCAACGACAACGGCGTGCTCTTCCTGCAGGGTGCCAATCTCGGCACCGAATACCGCTGGTAGCTGCCGTGCGACGCTCGAGCTGATCAAGCCTCCATGTATCGCCGGCTCGGGGGCGGCAAAAGTCTCCTCGCGGGCGAGGATACGCCCAATGCTCGTCGAGCGTTCGCCGACCCCCGAGCCTACCTTTCCTGGACTGCGGCATCGTCGCGACAGCTAACTTGGGTGCGGTCTAGCCACCGTTGCTGCTTACGGCCTCAGGATTCCGACGCGGAGCGGCGGATAGGCGACGGTCGATTGTGGCAGGATGCCCGAGGAGCCGCCGGACGGCGACGTGTTTTTCGACACGCCGTCGATCGAGCCGCCGAGCCCCTGCACGGAGAAGATCTCGGAGTCGTCGATCGCGGCGGCGAAGACCGCTGCCCGGCCGCCACCGAAGGCCTGGAAGGCCGCCTCGCGGGTCTGAGAGAGGCCGCTGTAGGTTTCCACAACTCCATTTCCAGCAGTGCCCGCCGCCACCATGATCTTGTCGGCATTGCCCCGCACGCTCGACGGTAGCACGGATACGGAGATCCCGCGGTCGTAACCGGTGGCGATCGGGTTGAACGTGTTCAAGAGTGCCGGGGAGGCCGACACGCCGTTGTAGATGTTCACCGTCGCCTGGATGCCCGGCCCGCTGCCGAAGACGAGTTCGTCGATGCCGTCTGGGGTGGTGGACACGAGCGTGGTGCCGTTGAACGTGCCGATGTCGGCGGTGGCCACGCTCACGCCGCCGCGGAAAGCGGGCCCGAAGGGCTGCACCTGCCGGCTGGGCACACCGGCCACCGGCGTGGCCGCACCGGGCGTCACGTCAAACACGCTGACCGTGCCGCCGCGGCCCTGGCCGGCCACGATCTGAATCGCACCGGCGGAGGTGATCGAGCCGGCGGCGATCTCGATGCCGCCGTCGTAGCCCGGGCCAAACGGGAAGAAGCTGTATTCGGGGATCGGCGCGCCCGTCTCGCTAAATACCTTGATTTCACCCGGCCGGCCGGGGCCAGGGGCGGTGATGATCTCGGGGACTCCATCGCCGGTAACGTCGGCTCCGTACACCCGCACACCGCCGCGGAAGCTCGGCTCGTAGGCGAAGAAGGCCGTGATCACATCGGCCCCGGTATTGGGGTCGATGACGCGGACGAAGGGGCCCGTCTCGCAGCCGATGTCGGTGCCCACGATGACCCCGCGGGGCGGCACATCGACATCAACCGTGGAGGTGTTGTTGGACTTGTCCGGATCCCAGGTGCCGGAGCCGACGGTCGCCGTATTCGTGACGATGCCGCCGCTGTTGCCGGTGTTCACACGGACGAGGATCTCGAGTTCCGGTCGGTCGGCGGTGGTGACCGTGCCGACTGTCCAGACGCCCGTCCCGGGAACGTAGGTGCCCGTGGTCGCGGTATGCGACACGTAGACGAGGTCGGCCGGGAGCTGATCGTTCACCGTGACCAGTGATGCTGTGTCCGGCCCTCGATTTGAGACCTGAATGGTGTACGTAAACTCGGTGCCGATCTGTGGCGTGGGATTACTCGCTGTCTTGACCACCATCAGATCGGCTTGGAGCGGCGTCACGGTCGATGTGCCCGTGTTGTTGCCGGGATTTGGATCGACCGTGGTCGAATGAGCGGTTGCAGTATTCGTGGACGTCGCCACCGGGCCAGAACCGGAACTGGGTGCCAACACTTTGGCCACAATATCGAGACTCGTGGTGGCACCCGCCGCAAGCGTGCCGACTGTCCAGACCCCTGTGACGTCGTTGTAGACGCCGGCCGGGGTGGCCGAAATAAACTCGAGGCCCACCGGCAGCACATCATCGACAACCACATTCTGAGCTGCCGTGGGGCCGAGGTTTTCGAGCGTGAGTGTAAAAGTGACCGTGCTTCCCACTTCAGGCCGCGGCTGGCCGACCTCTTTTTTCATGAAAAGATCGGCCTGCTGCGGATCGGTAGGCGTACGCGAGGAGTTATTGGATTCTTTTGGGTCCCATACGTCGCTATGGGTGATCGTTACGGTATTGAAAGCGACGCTCGCGGTTGTCGCCTTGGCAACGATGACGAGAACCTCCGAACTGCCGGGAGCGATCGATGGTACCGATCAGACGCCGCCGGTTGCTGTCTGATTGAATCGGGTGGTGGTGTGCGTATTGGTTGGCGTGATCGAGACGATGGAAATGTTGTTGGGAAACGCTTCCGTCACTTCGACATTCGTCGCCGTGGCTGTCCCGAGGTTCTCCAGGGTGACGGTGTAGGTGAACTGATCGCCGACGTTTGGCTGCACGTTCGTCGTCACCTTCGTGACCGCCAGATCGGCATACAGCGGAGTTTCCGTGACCTGTCCGGTCTCGTTACCGGGATTCGGATCGTGCTCATCGACCTTCGTAACCGAGGCGACGTTTGTTTGAGGGGACGGGATCCGGGGGTCGGGGTTGATGGGTGGCGGAAGCACGCGGGCCTGGATCTGAAGCTTCTGCTCATAGGTCATGCCCACGTCGATCGTGCCGATCGTCCAGATGCCGGTGTTGGTGTCAAACGAGCCCTGGCTGGGCGTTGCCCCCACGAGCTGCAGGCCGGTGGTCGGGAAAGAGTCGGTGACCTCGACATTGTTCGCGATATCGGGGCCGTCGTTCCGCACCGTCACGGTGAACGTGATCAGGTCACCGACATTCGGCGTTGGCGTGTCCACCGTCTTCGTCACGACGAGGTCGGCTTCGCGGGTCGTGACCGTGGCCGAACCCTTATTGTTGAGTTTGTTGGGATCATATTGATCCGGCGGGGAAGTCGTGCTGACTTCGGCCTCGTTGGTGAAGCTGCCGGACGCTGCCACAGCGGCCGTAATCTTGAGGGTCTTTTTGTTCGCCGTGCCGATGTCGACCGTGCCAACCTGCCAGACGCCGGTCCCCGGGTCATAGGCCTGGGACGACGCCGAGATAAAGGTCAGCCCCGCCGGGAGGAGGTCGTCGATTGAGACATTCGTCGCTTGGTGAGCCCCCAGGTTTTCCACTTCGATGGCAAAGGTCACGTTCGCGCCGACGTTGGGCGCCGGATTGCTCACGATCTTGGTCACCTTAAGATCGGCGTATTGCGGCGTCTCGGTCGCCGTCGCGGAATTATTGCCTGGGACAGGATCGTACTGATCGACCGTGGCGATGCTTGCCGTGTTGGTTTGCGGCTGCGGGTTGCCTGAGGCCGGAGCGAGCACCTTGGCCTCGATGGAAAGCGTGGCGGCAAACCCGACATTAAGCGTGCCGATCGTCCAGATTCCGGTGGCCTGGTCAAACGTGCCAAGGTTGGTCTGTGGTGTGCCGGTGATCTGCAGTCCCGGCAGGGTCCGCAGGGTGTCGAGCAGTGTGACGCCAGTGGCGGTGTGGCCCCGTGTGTTGGTGACCGTGATCGTATAGGTGATCGTGTCGCCGACGTTTGGTGTCGGTTGGCCCACCTGCTTCGTCACTTCGAGATCGGCATACTGGGGCGTCTCATCGACCGAGTCGGTGTTGTTCGTGGGGTCGGGATCGTATTCCGTGCCGGAGATCGTAGCCGTGTTGGTAACGCTCGGCGGGATGCCAGCGGGGGAGGGAGCATCGACCGTCACGTCGAACACGAGAATGGGAAAGTCGGAGGTGTTCAAGGCCCCGATCGTCCAGGTCAGGGTGCGGGTCGGGGCGTCGTAGTTCGCCGTGCCATGTGTCGGGTTCGTGCCGATGCCGGAAGTGAGCCCGACATAGGTCACGCCCACCGGAATGACGTCGGTCACGACCACGTTCGTGGCGTCATTCGGGCCGAAGTTTGCCGCTCCGATGGCAAACTGAATCGTATCGCCGACGTTCGGCGTTGGATTGCTGACAACCTTGAAGACCGCAAGGTCGGTCTGCAGCGGGGTGAGGGTTTCGGTGTCGGTGTTGTTGGGTGGATTGGGATCGGGGGTGGTTGAGCTCACCGTCGCCGTGTTGACAATCGGAGCGATCGCACCCGAGGCAGGGGTATCGACCGTCGCCTGCACGGTCAACTCTTTGTGGCCGAGCGGGAAATCGTTGCCAAGTGACCAGGTGACCTCGCGGGTGGCCGGGTTGTAGGTGCCGCCGTTGCTCGCCGACACGAACGTCGTGCCGGTCGGAATCGTGTCGGTGACAACGACCGCCTGCGCGAGACTGGGGCCGGCATTGTCGACCGTGATGGTGTACGTGACCGTGTCGCCTACGTTCGGTCTCGTGTCACCGGCCGTCTTACTGAGAATCAGGTCGGCTTCCAACCCGGTCGTGGGTGTCTTGGCGGTGTTGTTGCGATTGTTGGGATCCCAGACATCGCTGTGGGTGATCGTGACGACATTGAAGCCAGTCGTCGCACTGTCGGCCTGCACCCGAATCTCAAGTTCGAGCGGATTCAAGACCGTGGCGGAAAGCGGCACCGTCCCGACGTCCCAGATGCCGGTCGCCGGGTCGAACGTGCCAGAGGCCGTCGAATAACTCAGGTAGGTGACGTTGGCCGGGAAGGTATCCGTCACCTTCACGCCCGTCGCTTCCGACGTGCCACGGTTGAACAGGCTCACGGTGTAGGTGACCGTTTCACCGACATTGGGCGTCGGGTTGCTTGTCGTCTTCTTGATTCCGAGGTCGGCGTATTTCGGCGTCTCTGTGGCATCGTCGCGGTTGTTGGCCGGATTTGGATCAGGTTCGGCGGCGTTGGTGATTTGCGCTGAATTCGTCTGAGCCGCTGGGATCGTGTTCACGGCCGGGGCGAGCACAAGGGCCTGAATTGTGAGCGTCTGCTTGTTGGCCCCGCCAACCAAAACGGTGCCGATGTCCCACACGCCGGTGGCCGGGTCATACGTGCCCTGCGTCACCGTCGGCGTGCCCACGATCTGCAGCCCGGCCGTGGGGAAGGTGTCGGTCAGCTCCACGTCGGTCGCTGCGTCAGGGCCGTTGTTGCTGACTTCCACGGCGAAGGTGATCGTGTCGCCGACATTTGGCGTCGGCTGATAGACCGTCTTCGTGACCGCGAGATCAGCCGTCTTGGCTGTAACCGTGGCCGTGCCGGAGGCGACATAGTTATTGAGCTGGCCCTGGTTTGTCGCGCCCGATCCCGTCCGCTCGTAGGCATTGGGGTTGTTGGGGGTGATTTGCCCTGGGCTTCCATTGAGGCTCGTCCACCGCACGTAGTCGGTGTTCACGATCTGCTGATTGGCCGTAAACGGACCCTGCAGCGTGCCGGTGACCGTGAGCGTGATTGTGCGGCCACTCGGATTCTTTTCGAAATCGAAAGGCGTGGTCGTGGAGAGCGTGCCGCCGGCCAGCTGGAAATTCGCAGCCGTGACCACTCCAGCCGTATCCACTACAGAGGCAAGCACCGGCGCGGCAATCTCCGCTGGCAGCACATCGGTGAGCGTGGCATCGAAGGCGTCGGTCTGGCTGGCCGGATCCTGCTCGATCACGATCGTGTAGGTGACCGGGTCACCCGGGTTGCCGCGGACGCCTCCACTCCCGACCGAAGCCGTCTTGGTGGTTTTGAGCTTTGGCTCGATGATCGTCACTTGTTTGTTTTGGGCTTTGTTGGAATGGGCCGCCCGGTGATTCCAGAACAGTTGCGCGCGGTTGTTGGGGGTGTAGCCCGAGATATTGGAATTGACGTTGAGCACGACCGTCTCGATTCGGAACGTGATCGTCTCGGCTGTGGCGCTGTTGGTGTCGGTGTTGACAATGTCGCCGAGATTCCACGTGGCCACCGTGCCGTGGCTCGTAAGCACCGGAGCGTTGTTCAAACCCGGAACGGTCAGCACGGAGGGGCTGTTGTTGATCGCCGAGATCTGCTGTACGAAGGCCAGGCCGGGGCCCATCTGGTCGATCAACTCAGCCGCCGGCGTGCGGCCCTGCGGGATTGTCACCGTCACGTCGTATGTGGCCAGCTCACCGATCACTGCCTGCGTATTGGAGTTGGCGGCATTGACGGTCGACGTCGGGACTATCGACGTTGAGACAAGCGACTTCGTGACCGTCGGCTTGGCGACCGTGATCGTGGCCGAATCGCTTGTTTTGTAGTTGTTAAGCTGGCCTTGGGTCGTCGAGCCCGAGCCGGTTCGCTCGTAGGCGGTGGCGTAGAAAGGCGTGATCTGCCCCGGATTGCCCGGCAGGCTTGTCCACTCTATTGGCACGGTATTGGTGATCGCCTGGCCCGAAGTCACGTCGGCATTGACCGTGGTCTGGAATGTGAGCGTGCTCGTCTCACCCGCGTTGAGCTTTGTCCAGGTAGCGGCGAAGGCCGTGCCGCCACCCGAGGTGGTGAGCGTGGCGGGGGCCACGCCGGCCGTGTGGGCGAGCGTGCCCGGCACGTAGGTCACGCCGGCGGGAAGGAAGTCGGAGAGGCTTACGTCATGAGCGATTGGCCGGTTCGCCGCCCCCGACACGACGATCGTGAACGTTGCCGTGTCGTTTGCCTGGGCGGTTGTCGGGCTCACCGATTTCGCCACGGTGACCTTCGGCTCGATGATCCAGACAGCGGGTGCTCGCACCTCCGGCAGTGAATAGTGAACCTGCGGGGTTGAATGATCCGTCCAAGCCAGCTCCGCTCGATTCACCGGTTGGAATAGTGTTGACGGAACATTCCGGACGTTGAGGACCACCGCCTCGAAGTCTATCGTCAGTCCGTGGAGTTGATTGTCGGTGTTGGTATTTGTGATGTCACCGAGATCGAACGTTGCCTGGTTTCCCGTAAATACCGAGCTCGAGAGGATGGGATTCGTCCCGGGAGAGGTCGGAGTCTTGCTGATCGTCACGCCCGGATCGAGTGTCACGCCGGTGACGTTGACCAGGCCGAGGGCGTCGGTCAGCGTGTCGGTCACCACCGCATTGGGTGTGACGCCCCGGGGCACGTCGATGCGGAGTTGGTAGAAGACCTTTTCTCCGATCACCGCCTGCGTGTTCGTGTTGTAGGCATCGACGATCGACGTACCGACGAGGAGCTTGTCAATCTGCGGCGATTGGATGGTGACCGTCGTGTCATCGGAGATGCCCGCCGGCGGGAGGAAGTTGGGGCCGCCCTCGGTCGCCGCATAGTTGGTCAGGGTCGCCGTGTTGGGGATGACTTCCATCGGCACAACGTTGGGCTTGAGCTGGAGGTCATACGTGATGACGGCGATGTTCTTGCCACTGGTTGGATTGCTCGCTGCCAATGCGCCCTGGGTAATGCTTGCCGGATTGGGTACCTGATACGTGATGGTGTTGGTCCCGTCGTTAAACAGCTCCTTTGGGCCGGTGTCGAGATTTGTGCCAAACACGGAAGACAGCGAGCTGCCCGCAATCGTCACAACACCCGACAGCGGAGCACCTGAGACATACCCGGCTGGTGCACCCAGAAGCGTATAGGTCCCGCTCGGGGCGAACACGTACAGCCCGTCACCAACCGCTGTTCCACGATTAGCAGGTCCGGTGGTAAACGCGAACCAACCGGGGCCGCCCGTAGAGTGACGATGCACGTCGTAGAATGCGCCCGGAGGCACGGGCGGGTTAAAGCCCATGAAAAAGTTTGCGCCGTAAAAGGGGCCCGGAATAGTAGCACTCGTAGTCGCACCGGATTGACTCGGTCCGGAAGTGTGTGCATACCCCGCGGTATTCAACGAACCCGACCAAACACCGACAAGATCAGTGCCGCGATCGAACCAGTCCATGGTGATTCCCGGCCCGGAATACGTCGCCGTATCAATCAATTCAATCCCAGTGCCGAACAAGTCACCAGCGTACGGAATCCGGGTTCCAGTCCCATCGGACACCTGCAGGTTGAGACCACTTGTTGGGATCTGATACCGCGAGTCGAGCGTGTCTTTGATTGCGACATCGAAGGCACCGTTGGGCCCACTGCCCGTGTTCTCGACGATAATCGTGAACCTGACGAGGTCGTTGCCGACCACGTTTTCCAAGGCCGCGGTGATTGGGGTGGATGCAAGGCCGTTGGATGAAATTGTGCCGGAAAAGGCGGCGCCGGGCGTGCCTGGCTGGGAGAAACTGACGCCCGCAGGCAGCGGCGGAGAACCGGGAAAGGTCCCGCCGGCTTCTCGATAGATCCCATTGGGATTGCTCGTGGAAACAACCCCCTTCGTGATCCGCAATTCGGGCTCCGACATCGTCACCTGGGTGATGGCGGTGTTGGAGGTAATCAGGTTGTTTGTCTCGTTTTTCTCGCTCTGCTGAGCCTGATTGGTGAGGAGGAGCCCATCGCCGAAGGGCCGGTTCGATGCTGTGACCGTGAATAGGATGTCCGTCTTGCCGGGTCGATCGGACGTGTCGGCGAAGGTGCCGAAGTTCCAGGTGATGCTGTTGGCGGCGACGTTGGCCGTAGCCGTGCCAGGATTGGGGCCGCTGATCGGAGCCTGAGAAAAGGTGTCGGTGGGGCCGAAACTCCACTGGCCGGCGGCCGGTGCCGCGGCCGAGGCGCCGCCTCCGGCGAATGTGAGATCCTGCGCCGCGAAGATCGGCAGCGGCAGGTAGTCGCTGATCTGATAGTCCTTGATGCTCGAGAACGGCAGTGTGTAGGTGAGCTGAAATGTCACCGCATCACCAGCGGTCACGCGCTGGCCAGGCGTGGGGGCAGCCCCGTTGATCGCGTACAGCGTCTTGTCGGCATGGCCGCTGACGAGCGTGAAAGTCTTTGACGATCCATCACCCGTATTTCGGCCGGTCGGGGAGAGGTCGGCATAGGCAAGCACCTCGCTCGTGAGGTTCGCCACGTCGTTCATGACATCGCCCTGCACGACGTCGGCACCGGGCCGCGGTGTCACTCGATACTGGTTTAGAATCTGGGCCCGAAATCGGACCGTGCCTGTGGTGGCAGGACCGGGTGGGGCGGGATCAGGAAGTGTGGTGGGATTCCCAGTGCCTCCAGTCGGCACACCGGCCCCGAGCACCTGGGGTGCGGTCGAGAGCCCAAGAGTTGTCAACTCGGCCGAGACATCAAAGGCGACGGTCTGCGTGCCATTGGCCTCGAGTGTGGTCGAGTAGTTGGCCGGATCAAAGTTGCCGGAGAGCGATTCCGCCCGTTGGGTAAACGAGATCGTGGGCGTGAACGACGGGTCCAACTCCTGGCCGTCCGACAGCACGTCGGTGAGTACGAGATTCTGAACAGCGAAGAAGTCGCTCACCTGAAACCGAAGCGTGTATTCGATCGTGTCGCCGGCGCGGGCCGAGCCCGGATGCGTGAGATTGGTAAACGTCTTCTGCAGAGCGACAGTGCGGGCCGTGATGGTGGCGGAGGCATCGGGATCGCTTTTATCGCTTGTGATCGTCTGTGGGGCGGGGAAGTTGGGGTTCGCACTGGTCCATGTGGCCGTTGCCGAAGCCGTATTCGTGACCACGGCTGTACCACCCGTGCCCAGCGGGATCACGTCAGTGCCACCGGCATCCTTCTGCGGCACGTAAAAAGCAAACGTCATCTGCACGTCTGAATCGCTGCCGGTGCCGACGACTTGATCGAAACGCCGCGAGAGCGTGCCGCCGGGTACGGTCGTACTCGGCGTGGCGACTGGCGTGACGACCGATGAACCGTTTCCACTCAACGTACCAACGGAAACGAACTGCACGTTCCCGGGAAGGATATCCTCGAGGAGAAGGTCGGTGACCGTCTGGCCCGGCGCGACCGCCATGTTGACCGTGTAGGTGTGGGCGAAGTTCGGGCCGGTTGCCGTTTCGTGCTCTGCGGCATTTGACGTTTTCGTGATCCGGAAGAGCTGCGGCTGAATCGGATCAGTCGTCATCGTGCCGAGCATGGCCACATCGACCGTCGGATTGCCCGAGGCATCGGTCTGATATCGAAACCCGCCGGTAGCTGTCACGGCATAGGAATGATTCGGCTGGGCCAGATCGCTCACGACCCCGGTGAATTTGATCTCCGCCGCCGGCTGATCGGGGCCATAACTGCCGAAGGGAAGCTGGACCACTACCAGTTGGTCGCCTGGTGTGCCGGTGACGATACGGGGTGTGCCATCCGGATTCTTGGCGAAGGGATGCGTCGCCTGCCCGCTCGCATCAAACTCAAGCACCGTGGTCTGCAGGGCCACGCCGTTGTAACTTGCGCTGCCCGGCTTGAATTCGATGCCATTTTCGGGTGCCGGTGGGGCATCGCCCATCTTCGGCATTACGATATCGACGAACGGCGAGTAGCCGATATCGGCGGGATTGCTCGCCGTGTTATCGAAGGTGACGACGAGCGGAATCTCCTCGCCGATCAGCGATGCCACTGCCGGGCCATTCACGACCGCCGATGGCACGGCCGCCAGCGCAAGCCGTTTCTCAAACTGCTCCGCCAGCAACTGGCTCACCCGCCGCCGCCGCTTCAGCCGGGTCGCCCCGCTCCTCGTGCGCGCACCCTCGCCCCCCGCCACCAGAGACTCCATTCGCAGCCACGCCATTCGCTTACACCTCGCTCGAGAAAACAACCTCCTTGAAACCTACCCCCCGGATGAGACGGAGGCAAAAAATGGGCAGTCCGGGAAACCTGCCGCGGCCGTAACGGCTGAAACGCTCGCGTTTTACGGATCGGGCCCCCCCTGCCGATTTTCCGGGAGGAGCCGGTTGTTCTGGTTCTAGAGCGCATTCCTGGTCGCTGTGGCGACGATTCGATACTCGGAAAACGGGAGGCGAGGGGGTCGGCGAACGCTCGAGGAGCCTTGGGCGTATCCTCGCCCGGCGACGAGACTTTTGCCGCCCCCGAGCCGGCGATTCACGGAGGCCGGGTGCGTTCCAGCAGGATGCCAAAGGACTGTTACGGTCAGGGGGGATTCATGAGACTTCACCACATCGGCGGGCTGTTCGCCTGCGTGTTGCTGCTTTCGAGCGGCCCGGCACGGGCCGCCACCCACGGCTCCCACGCCGAGACCTACGGCATCGTGGAGTCGGTGTTCCTCCAGCGTGACAACGATGTGGGCGACCAGCCGCTGGCCACGACGAGCGGCGGCACTACGCTGATCACCGCCAACCAGCCGCAATACTCGGTACAGCCGGGGCTCCGTCTTTTCTACGGTGCGATTGACAACTGCGACAACGGCTGGGAAGCCGGCTACCTCGGCGTGTGGAGCATGTTTGCCGACACCGTCGCGACCGGGGCCAATGTTCAGGCTCCCGAACCGTTCCCGAACCTGCGCAACGCGCAGGGTTTCGAAAACCGCACCGCCGCCCGCGCGGCCTACCTCTCCACGCTCAACTCGGTCGAGAGCAGCCTGATCTGGCGGTCGTGTGATGGCGGCTTCAGCCGCTACGCGGATCTCCCCTGGCAGCGGTGCCGCAACTATCGCCACGGCACGTTTGACTGGCTCCTCGGCTTCCGCTGGGTCGGCCTCGATGACACCGCCACGATGAGCTATTCAGGTGGCACGATTCCCGTACCCTCGACCTACTCCGTGCAGACGGCATCCAACATCTTCGGCATCCAGCTTGGCCGCCGCGGCCGCATGGAGTGGGATAACTGGGCCCTCGAAGGCTGGGCGAAGGTGGTGCTTGGCGGCGCCTACCTGTCGCAGTCACAGGCCCCGATCATCGATATCATCACGCCCGATCCGGTGATCCGCAGCGGCCGCACGCGTCGTGACGGCGAGGTGGGCTTCGTGGGCGACCTCAACTGCTCGCTCGTCCGCCGCGTCACCGACGATGTGAGCATCCGCGTCGGCTACAACCTGATTTGGCTCTCCGGCGTCGCTCCGGCGCCTGATCAGTTCGACTTCTCAACGACCGCCTCCAGCGGCACCGGCCTCGATCCGGGCGGCAACGTGTTTCTCCACGGTGCCAATTTCGGCCTCGAACGCCGCTGGTAGGGAGGCGACTAGAACCGATTTTCTAACATTGTCACTTGCAGAGTTCGCCGGCTCGGGGTCGGCAAAAGTCTCCTCGCCGGGCGAGGATACGCCCAACGCTCGTCGAGCGTTCGCCGACCCCCGAGCCTACCTCGTTCATCTGGCGGCGTCTTCGAGGCGAAGGCTCTAGTTTGGTGTGAGGACGGGGCGGCTGATCGTGCCGACGCCGAGGAGTTCCACGTCGAAGACGAGCGTCGCGTTCGGCGGAATCGATCCAGTGCCCGAGGCACCGTAGCCGAGATTCGCCGGGATGATGAGCTGCCGTCGGCCGCCGACCCGCATTGAGCCCAGGCCTTCGGTCCAGCCGGCGATTACCTGGTTGAGCCGGAACGATATGCCGTTGTTGCCGTCGAAGCGAGTGCCGTCGAGC
>JAYQOK010000072.1:12841-16884 GCA_038144795.1 Candidatus Kuenenia sp. | reverse complement strand
ATGCTGCCGGCGTGTTCGCCAGGCTGGCCCATCTGCCCCACGTGCTCTTTCTCGACAGCGCCCTCGCCGACCAGCCGGCGGCTACTCCCCGGCTCGGCCGCTATTCCTTCGTGGCGGCCGATCCGATTCACTCGATCGAGATCCCCTCCGACACGACGACTCCCGCGGCCGATATCGCTCAGGCGTTCGCTGCCAGCTGCCAACTCCTCGCCGATCTTGCCTGCCCGACAATTCCCGGCCTGCCTCCCTTCCAGGGCGGCCTCGCCGGGCTGCTCTCGTATGAGTGTGGGCTGGCGGTGCTGGGGCTTGCGGCCCCGCCTTCCCGCATCACGCCCGCTCCCCTGCTATCACTGCATGCCTATGACCTTGTCTTCGCATTTGATCACGACACCCAACAGGGCTGGGCAATCTCGCAGGGAATCCCGGCCCGCGGCCCGCTTGCCCGCCGCCGCCGGGCGAGCGAACGCCTCGAGGCCCTGCTCTCTGTGGTGCTGCAGGCTTCAGCCTGCGAATCCGCAGGCTTTGGCAGGCTAAAGCCCGCCCCACTCGGCGGACAGGCTTCAGCCATTGCATGCCGTCACCCTCTCCCCTGCCACCCCCATGTCTGTTCCACGTTCTCCCGCGAGGCCTATCTCGAGATGGTCGCCGCCGGTATCGAATACGTGCGGGCCGGCGACATCTTCCAAGTCAACCTCGCTCAGCAGCTCGCCGTGGAGGCCGCAGTTGATCCCATTGCGGTCTACCAGGCTGCCCGTCGATGCAATCCCGCTCCCTTCGCGGGCTACTTCGATGCCGGAGCAGTGGCCATCGCCAGCATGTCACCCGAGCGTTTTCTGCAGGTCAATGGCGGCACGGTGCGAATGCATCCCATCAAGGGCACCCGCCGCGTGATCGCCAGCCCCGAGGCCGATCTCTATACAGCCGACGAACTCGGTTCCAGCGCCAAGGATCGGGCTGAAAACGTGATGATCGTCGACCTCGTCCGCAACGACCTGGCCCGAGTGTGCCGGCCGGAGAGCGTCCGCGTGGAGTCGCTCTGCCGACTGGAACGCTATCGCTACGTGCAGCATCTGGTCTCGATCGTGGTCGGACGGCTTCGCGGCGGCCTCCAGGCTCTTGATGCCATCGAGGCGGCAATTCCCGGCGGCAGCATCACCGGTGCGCCCAAGTATCGCGCCTGCGAAATCATCTCCACGCTCGAGGGCGTCGCCCGCGGCCCCTACTGCGGCTCACTCGGCTACCTTGGCTTCGACGGTGCCGCCGACTTCAACCTCCTCATCCGGACGTTTGTGATCACTCCCGACCGGGTCACCTTCGCCGCCGGCGGCGGCATCACCGTGCGGAGCGATCCCGCGGCCGAATACGAGGAGACGCTCCACAAGGCCGAGGGGATGCTGCAGGCGCTCGACGCGGCGCTTGCGCCGCCCATGCACGCCACCACCACGGAGAGCCAGCCGTGATCGTGGTGCTCGATAATCGCGACAGTTTTGTTTTCAACCTCGCCCGCTGCCTTCATCTGCTCGGCGGCGAGACGCAGGTCGTTTCCAGCCACACCACCTCGGCCGCCAGCCTCCGCCAGCTCGCTCCGACGGCGATCGTGATCTCACCAGGCCCTTGCACCCCCTCCGAGGCTGGCTGCTCGATCGAGGTGGTCCGGCACTTTCGAGGGCGAGTGCCGATCCTCGGAGTCTGCCTGGGGCATCAGGTGATCGCGGCGGCGGCCGGGGCGAGGATCGTGCGAACGGCTGAGCCGATGCATGGCCTTGCCGCCGGTGTCCATCATGAGGGGATCAATTTGTTCGCCGGGATTCCCAGCCCGATGATCGTCGGCCGTTATCACTCGCTCGTGGTCGACCCGGCCACGCTGCCGGCCGACCTCGCCGTGATCGCCCACGATGACGCGGGCACGATCATGGCGGTTGCCGATGAGGCCGCGGCCCTCTTTGGAGTGCAGTTTCATCCCGAGTCGATCCTGACCCGGCGGGGCTTTCGGCTACTGGCGAATTTTCTGATGCGGGCGGGCCTGCCGGTCGGTTCCAGCCACGTCGATGCCCTCGACGCCGACATCGCTCGTCAGGCCGGGTGGGCTCCGCCGCCCCCCGAGCCGCCGCTGCCGGTCGTCACATTCTGATCTGCCCAGACTGCTGGCATCACATGCTTGCCGGCGCCGCAGCGACGCTCATGGCTCCGTTTAGCAAAGGCACGACGTATTGCCGAAGCATGCTGAAAACAGCGGCAAAACGTGGTTGTCGCATTTTTATTCACGGCCCGCACATCTTTGGCACGCCGGTTGCAAACACTGCGTTTTCGGCGGAAATTCTGGCGCGGCAGGAGGCTGCGTCGTACGGATTTCGGCACAGCGGAGGTGCACGATTCCCTTCTCAGACATGAGGCATGTAATGGTTTCCAACCGTATGACGCGGTGGTCAGGCGCGAATTTCTTTTTTGCATTTTCCCTCGCTCTCAGTTCGTTGGCTCTTTCCCAGACGGTGGTGGCCCAAGACGAAGAGCCGGCGGCCACAGCCGTCGCTGATGCGACCGCTATTGAAACGAGTGAGGAGGCCCCTGCTCAGGATGGCAATCCCAAGGGTTGGAACGAAGGCGATGCCGTGAGCAGTCTTTCCTATGATGACGCCAACGATTACGCGATCAACACTTTGATCATGTTTATCTGTGCCGTGCTCGTGATTTTCATGCAGGCCGGCTTCGCAATGGTGGAGATCGGACTTAACTCAGCCAAGAATGCAGTCAACATTCTCTCCAAGAACGTGATGGATTTCTGCGTTGGGGTGCTTCTGTTTCTCTTCGTTGGCTACTCACTGATGTATCCAGGCGACAACTGGATGTCGGATGGATATCTCGGCAACATCACCCCTTTTGTGACTCGCGACGCGCAGGTGACCGAAGTCGATGGTGAGGAGGTATGGGAATCTCCGCCGGCGTACAGTGATGGTGCCTATGCGGCCAATTCTGCCGACTTCCTGTTTCAAGTGGCTTTTGCTGCAACAGCTGCCACGATCGTGTCGGGAGCCGTCGCCGGCCGTCTCAAGTTCACGGGCTATCTGATCTACACGGCGATTCTCACCGGCCTGATCTATCCGATCAGCGGATCGTGGAAGTGGGGTGGCGGCTGGCTCGATGCAATGGGCTTTCAAGACTTTGCCGGCAGCGTGGTCGTTCACGCAGTCGGTGGATTCGCCGGCTTGATCGGCGCGATCTTCCTTGGCCCCCGGATGGGTCGCTACACCTCGAGCGGTAAGAGCGTTCCGATTCCGGGCCACAACCTCTCGCTGGCCGCTCTCGGCGTGTTCATTCTGCTGGTCGGCTGGTATGGGTTTAACCCCGGTAGCCAACTCACCTACTCCGGTGCGATGAATGCTGAGGCGACCGCGTACATCGCCCTCACGACCACGATCGCTGCTGCCGCGGGAGCGATGGTGGCGATGATGACCGGGTGGTTCATGTTCGGGAAGCCAGACCTCACGATGGCGCTCAATGGCGTGCTTGGTGGCCTGGTGGCAATCACTGCCAACTGTGACCGCGTGAGCGAGCCTTCAGCACTCATTATCGGCGGCGTCGGCGGTTTCTTGGTGGTGCTCGGCATCATCCTGCTCGACAAGCTCAAGATCGACGACCCGGTGGGTGCCTGGCCTGTCCACGGCCTTTGCGGCGTGTGGGGCGGTCTGGCCACCGGCATCTTCGGCACTCTTCCCGATGGAATCGATTCCTACGGCAAGTTTTTCACGGTCCAGTTGATTTCGACTGCAGCCATCGTGGCCTGGACGGTCGTGACAATGTCAATCGTGTTTGGGATTCTCAAGGCGATTGGCCAACTCCGGGTGAGCCCGCAAGAAGAAGCGGATGGGCTCGACATCCATGAGCATGGCCTGCGTGCTTATCCCGACCAGTGGGTGGCCTCGAGCGACTTCTCCATCTCGGCTGGTCCCAACCACTAATTTGATCCAGAAGGGTGTCCCAATGGCGTGGGCCCGCCCACCCCCGTGCTCGTCCACCCCCGGGCCATCTGGGGTTTAGGAAATCTA
>JAYQOK010000072.1:0-12831 GCA_038144795.1 Candidatus Kuenenia sp. | reverse complement strand
TTTTTCTATCATGTGGTTCGCCATTTGGGGGTGGTGCCCTACGCCGCTTTGCGCCCCCAGGCCGGGACATTCTGGCTTTACGGAAATCTCGCCATCCGTGGCCTCGGTTTTCACCGATTCACGAGGAAGTGGCAAATGTCGCCGTCTTGCATGACGTAGTCTTTGCCCTCGACCCGCAGTTTTCCGTGAGCGCGGATCTCCTTTTCGGAGTGATACTGTTCGAGGTCTTTGAGCGAATAGATTTCAGCACGAATGAAGCCCTTCTCAAAATCGGTGTGAATGACACCGGCAGCCTCCGGAGCGACCGTGCCAACGGGCACCGTCCAGGCCCTCACCTCCTTCTCGCCGGCTGTGAAGTAACTCTGTAGGCCAAGCGTCTTGTACGCCGCCCGGGCCAGCACTGCGAGCGCCGGCTCGGTGAGTCCTGCGTCGGCGAGCATCTCGTCGCGATCCGCCGCATCGAGTTCGGCAATCTCTGCCTCAAGCTTTGCGCAGACCGGCACCACCTCGGCGCCAGCGGCTGCTGCCGCAGACCGCACAACTCGTACCAGCGGGCCCTGGGCTGCAAGATCGGTCTCGTCGACGTTGGCTACATAGAGAATGGGCTTGGCCGACAGCAGCCCGAACTCCTTCACAGCCGCTCGCTCCGCTTCCTCGAGGGCCAGCGTTCGAAGCGGCTTCTCCGCCCCCAGATGGGTGAGGCATTTTTTGATCGCCTCGACCTTGAGCTTCGCCTCCTTGTCTGAACCTTTGGCCGCCCGCTCCATCTTGGGCAGCATGGTATCGAGATGCTGAATGTCGGCGAGCATCAGTTCCAGTTCGATCGTCTCCATGTCGGAGACCGGATCAATCTTACCCGCCACGTGAATCACATCGGGATCCTCGAAGCAGCGGACGACCTGAATGATCGCATCGACCTCACGAATGTGGGCCAGAAACTTGTTGCCAAGTCCCTGCCCTTCACTGGCCCCCTTCACGATGCCTGCAATGTCGACGAGTTTCAATGCGGCGGGGATCACCTTTTGAGGCGGAATATATTTCGTGATCTGCTGGAGCCGTCCGTCAGGCACGCTCACCATTCCTTCATTGGGCTCGATCGTGCAGAACGGATAGTTTGCACTTTGAGCGGCCTTGGATTGGGTGAGGGCGTTAAAGAGCGTGCTCTTACCGACGTTTGGCAGACCGACGATACCTGCTTCCATGATGGGCTGACTGGCTCCGCGTGCTGAATTTCCGAAACGCTCAGCATAGAAGATTGGAGGGGCGAGCGCAAGCCACCGACTGGGCTCGGGGTTGCAGAAAGCACTGCCGCGAGGGAACACTACGGATTCGTTAAGACAACGTTTCAGTCCCCCTGTTCCCTGCCACTTGGAGAATTTCATCATGGCCACTGTTGCTGCCTCTTCGGAGCTGTTGCCGGAAGTTGAAGCCTTTTTGACCGGTGCGCCGCTGGCGAGCGTGATCGGTGGCAAAGACGTCGCTGGCAACGCCGGCACGATGAAGACGCTCGATCCGGGCAGCGGGGAAGCGATCGCGGAGTTTCACTGTCTCTCGGCCGACGATGTCGACCACGCCGTGCAGGCGGCGAACGAGGCTTTTCGGAAGACCGGCTGGGCCACCATGGCTCCCAATGAGCGGGGCGTGCACCTGCATCGGCTGGCCGACGCCATCGAGAAGCACAAGAAGATCATCGGCCAGATCGAGTCGCTCGATGCCGGCAAGATCCTCTGGCAGGCCGAAGGAGACGTCCAGAATTTTATCGACACGCTCCGCTACTTCACCGACATGGCTTGTCATGTGCAGCGACGGAATGTGCTTGCCGTGGCCAACCACGAGGCCTGGACGGTGCGGCACCCGTGGGGCGCCTGCGGCTTCATCTTCCCCTGGAATTTTCCCTTCCTGCTCATCGGCTGGGGCGTCTCGCCGGCGTTGGCCGCAGGCAACACCGCCGTCATCAAGCCTGCCGAAGACACACCACTCTCGGCGATCTACCTTGCCCGACTGGCTCGCGAGGTCGGCATCCCCGACGGCGTCATCAACGTGGTGCTCGGCACCGGAGCCGTGGCCGGCGCCGCCTTGTCGGGCCACCCCGGCATCCGGCGGATGAGCTTTACCGGCTCACCCGAAGTGGGCCGGCTCGTCGGCGAGGCCTGCGGCCGCAACCTGGTGCCCGTCAAGCTCGAACTCGGCGGCAAGGGCGCGGCTGTCGTGTTTGATGACGTCGATGTCACCGACACCGCGGCCAAGCTCGTGGGCGCCATCACGTTCCACAGCGGGCAGGTCTGCTGCGACGCCACCCGCTGGCTGGTTCACAAGAGCATCGCGAAGCAGTTCATCGACGAATGCCGATCACGTCTCCAGGAGGTGAAGATTGGCTATCAGCTGGCTGGCGGCTCGATGATGGGGCCGGTGGTCAATGCCAAGCAGCGGGCCCGGGTGCTCTCCTACCTCGAGAAGGGTCAGCATGAGGGGGCCGAGGTCGTGCTCCCCGGTGGCCCTGTCGACGTGCCGGGCAAGGAGGGCTTCTATGTGAAGCCGGCGCTCCTGGCCGGATCGCTCGACAATGTCGCCGCCCGCGAAGAGATCTTTGGCCCGGTGGCCTACATCGCGACGTTTGACAATGAAGACCAGGCCGTGGCAATGGCTAACGCCACCGACTACGGCCTCGCCAACAGCGTCTGGACAAGCGACCTCGGTCGAGCCGCCCGGGTGGCCGAATCGATGGTGGCGGGAAACAGCTGGATCAATGCCCACAACCTTTTTCCGCGGGGTGTGCCCTACGGCGGGGTGAACAAGAGTGGCGTCGGTGGTGGGGTGAACTCGATCGAGACGCTCTTCGACTATTGGCGAAGCCAGTCGGTGGTGCGGCCGCTGTGAGCTGTCGGTGGATGAGCCAGGTGCAAGAGCGCGTATTGTCGCCGGCGGTGGTTCGGGTCGTTGGAAGCAAGGGCAGAGTACATCAAAACACGCCCTCGCCGATTCCGTCGCTCAGCATCGGAGGTGAGTTGTCTTGTGGCAGCGGATTGATTCTCGTAATGGCTGCACTCGATACATATTTTGTCTGATGCAATACGACGCGATCATTGTTGGGGCAGGGCTGGCAGGGTTGGCCTGTGCGCGGGAGATGGTGCGGGCTGGGCGGCGGGTGGTGGTGCTCGAGGCCGCGGATCGGGTCGGGGGACGGGTGGCGACCGATGATGTCAACGGGTTTCGCGTCGATAGGGGCTTTCAGGTCTACAACGACGCCTATCCCGAGGGCAGGCGGCAGCTTGATCTGGCGGCACTTCAGTTGGGCTGCTTTGAGCCGGGGGCGATCGTGGCAGAGCAGGGGCGGCTGAGGCGGGTGAGCGATCCCTGGCGACGACCGTTGGCGGCACTGGGTTCGGTGCTCAATGGCAGCGTAGGAATCGCCGATGGACTGCGGGCGGCGCGGTTGCGGGCGGAAACGATTCGTCGCTTCAAGTCTGCCACACTCGATCCGGATGCTGCTTCGGC
Organism: Candidatus Kuenenia sp.; assembly: GCA_038144795.1. Lineage (GTDB taxonomy): Bacteria > Planctomycetota > Planctomycetia > Pirellulales > UBA1268 > CACORA01. Next base: position 9,336 of record JAYQOK010000072.1, on the reverse strand, counting down.
GCCGCATGAGGTAACGACGCGAGAGGAGTTGGCGGCGCGTGGCTTTTCCAGCGCCTTCGTGAGGCGGTTCTTCGTGCCGTTTTTTGGCGGGGTATTTCTTGAGCGAAAGCTCGAGACGGCGGTGCCAGTGTTTCTTTTTGACTTCGCTATGTTTTCGCTTGGCCGCGCCTGCCTGCCCCGGGCTGGCATGGCGGCGATTCCCCAGCAGATGTCGGCCGCGCTACCAGCCGGTGTCGTGCGGGTTCTTGCTCGCGTGGCCCGGGTTGAACCGGGCCGGGTGTGGCTCGATGACGGCGAGGAACTCACCGGAACGAACGTGGTCGTGGCGACGGAGGGGCCGGCGGCCGCTCGGATCCTGCCCGACTCGTTGCGAGGATCGCTCCTGCGGAGGCCGGAGAAATCGACACGACTCGTCGCCTTCGCCGCCGCTCGCTCACCGCTGGCCAGCCCCACGCTCGTGGTGAGTGCCGAGAGTGATGGCCCAATCGACAACCTGACCGTGCCATCAGATGTCGTGCCGGGCTATGCGCCGGAAGGCCAGAGCCTCGTGACGGTGTCGGTACGGCAGGACTGGCCGGGAAGTGAGGCAGGCCTGCCGGAGGCGATTCGCTGCCAGGCGCGGGGCTGGTTTGCTGACGGGCCCCGGGGCTGGCAGCACTTGAAGACGATTGCTGTACCCCACGCCCTCCCTGACGAGTCGCCTGCCGCCCGCCGCGAACGCTCCTCCAGCCCCAAGCTGGCCGACGGGCTGTTCATCTGTGGCGACCATTGCACGTCGGCCTCCATCAACGGCGCGTTGGCCAGCGGCCGCCGGTGTGCTGAAGCGATGGTGTAGGACAGGTCTCCCGACCTGTCGAATGCGGCCCCTGTTTTGCGGTCCCAAGGAATGCCCCCAGCGAGTCGGGAGAGTTCGGGGCTGCCCATGCCCCGAGAGCCGACCTTGGCAGCAAGCGCAGGCAGGATGCCGGAAGCGTAAGCTTTTTGAACGCCAACCGGGCTGGGATCGTGCTACGGCGTGGTGGGCCGGAGCAAACGTCCGACAACGGGGCATGGGCAGCCCTGAACGGATTTCTTTGAAGCAGATCGCGGCTGTTAGCGGCGTTGTTGTTTTCCGGTTTCACCCGTATACAGTTGATTGAAACAACTGTTTGAATCCCTCGTTTTGGCTTCTTTTTCAATGGGCACCGTTCGCCAATCCACGGTTTCGGCCCCCGCGCCTGCGGGTGAAGACCCGCGGGATCGGATTCTTGCGGCCGCCGGCCAGGAGTTTGCGGAGCGGGGATATGAGGCCGCCACGGTGCGGGATATCTGCCTGGCCGCCGGTGTGAATGTCGCCGCCGTCAACTACTACTTCGGCGACAAAAAGCGGCTCTACATCGAGAGCGTTAAGCACGCCCACGAACTGCGGGTCAAGCAGGTGCCGCTGCCGGAGTGGCCAGGCGACCGGCCGGCGGATGAGCGGCTCCATGATTTCATCGATAATCTGCTCGAGCGGATGCTCGGGTTTGGGCAGCCGCCGTGGCAAGTGCGGCTGATGCTCCGGGAAGTGCTCCAGCCAACCGATGCCTGCCGCGAGCTCGTCGAAGACTATATGCGGCCCCACTTCGCACTCCTCGTCTCGATCCTCGACGACCTCTGCGACGGCCGCCTGCCCGAGAGCGAGCTGCGGCGGGTGGCGATGAGCATCATCGGCCAGTGTTTTCTCTACCGAGCGGCCGGCGATGTGGTCGGCATGCTGGTGCCACAGCGTGAACTCGAGTCGCTCCACACGCCCGCCCGACTGGCTGACCATGTCACTCGCTTCACTCTCGCGGCGCTCGGTGTGTCTCCGCCGATGGGCTCACCCGCTTTCTCCTCTTCTCGGCCACCCACCCGGACACCCCGATGACCCTTTTCCGCACGATTCTGCATTGGACGGCCCCGCTGCTCATTCTCGGAGCGGGCATCGCCATCTTCATGGCCCTTGGCAAGCAGCCGCCACCACCCCGCGTGGAGTCGGCGGCAGACGCGGCCGTGCCGGTGCAGACGGCCGTGGTGCTGCCCCAGGAGGAAGGCATCGACGTGGTCACTGACGGTGTTGTCGTGCCGATCCGCGAAGTGACGCTGGCCGCCGAAGTGGCGGGACGGGTGGTGATGAAGTCGCCTGCCTGTCAGGCCGGGGAGCATGTTAGCAAGGGCACGCTGCTGCTCCAGATTGATCCTCGTGATTACGAACTCGATGTCGAGCGGCTGGAGCGGGAGGTGCGGCAGGCCGCGCTGGCGATAGAAGAGGTTGATGAGGAGATCAAGCAGAATGCCGAATCACTGGCCCTCGCTCAGCGGCAGGTGGAACTGGCGCGGCGGGAAGTGGCCCGGCTCGATACGCTCAAGGCCGGCCGCATCGTGACCGAGTCGGAGCATGAGCGGGCGGTCCGCGACGAGCTCACCGCCAGCAACGCGCTGAGTGGCTTCGACGGGCAGCGGCGGGTGCTCGCCAAGCGGCGGAATCGTCTGATCGAGGCCAAGAGCCTCGCCGGGACGAACCTTGAGCGGGCCCAACTCGATCTTGCCCGCACGAAGGTGGTGGCGCCGGTTGATGGCATGGTCGTCGAGGAACTGGCCGAGCAGGATTCCTTCGTCGCGAAAGGGATGCCGTTGGTGACGCTCGAAGACACGAGCGCCGCCGAGGTGAAGGCCAGCCTGCGGATGGACGAGGTGGCCCGGATCTGGAGTGGTCGGGCAGGCGTCGAAGCAGCGACCTCGCCTGGCCCCTACGACCTGCCGCCCACTCGTGCCACCGTGATCTATACGCTTGGTGATCGGCAGTATCAGTGGCAGGGGGTGCTGGCCCGGCAGGAGGGCCGCGGCCTCGACGAAAAAACCCGCACGCTTCCCTGCCGGGTGCTCGTCCACAATCCCGCGGGCGTAGAGGCCCTCGACCGCTACGGGGCAGTTATGCCTCAGCTGCCGGCCGGTGCGCCGCGGACGTTGCTGCGGGGCATGTTTGTCGAGGTGCGGGTGCACGTCGAAAATGATGGCGGCCTCGTGTCGATTCCCGAGGAGGCGCAGCGACCCACCGGCGATGTCTGGGTGATGCGGGGCGGCACGCTCGTGATCGTGCGGCCCCGGGCCCTGGCGGTGACCGGGGGCCGCGTGATCTTCGACGGGGTCGAGTCGGGCCTGTTGCCGGGCGACCGCGTGGTGACCAGCCAGCTGACGAATGTTCGCGACGGCATGGCAATCGTGGAGGCAAGCCGGCCAGAACGCGAGGCGGCCCGGCCATCGGTGACCGACGCCGCGGACGACGCATCATGACCCTCGAGCGGTAATGGCAGGGAGCGGCGATGAGAACCATCATCAACTGGACAGTCCGCAACATGCCGGCGATGAACACGTTGCTGATCGCCATTCTGGCGGTGGGCGCGATGAGCTTTGCATCGATGCGGCGGGAGGTGTTTCCCGAGTTTGAGCTGGAGATCGTCCTCGTCACGGTGCCTTATCCAGGCGCCTCGCCGGAGGAGGTGGAGGAGGGGATCTGCCAGAAGATTGAGGAGGCCTGCCGCAGCGTTGTCGGGATCAAGAAGCTGACGAGCGTGGCCCAGGAGGGGATGGGCTACTGCGTGTTCGAACTCCGTGAGACGGTAAACGACGTGCAGAAGACGCTCAGCGAAATCCGCTCGGAGGTGGACCGCATTCCGAGCATGCCGGAGCTGGCCGAGGATGCGAAGGTGGAGCAGGTGACACTCCGTCAGCCGGCGATCAAGCTGGGCGTGCTTGCGCCGACCGGGCCTGAGGGCGACGAGATTTCCGAGGCCGAACTGCGGGAGGTGGCCGAGCAGGTGCGGGACGATCTGCTCGCCTTGCCGGCCGTGTCCGCCGCCAACTTGCTGGGTGCCAAGGACTATGAGATCGATATCGAGATCTCCGAGGCTACGCTCCGCAAATACGGGCTATCGCTCCAAGCGGTGGCCGACATCGTCCGTCGGGAAAACCTCGAACTTCCCGGTGGCACGATCCGCAGCGAAAGTGGCGAGATCCTGCTCCGTGGCAAAAACAAGCGGTATGTCGGCGAGGAGATCGCGAAGCTGCCGCTGGTGACGCTGCCCGACGGGCTCGTGCTCACCGTGGGCGATCTGGGCACCGTCCGCGATGACTTCGCCGACGTGGCGGCCAGCAACCGCATCAACGGCCGGCAGGGGCTCGTGATCTCGGTCGACCGCAGTTCTGGCGAAGACCTGCTCGCGATGACCAAGGCCGTGCGGGAGCATGCCGCCGAGACGACGCTTCCCAAGGGCTACGAACTGGTCACCTGGGCCGATCAGTCGGTGGACGTACAGGATCGACTGCGGATGCTCGTAGAAAATGGCCTCACCGGCCTGCTGATCGTGTTCGTGATCCTGTCGATCTTTCTCGATATCAAGATTGCCTTCTGGGTCGCGCTCGGCATCCCGTTTTGCATGCTTGGCACGGGAGCGCTGATGTATGTGACCGACCAGACGCTCAACATGCTCTCGATGTTTGCCTTTTTGATGGCGATCGGGATCGTGGTCGACGATGCCGTGGTGGTGAGCGACAACATCGAGCGGCATCGGCGGATGGGGAAGAGCCTCGTGGCGGCCGCCATCGACGGCACGGTGGAGGTGGTGCCGAGCGTGATCTCCAGCGTGCTCACCACGGTGATCACATTTCTGCCCTTGTGCTTCGTGTCGGGCGTGATGGGCAAATTCATCGCCGTGATGCCGTTTGCCTTCATTACTGCGCTCCTGATGTCGCTCGGTGAGTCGCTGCTTGTCCTGCCGGGCCACCTGGCCCATGAGAAAAACCTCGTGTTCACGATCCTCGGCGCTGTCTTCTGGCCACTGCGGTTTGTGCTGCGGGGTGTGCATTGGCTGCAGCAGATCTGCGACCGGGGGCTGAAGTGGTTTGTGCGGACGGTCTACGCACCAATCTTGGACACGGCGATCGACAACCGGTGGAGCACGCTGGCCGCGGCTGTGTGCGTGTTGCTGATTTCGGTCGGCATCGTTCGAAGTGGCATCACGCCCTTCTCTCTCTTTCCAAAGATCGATGCGAACCGGCTGACGGCGAAGGTGCTCTATCCCGATGGCACGCCGGCAAGCGTCACCGATGAGGCGACGGCCCGACTCGAAGCGGCGGCCTTCGCCACGGCCGAAAAACTCTCCCCGCCCGGCCAGCCGATTTTGGAACTCGTTCACCGCGCGGTCGGTCAGGTGTCCGCTCCGGGCGAGGTGGGGCCTGATGCCCGGGCCAGTGGTAGTCACGTCGGGGCGGTGAGCGTGGAACTCGTGGAGGGCGAGCAGCGGGATATCACCAGCGAGCAGTTCATCAGCGCCTGGCGGGAGGCGGCCGGGCAGTTCCCGGGCACGGAGAGCCTCCTCTTTGGCACCGAAAACATCGGCCCTGGTGGCAAGGCCGTCGAGTTCAAACTGCTGGCCGCGTCGGATCCCGACTCGGTGCGGCAGCTCGAAGCGGCCGTGGAGCGATGCAAGGAATGGCTGGCCCAGTATCCCGGCGTGATCGATATCGACGATGACTCGCGGCCCGGCAAGTGGGAATTCCGAATCAAGGTGAAGCCCCGCGCCGAGGCGATGGGAGTGTCGCTGGCTGATTTGGCGGCCACGATCCGGGCCAGCTACTACGGTGAGGAAGTGATGCGACTCCAGCGGGGCCGCCACGAGGTGAAGCTGATGGTTCGCTACCCGCAGGAAGAACGCCGGAACTTCGCCACACTCGACGAAATCCGTGTGACCGGACCGGATGGTGTCAAGCGGCCAATCACCGAACTGGCCGACATCTCCATCCAGCGCGGCTACTCGGAGATCAACCGACTGGGCCAGAAGCGATCGATCACCGTGATGGCCGACATCGACATCACCAAGAGCACGCTCACCAGTTCACAGGTGACCGGTGACATGGAAAAGCGGTTGATGCCCGAGCTCCTGGCGGAGTTTCCCGCGGTGCGGGTTCGCTGGGAGGGAGAGCAGGAGCAGACGCGGGAATCGCTGCGGAGCCTCGGGGTCGGCTTCGTCATAGCGCTGTTTGCGATGTTTGTGCTGCTGACGATGGAATTCAAGTCATACTTCCAGCCACTTTTGATCATCGCCATCATCCCCTTCGGCTGTGCCGGCGCCGTCTACGGCCACGCGATCATGGGGATGCCGCTGACGTTATTCAGCATGTTTGGCCTCGTGGCGCTCGCGGGAGTCGTGGTGAACGACTCGATCGTGCTGATCGACTTCATCAACCACCGCATTCGCGCGGGCCACCCGCTACGGGCGGCGCTTCGTGAATCGGGCTGCCTGAGATTCCGGCCGGTGCTCCTCACGAGCATCACCACGATCGGTGGCCTGTTGCCGCTCCTCTTCGAGACAAGCTTCCAGGCCCAGTTCCTCGTGCCGATGGCGACGTCACTGGCCTTCGGGCTGGCGGCGACCACGCTCATCGTGCTGATCCTGGTGCCGGTGATGTATTCATTTTTCGGCACCAGCGCCTGCGAGGAGGAGGTGGAGGAGTTTGCCGAGGGCATCGAGCCCGGCGTGGGTGAATCGGAACAGGAAGCCGCCTGGCTCCCGGAAAGCAACTCCCGCGCGGCGAACGAAGACAGGATTCAGCCTGTTGCAGCCAGTGCCACGTTCACCCCTGAGCGGCTCTTCACGCCGACTTGAAGCCGCCGTTGATATTGATCACCTGGCCGGTCACGAACGCTGCCCGCGGTGATACCAGCCAATGCACGGCGGCGGCAATGTCTTCCGGTGTGCCCCAGCGGCCGAGCATGCTTTCGCGCACGGCCCGCTGCTGCCAGGCCTCGCTCGCTCCCGCGCCCCAGGCCGTGCGGATCCAGCCCGGGGCGACGCAGTTCACCCGCACCTTCGGCGCCAGCGACTTGGCGGCACTCTTCGTAAACGCCATCACGGCCCCCTTCGTGGCCGCAAAGAGTTCGCCACTGTCTCCCTCCATGCCAGTCGCCGCCTGATCCCAGCCGATCGTCACGATCGAGCCCCCCTCCCGGTCTGCCATGAACCGGCCGAAGGCTCGCGTCAACTGCATCGTGGCCACCACATCCACCTGCAGAAGGGCGGCCAGCTTTTTTTCATACGGCCACTTGGCCGCCTCTCCGGTCAACACGTCGACCCCTGCAATGAGCGCGACGGCATCTACGGCAGGAAGCGTCTGCTCGACGCCGGCCACAAGGTCGGCCACCCCCTGCTTGGTGCCGAGATCGGCGAGCAGCGTGCCCGCATACCGGCCGCGAGCCTTGAGCTCGTGGGCCACCGCCTCTGCACCCGCCGCGAAACGACCATGGATTGCCACCCGGGCGCCGGCGTCGGCCAACGCGACCGCAACCGCGCGGCCGATGCCCCGGGTCCCGCCAGTCACCAGCACTGTGCGGCCCTCGAGATCCCTCACTGCGCTGCCTCCACCGGAGCTTCGGCGTCCACCGCCGAAGTAGCCAGCACAGGCAGGTCATAGCAGGCCGCCTCCTCGGCATTTCGCACCAAGAGCCGCGTTCCGGCGAGACAGGGATTGTTCCATGTCTGGCCTGCGATGGCCTCGAGGCGGGCCAGTTCACGGGGTTCATCCGGGGTCGCTTCCACGAGCACCACCGCGCCCGACTCGGCCTGTACAAGCAACACCTCACCAACCCGGAGCATTTGCCCCTGGCCGTAGCGACCGCGTTTCCAAACACGCTTCCCATCGGCAAGCCGCACACATTCCAGAATGCCATCAGAGAGGCCAAAGGCATGCCCGTTGTGGAGCACCACGTTGGTGAACTTGGTCTTAAGCAGTTGCGGCTGCTGCCAGACCGGCCGCACTGTCCACGGCAGCGTGTCGGTAACCGCCAGGCTGGCCGCATCAATCTCGAACAGCGCTGCCCCGATGCCATACCCCTTCGAGACAAAGAACCGACGGTCGTCGATCGGAACTGCCTGCGAACAACTGGCATCAGAATTCGAGTGACCGGGCCAGTCGACCTGCCAGAGTTGGCTGCCATCGGCCGGATCATAGGCGGCGACGTGCGCCTCGTTGACGATCAGCACCTGCTCACGGCCACCGAAGGTGACTAGCGCCGGTGTGGCAAACGCGATCTGCTCGTCCCCTGCCGTCCACCGCCGATCACCCGTCGCCCGATCATAGGCCACGAGTGAGACGTGTTCTGGCTCGCCAGCCGCCGGCTTCCGCCGTGGCCCGCCGGCCGGCGCGATCACCAGATCATCGGTGACGAGCGGTGAACCAGCCCGCCCCCAGGCCACCGCAGCGACATGTTTGTCGACGTCAATACCCAGATCATCGAGAATATTTTTTCGCCACACGACACCGCCGGTGGCCCCGTCGATCGCGTGCAGCCAGCCGGTCGCGCCGGTCGCGTAGACGACGCCATCGCGAATCGTGGGCGTCGATCGCGGGCCCACTCCGCCGAGAATCGTCTCATGCCGCGCCGGTACCGCCACCGCCCACTCGGGCTCCCCGGTGGGAATCGCGTAGCACGAGATCACCTCCTCGTCACCGCGCTGCTCGAGCGTCACGGCATGATCGCCGCAGGTCGCAAACCCGCTCCAGCCGGCTCCGATCGGTCGCATCCAGACCAGCCGCGGAGGCCGGGCCACCCAATCGGGATCGAGGTGAGGAGTATCGATGCCACAGGTACCGGCCGGCCCAAGAAACCGTGGAAAGTCGGTCGCCGTGGCGGTCCACGGCGTGGTGTCGCCTAGTGTGCCCGCGGCCCGCTTGAGCAGGCGATCGCGGGGCGGAGCCCAGCGCCAATTGAACTCAGGCACGAGGTCTCCCGACACCCGCTCGATCCGCAGCACGCCGGCGGCCACCACCACCCCACCCAGGAGACCGCCCATCACCATCTGCTTGAGCGGCTTCGGGTGGCCGCTCTCACGAACAAACCAAACGAGAAGTGACATCAGCCCCGAGAAGCAGAGGATCAGCGTGATGATGTTCAGCACCGCCTGGTCGATGATCGGCCCCACGATCGGCTCAAGCAGGCCGCCTTGCACAAGCGCGACGGCCGCCGCCAGCGAGGCTAGCGTGATGAACACGCGACGCGGGGGCCAGAGGCGATCGGCCTTGGATTGGTCGGGCGTGGATTGGTCGGATTGGTCATGACGGTTGAGGCGCATGACACACTTTTACACGATCCCGAGCCCACGCCACGAGAGGTGATTCCTTGTCGGGCCATCCGGCCCTGACTACACTCGCAGAAACCTTTTTTTGCCGCGGAGACGCGTGCCGGCGGAAACTCCCATGCTTCATCCGAATCGCACCGGCACCGCCGGCCCCTCCACCGCCTGTCTCTTATAAACAACTCCGAGCCCAACACACTCCTCA
>JAYQOK010000071.1:1819-17021 GCA_038144795.1 Candidatus Kuenenia sp. | reverse complement strand
CGCGGATGATCAAGGTGCAGACAGATCGCCTGGTGCCGAATCTGACGGAAGTGAACCCCGGCGTTGACGAGTCGTTAACCCAGTTCACGGTCGAGTCCACCATACTGCATACGTTCGTCAAAGCCGTTCACCCGAACCAAGTCCTAGCGGTGACATTCGGACGCCGACGAGACTACGAGATGCGGGCGGCGACCCTCGTGGCCGAGCAGGTCGGGATGCCGCTCAAAGTTGTCTCTGCGGAACGGAGTGTGGAAGACTTCGCCGGGTATGGGTGAAGAGCCGCCCGGCTTACCCATTTCTCATCGTCACCAAGCAGCGATGACTTTGCCGTGGGGCTCGCCACGACAGTGACGAGAGCGCCATACGGTTTGGTCGGGGATTCCGGCTCAAGGTTGTCGATCCCCATCTCACCGCGGGCCTCTCCCGTGAGGTCATGCTGTTCCATCGTCCCGGTTCCATTCCTCTCGAGGCCACGCGGAACGCCGCAGGTTCTTCCACCAGGGAGTCGGCCGCGGGCCAATGAGCCGAGCCGCATCGCGACGGCGTTGGCGTTCCGCCGCCGGCAAGCCTGCCATGATGGCTTCCATCGTGCGTTCCAATCCAATGTATACGGTGGCGCGTTTCTCCGGCGTCATGTGGGCCACTTGCTTGGCATCGGCCGCAATCGATTCGCGATCACTGTCTTGCGGATATGGCAACTGCATAAATTTATACTACCCAAAGATCGCCCGGCCGCCTGGTGGCTTGCGTCGATGCTTCGTGTCAGGCAGCAGGCAGAGGCTCTGGATGTCGATCACGGGCGAAGCGGGCCGGGGAGAGAAGGGCTATGACATGGTTTGAAAGTGGCACGCCGTTGGCGGCCCGGGACCGCTCGTGGATGATGGATGGCATGAATACCATGCAAGCGCTTGTGAAACGGGAGACCCGGCCGGGGCTGTGGCTGGAAGAAGTGCCTGTGCCGGAGATCGGCATCAATGATGTGCTGATCCAAGTCGATCGTACCGGGATCTGCGGCACCGATTTGCACATCTACTCCTGGGACGCCTGGGCTCAGCAGACGATTCCCGTGCCGATGACGATCGGGCACGAATTCGTCGGCGAGATCGTGGCGGTCGGCTCCAACGTGCACGACTTCTTTCCGGGCGATATCGTCTCCGGGGAAGGGCATGTCGTCTGTGGCCGCTGTCGCAATTGCCTCGCCGGTCGGCGTCACCTCTGCAAGGCCACGCAGGGTGTGGGCGTGAACCGTCCGGGTGCGTTTGCGAAGTATATCGCCTTGCCGATGACGAATGTCTGGCATCACGCCCCTAATATCAACCGCGACGTGGCTGCGATCTTTGACCCACTCGGCAACGCGGTGCACACCGCGCTGAGCTTTGACGTGCTTGGTGAAGATGTGCTCATCACGGGAGCCGGACCGATCGGGCTGATGGCCGTTGCAGTGGTGCGGCATGCGGGAGCGCGGCATATCGTGATCACCGACGTCAACCCATTTCGGCTCGAACTCGCCAAGAAGATGGGCGCGACGGTGGCCCACGATGTCCGCTCCGGGCCACTCGAGGATGTCACCACACGGCTCGGCATGAGGGAAGGCTTCGATGTTGGGCTGGAAATGTCGGGCTCCCCAGCTGCCCTTCGCGACATGCTGCGGGCGATGTGTCATGGCGGAAAGATTGCCATGCTCGGTATCCCGACAGAACAGGTTGCCATTGATTGGAACACCGTCGTTTTCAACATGCTCACGATCAAGGGCATCTACGGCCGGGAAATGTATGAGACCTGGTATAAGATGACTGTCATGCTCGAAAGCGGACTCGAGATCCGGCCCGTGATCACGCACCGTTTCCATTTCACCGAGTTTGAACAGGGCTTTGCCGCCATGAAGTCGGGTGAAAGCGGCAAGGTGATTCTGGATTGGAGCGATGCATGAGCCGTGATGATCTCTATGCCCAACTCGCCGCACAGACCGACAAGATGCGGAAGGTGGGTACGTTTAAGACTGAACGGGTCTTGGAATCACCCCAGGCTGCGCGGGTCCGCGTGCGGGGTGGCCGCGATGTGATCAACATGTGCGCCAACAACTACCTTGGCCTGGCTAACCATCCCGAGGTCGTGGGGGCGGCCCGGGATTCGCTTGATACCTGGGGCTATGGGCTGGCGAGCGTGCGATTTATTTGTGGCACGCAGCGGCTGCACAAGGATCTCGAAGAGCGGATCAGCCGGTTTGTCGGCCTGGACGACACGATCCTTTACAACTCCTGCTGGGATGCCAACGGCGGTCTGTTTGAGACGATTCTCGGGCCCGAAGACATCATCATTTCCGATGAACTCAACCATGCGAGCATCATCGACGGCATTCGGCTCTGCAAAGCACACCGGCTGCGGTACCGCAACAATGACATGGCCGATCTGAAGGCCAAGCTGGCGGAGGCCAAAGACGCTCGCTACCGGCTCATCGCCACTGACGGCGTTTTCTCGATGGATGGAGTCATGGCCGATCTCCCGGCGATCTGCCAACTTGCTGACGAACACGACGCGCTGGTGATGATCGACGACTCCCATGCCGTGGGATTTGTCGGGCCGACCGGCCGTGGCACCCCCGAACACTTCGGCGTGACCGATCGCATCGACATCCTCACCGGCACGCTCGGCAAGGCGCTCGGCGGCGCCAGCGGCGGCTACACCTCGGGCCGGCGGGAACTCATCGAGTGGCTGCGACAGCGGTCGCGGACCTATCTCTTTTCCAACACCGTCGCCCCGCCGGTGGCAGCCGGGGCTCTCAAGGCAATCGAACTACTCGAGCAATCAACCGATCTTCGCGACAGGCTCGAAGGAAACACACAGTTTTTCCGCGGTGAGATGAGTCGCCGCGGGTTTGCGATCCTGCCGGGTGAGCACCCGATTGTGCCGGTAATGCTCGGCGATGCCGCCCTCGCCACTCGCATGGCCGATGCGATGCTCGAGGAGGGGGTGTATGTGATCGGCTTTTCGTATCCGGTGGTGCCGCAGGGGAAGGCACGCATCCGCACGCAGGTCTCGGCCGCCCATTCCCGCGATGATCTCGACCGGGCTATCGCGGCGTTTGAAACGGCCCGTAATCGAATCAATGATTGATTCTCATGCGGCAGTGATGCCGCGTGTTTCGCCCTCCTGCAGGAAGCCGCATGACACCGATGAATTCCGTTCGCCTGTTAATCGTTGTCACAGTGCTGATTGCTGGAAGTGTTGGGCAGCAGTTCACGTGGGCCGATGAGCCAGTGGAGTCAGCCGACAAGCCAGCTGCCAAAGACGGCAACGCCAAGGCGGCCCGTGTGCCGGACGCCACTGAGAAGCCTGTGGTCACAACGCATTCGATCGAGGCGGGAGGGGTGCGAATCAGCTACGTTGCTGAAACCGGGATGCTGCCGCTCCTAAAGGATGATGGCGCTGCAAAGGCATCGATGTTTTATGTGGCGTACACGAAGGAAGGGGGCGACGCCTCGCGGCCGATTATGTTTTGCTTCAACGGCGGCCCCGGTGCGTCGGCTGTGTGGCTCCATTTGGGAGGGCTGGGGCCGCGGCGGGCGCGGGTCAATCCCGATGCTACGCTTCCACCGCCACCGTACGAGCTCATCGACAATGCCCACACGCTCCTGCCTTATACCGATCTGGTATTCATCGACCCGGTCGCCACCGGCTACAGCCGAGCTGCCAAGGATGAGAAGGCCGAGCAGTTTTTCGGCCAGGATCCCGACATCGAGGCGATGGCTGAATTCATCGTGCTCTACACCACGCGGCACCGCCGGTGGCGGTCGCCGAAGTATCTCTGTGGCGAAAGCTACGGCGTGTTTCGGGCGGCGGGCATCGCTGAGCACCTGCAGGATCGCCATGGCATGTTTTTGAACGGCCTGCTGCTCGTGTCGGGGCTTGTCGATTTCGGCACCATTCGCAGCGGCCCTTCCAACGATCTTCCATATGCTATCTTCCTGCCAGCACTGACGGCAGTGGCCCACTTTCATGGCCGACTCCCAGGCGACCTGCAGCCGGACGTGGAGCATGCAATGGCGGAAGCCCGCCGCTTTGCCTCGGGCGAGTACCTGCCGGCCCTCTTTGCGGGTGACAGCCTGGCTGAGGAACGGTGTCGGGACGTGGCAGCGACGCTCGCGCGGCTCACGGGGTTGCCACAGGATCTGATCATCGAGCATCGTTTGCGGATCGATCCATCGGTATTTCGCAAGGAGTTGCTGATCGACCAGGGGCTTATTTGCGGGCGTTTTGATGGTCGGATCACCGGTCGCGATGGGGACCGAGCCAGCTCGTATCCGGGTTTTGATCCATCCTATGAGGCGGCGCTCGGTCCGCTGGCCGCGACGATGAATGCCTATGTCCGGGAGGAGTTGGGATTCGAGAACGACCTCCCCTACAAGGTGCTTACCGGCGTTGGGCCGTGGAAGTTTGACGAGAACACCTACGCCAGCACGGCCGGCGATCTGGCTCGGGCGATGTCAAGAAACCCGCATCTACGGGTGCTCGTGATGACGGGCCGTTGTGATCTCGCCGTGCCACCTGACTCGATGCGATACAGCGTCGACCATTTGGAGATCGCGTTGGAACTACGGGCCAACGTCTCCTACGCCGACTATGCATCCGGCCACATGATGTATCTCAACCTGCCCGATCTCGAAAAAATGGCCGGTGATGTCGCGGTATTTCTGGGCAATGGTGGCCAGTAGCAACGAATCGTAGCCTGCGCCTCACGGCGTCGCCCTCCGTGTCAAGCAGCGTGACGCGAAGCATTTCCCATGCTGCGGAACGTCAGGTGCGAAACTCGGTTCTTCGCCACACCCCCGAAGCGGGCCCACTGAATCAGCATGAACAGGGCCCAGAGTTCCTTGTAGCAATTGGCCTGGCGTCGCTGGTGTCGGTCCCACAGCGTTCGAATTGCGGGCCGGCTCAGCATATCAAGTGGACGCGGCAATTCTCCCAGAAGAGTGTCTCGGAAGTAGTCGTGCAGTTCACCTCGCATCCAGCGGGCGACCGGGATTCCGAAGCCCTTTTTCCGCCGGTGAATGATGGACGTCGGCAGAAGCCCGCTCCGTGCAACCGCATCTTTCAGAAGTCGCTTCGTAACGCCACGACGATACTTGTAGTGGCTGGGCAAGCCGTTGACATACTCGGCCAGCGCCGTATCCAGAAAAGGCGTTCGGACTTCGAGTGAGTGCAGCATGCTGGCTCGGTCCATTTTCACGAGGATGTCACTTGTAAGATATGACTCCTGGTAGAAGTCCAAGGCGATTGCTATGGCGTCGGTTGAATGCGTTCCGGCGGGACTGGGTTGGCGATAATGCTGAGCCCAGCGTGTATCCGGGATCAACGCAGCCAGTTGCTGCCTTGAGAAGGCTCCCATCCATGTCGCAACTCGACGACCTTCGGGTTGGTGGATTCCGCGAAGGAATCGGGAAAGCTTGAAGGCCAGTGACATGTTCGCATCGGAGTCCGGCAGGAGTCGAGTCAGTGGTGAGACCACTGCTTGGTGGGCCCACTGCGGTACAAGTCGCTCGTAGGTGCGAGCGGGCCTCAAGGCCTTGAACGGATCGTAGCCCGCGAGCAATTCATCGGCACCATCTCCACCGAGCACCGTTTTCACATGCTCTGCAGCCAACTCGCAGAGGAGGGACGTCGGCATGACGGATGGATCGGCAAACGGTTCATCCATCATTCGGGTGACGCGCTCAGTTCGATCGACCAGATCAGCGCTGGTAAACGTGCGGTGGTGGTGGTCGGTACCGAAATGACTCGCGACGTCAGCGGAAAAAGGCGTCTCGTCAAAGGAGCCTTCGTCGAACCCGATCGAGAACGTCTGCAGCGGCATGCAGCCGGCACGCCCTGCACACGCCACGATAGTTGATGAGTCGATGCCGCCGGAGAGAAGGACACCGACCGGGACATCGGCCATGAACCGTCGTTTGACGGCATCAACGAGAAGGCGGACCAGCCGGTCGCAAGCGTCAGCGTAGGAGGGTGGGGACGACGTGACGGGGCTGTCGGCAAAGGCAACCGCACGTTTCCAGAACGCCCATGTGTGAAAGCCCTCACGCTCACTCCCCGACAGGCCGTAGGTGAACGCCGACCCCGGACCGAGTTGGGAGATGCCGTCCCAGATGCTGTGATTGCCGGTGACGTAGTCGTTCAACAGGTACGAAATCAGCGCGTTGTCAGACAGCTGCGCGCCCGCTGCAATCTCGTTGCAGGCTCGCAGCGCCTTGAGTTCCGAGGCAAAGGCAAATGAGATGCCTCCGAAAGGTCGAGTCGTGTAGTACAGGGGCTTCTCACCGAACCGATCACGGGCGCCAAACAACATACGTCGGGAGCGGTCAAAAAGTACGAAGGCGAACATGCCTTCGAGGTGTTGTACGCATGCCGTACCGTAATGCCGGTAGGCCCGCAAAATTGTTTCCGTGTCGGATGTTGTCCGATACGGCTGCTCGGTGGAAAACCGGTTGCTCAATTCGGGGTGGTTGTAGATCTCGCCATTGAAGACGATCACACAATTCCCCGAGTCATCAGCCATCGGCTGCTGACCACGCTCGATGTCGACGATTGAGAGCCGGCGATGCCCCAAGCTCACGCCATCTGCACAAAAGAACCCATCCGCATCCGGGCCGCGATGAGCGATGGCGTCCGTCATCGAATGCAGTTTGTCGAGAGATTCGACGCCGACAAAGCCGCATATTCCACACATGAGTCATTGAGCCTGATGAGCAGATTCCGCTCGCCGCGGCCCGACGGGTGCGGTTGCAGAATGCGAAATCTAGGTGGGCTGGCGGATGACGTCGAGAGCACTTGGCCGCTCTTTCGTGGGCCAAAAACAACTGTAAGCATGCGCCGAGCCGCTCTTGACCACCCGCCGTCGTGTGCCTAATTTCTCCCCTCCGCCGCCGCCGGCATGCCTGTCAAAGAAAGACCGTATGGCCAGTCCACGTACAACCATCCCGCCATCGGCCGGCCTGTCGGAGGTGGTCCGGCATCAGATTCTTCTCGTCCTCCTGTGCGGAGTGGTGTTTCTCACCAATCTGGGTGGTACGCATCTATGGGACGAAGACGAGGCTCACTTCGGCAGCACGGTCATGGAAATGATGCGGCGTGGTGATCCTGTCGTGCCCTATTTCAACGGTGAGTTGTCGCTGCACAAGCCGGCCTTCATGTACTGGGTCATGATGGTCGGCACGAAACTCTTTGGAAACTCCGAGTTCGCGCTGCGATTCGGCTCCGTGGTATTTAGCACCGGCACGGTGTTGTTGACCTACCACGCGGCCCGCATGCTCTTTACTCCAAATGTTGGATTTTGGAGCGGCCTGGCCCTCGCGACATGTTTACAGTTTATGGTCATTTCGCGAGCTGCCGTTTCCGATCCGGAGCTGATATTTTTCTGCACCCTGTCGACCTTGATTTTCATCGCCGCGCGGCATCGCCATCAGAGTGACGCCAATAGCCTCTCTGCGGCGCGAGGAGAGACTGGTCTCACGTGGACGGACTGGGCTCTGTGCTACGCGGCGATGGGTGGTGCGGTGTTGGTGAAGGGGCCAGTCGGAGTGGTTGTGCCCACCGCGGCGCTGGGGCTGTATTTGCTTTGTGAACACGCCGATCTGGTCATGCGGGAACGTGGTCGTAGAGAGCCGTCACGATCCTGGCTTCAGCGGAGTGCGGCATGGGCGGCGGCCGCCCTGTCACCGGGAACCGTGGTCCGTACCATCTGGGCAATGCGTCCGTTCACGGCAGTGCTCCTCGTGGCAGCCGTTGCTCTGCCGTGGTATGCGTGGGTGGGTCTCCGAACAAACGGTGACTGGCCGCGCGGATTCCTGCTTGTGCACAACGTTGGGCGTTTCTCAAGAGCGTTTGAAAACCATGCCGGCACTATTCTCTATTATCCAATGGCGGCCGTCGTGGGTATGTTTCCATGGTCAATTTTTCTCTATCAGAGCTTGCGCGAACTCTTCCAGAAGTTCAGCAACGGCGGCTCGCAGCGGCGCGCCGTGCTGTTTGTCATAACGCAGATCGTTGTCTGGCTGGGTGTCTTTTCTGTCTCTGGCACGAAACTGCCGCATTACATTGCCGCGGCATACCCCGCCCTCGCGATTGTGGCAGGTTCCTTTGTTGCCGGTTGGATGAACGGGGACGTGGAGCCCAGTCGCGGTTGGCTCCGCGTATCATGGGCCTCCCTCATGCTGGTTGGGATCACCTTTTTCGTTGGAGGGGGCATCGTGCTGTCGATGTTCCTGCCCGATGAAATGCACTTGGTGTGGATCGGTAGTATTCCGTTGCTGGGCGGTATTGTCGGTTGGTGGGCATGTGAACAGAATCGCCGCAGTCTTGCCTCTGGGGCCGTGGTCGCGAGCGGTGTCGGCTTTCTTCTGGCCATTTTCGGGTGGGCGGCACCGCAGGTCTCCGCTCACCAGAACAGTCCGCATGTCGCACGGTGGATTCAGAAGCATGCCACGACCGCTTCACCGCACTTGCGAAGCTATCAATTCTTTCTGGACAGTCTGGTCTACTACTCAGGCGATCGGGTGGAGCGATGTGCTGATGCCGAAATGGTGCAGAACTTCTTCGCAGGACATACGGCTGATGCATTTCTCGTGACCACGCGAAACAGCCTTGAATCGCTCGGGGATGCCCTGCCCCAGGATGTTGTTGAACTCGAGTCAATGCCGCGGTTTCTTCGGGGTGGGGAGGTGGTGTTGCTTGGTCGCGCAAATGGGCAAACTGGGAAGATAGCCCACGGGAATCGTAATGTCTGGAGATGAGGCACGCCTGTTGCCGATTGCCCGCGAGGCTGGGTGTTGCGGATCCAACGCAGTTACCAGCGGTGGCCCAGAGCCGAGATCATGACTGCGTCGGAGGCGTCAGCCGTATGGTCGGAGAGCATTGTGATGGATGAGCAGTGTGTCTTGCGGTGCCCAACATCCGACATTGCGGTCTCCGTCGTTGTGCCGATCCACAACGAGTGCGGAAATATCGAGCCACTGCTCAATGCTCTCGACGCGGCCATGCCGTTGACCGGTCGCTCATATGAGTACATTCTCGTCGATGACGGTTCGACCGACGGTTCTGCCGCGCTGCTGGATGGGCTTGCGGAACAACGTGATGATCTTGTCGTCATCCACTTGCGGAGATGTTTTGGTCAGACCGCGGCCCTTGATGCTGGTATTCGGAATAGTCGGGGAGAAGTGTTGGCGTTCCTCGACGCGGACCTGCAAAATGATCCCGCTGATATCCCTCTGCTCCTGGAACGTCTGGAGCAGGGCTACGACGTTGTGCATGGCTGGAGGAAGATTCGACAGGACGTCTTCTGGTCCCGGCGGCTTCCTTCTCTGGCCGCCAATTGGCTGATTCGTCGCCTGACCGGAGTAAAGGTCAAGGATCTCGGCTGTGCCATCCGGGTGATCCGCCGCGACCTCGCCGAGGAACTGCCGCTCGAGGGCGACATGCATCGATTCATTGCCGTGCTCGCCGATGCTCGGGGAGGGCGATGGAGCGAGATTCCGGTGAGGCACCATCCCCGCCGCAGCGGGCAATCCAAATATGGGCTGTCTCGTACCTTTAAGGTGGCGGTGGATCTCGCCGTCTTATGTTGGTTCACACGACTGGCCGTGCCCATGACGCGCCTCCTGATCGGTGCGGGCTTGCTGATGCTCGTCACTGCGCCGTTGTGTGTGGTGGTTGCCACCATGTCTGCCCTTGCCGGGTCAAGCGTTTCGTGGTGGCAGGTGATGACCACGGCAACGCTCACGGGGTTTGCGGGATTCAGTCTCGTAGGGGTTGGTATCATCGCCGCCACAACAGTGTCGACATGGTGGCGTTCGCGGAACCTCCATCCGTGGAGCATTCGACCGCTCGGAAGAGTGTCTGAGACGCACCGTCGTCAGGTGGCATGAGCGTTATGCCTCCGGTTGTGGTCATCACCGGTGCCGCAGGATTTATCGGATTTCATGTTGCGCGGCGTCTGCTTGCGGGCGGATTCCGGGTCGTCGGCTTTGACAATCTCAATGCCTACTACGCCCCACGGCTGAAGCGGGATCGCCTTGCAGTCCTCGAAGGGCATCCCGGGTGGAGGTTTCTCGAGGGAGATCTTTGTGACGCACCGCTTGTGGCAGATGTCATACAGGGTGATGGACAGGAATGTGTGATCCATCTGGCAGCGCAGGCGGGCGTGCGCTGGTCACTCGAGAATCCTGCGGCGTATGTGCAGTCCAATCTCGTCGGATTTGCCAACATCCTTGAGGCCTGCCGACAGGCGGGTACGGACAACCTGATCTATGCGAGCTCGTCGAGTGTGTATGGTGCCAACACCAAGACACCCTTCGATGTTCAGGATGGAGTCAATCATCCTGTCAGCCTGTATGCGGCCACGAAAAAAGCGAACGAAGCGATGGCACACTCATATGCACATCTCTTCGGAGTGCCTTGCACCGGGCTGCGTTTTTTCACGGTCTATGGGCCATGGGGTCGCCCCGATATGGCCTATTGGAAGTTCACGGAGGCGATTCTTGAGGGGAAGCCGATCGATGTCTTTGGCGGAGGGGAACTGCGCCGAGACTTTACCTTCGTGGATGACGTCGTCGAGGCAATCGCACGAATGGTCGCATCGCCAGCGCGGCCAAATGAACTGTGGAGCGGAGATCGGCCGGACCCGGCGACGAGCGCTGCGCCGTGGCGAATTTATAACGTGGGGAATCACACCCCAGTGACCGTGAATGAGATGCTCGAGATCATCGAAGTGGTGTGTGGAAAAAAAGCCCTGCGAAACGACCGCCCAAAACCACCTGGAGATGTCGAGGCCACATTTGCCGGTGTGGAATCACTATCACGCGATTTTGGATTCCAGCCGCAAACATCCCTGCGGGAAGGGCTGTCGAGATTTGTCGACTGGTACCGCGGCTGGCGAGCTGGTTCCGGCTGAGATGGTCGAATGAGCGGCCATGGCTGCTGGGTTCCGGCCTTGTCGCAGTTGCGCTCCGATCAGTACCGTGCGGTGTCGTTTCACGCAGACGGGTGTGGGACGAGCGTTACCACCATCATCGTCAGGACTTGATCGCGCCATGTCAGATTTTATTGTGCCATCACCTGTCGACCGATTTGGCGGGGCGGCAGGGCGTCTCCGGGGTCGCCTCATAGTGCTCGCCGCACTCTGCGCCTGTGGAGGAATCGTCGCGTTCCCGTTTGACATCTCAGCAGCCAAGATGTTGCGAGAGGATGTCTTGCCGGGCGACCTGCGGCGGTTGTTTGACTTTCCTGAAGTAGCCGCTCACGGACTTGGTGTTGCGTGTTTGGTCATCGGAATTGCGGCCATTGATCCATCGTTGTGGCGGCGGGCAATAGGGGCGTGGTGGCTGCCCTCTGGATCACTTGTGCGGTTTCTTGGGGCGACCTACAGCGGCGGTGTGATCGTCAATGTCCTGAAAACGCTGATTATTCGGGTGCGGCCACGAGCCATCGACCTTTCGACGATCAATTCTGCTTTTGAAACGTTTGGGCAGGCCGCCGCAACGGCAGCCGGGGCGAGCGGCAGCGACCTGATGAGCTTTCCGTCTGGTCATTCGGCTGTGGCGGCGGGGTTTGCCGTGGCACTCGCCTCGCGATATCCACAGGCTACATGGTACTTCACCGTGGTGGCGATTGGAGCCATGCTGCAACGGCTGGTGTCATCGGCTCACTACCCTAGCGATGTGTTGTTTGGCGCGAGCCTTGGTTTGATTGGAGCAGCCTGTTTTCTCGGAGTCGGAGGCGACAAATCCGTGTTTCCCGAATCGTGAGGTGCGTCTGATTGCGGTTTCTGGCTATTCCTGTTGCAGTGTTTTCACAAGTTTATTTGTGACCGCAAATGAGAGCTGCTCAAGCTCGATCGCGAGATCGACGCCAACTACCTGCACATGCGGTGGCAGCGTGAGGGTGACGGGGGCGAAGTTGACGATGCCCTCCACGCTGGCGGCCACAAGTCGATCGGCCACCTCCTGCGCCTGTTGGCCCGGTACGACGATCATGCCCAGCCGCACCTGCTTCTCCTGCACGGTCGCGGCGAGTTCATCGAGGGGCTGGATCGTCAGGCCCTGGATCGTCTGGCCGATCTTGGCCGGGTCGGCATCGAAGGCGGCGACGATCGAGAAGTTTTGCCGGCCGAAGCCACGGTAGCCGAGCAGAGCCTGGCCGAGATTGCCGACGCCCACCATCGCCACCGGCCAGGGCTGGTTGGTGCCAAGGATGTCCCGCATCGCAAGCACGAGTTCGTCGCAGCGGTAGCCGACGCCGGGATAGCCAAACTGCCCAACGAAGCCGAGGTCTTTCCGCACCTGGGCGTCGCTGAAGCCCAGCAGGGTGCCCAACTGGCTTGACGAGATGGTCTCCTGCCCGGCGGCCTGAAGCCGCTGCAATTCCCGCAGATAGAGCGAAAGCCGAGTCACCACCACCTTCGGCACGATGGAGTCGGACGGAGTCTCGCTGGCAGATGGCTGCGAATCGGTCATCGAAACATCCCCCGAAATCAACGCGAGGCGACCAAGACTCTACCCGCCCGATCCCCCCCTTCGCAAGAAAACCCTGCGTTTCGTATGGGCTGCACCGTTTATTCGGCCGCTGGGGCTCTGGAAAAGCCTGAACGACTGGGTTGAGTCGTCGACCTGCGGGAACTTTATGGCCGATCCTTGAGTGTGGTGGGCGGCAGGGCATTTCCGGCTGCGCACTCGCGCGTGTTTCGTTCCCATTTCCAACCCCAGTTTTTAGGAGCCGTCCTCAAAAGAGGCAGCAGACATGAAGACCACGTGGCTATGTTGTCTGCTGGCGCTCGCATGTATCGCGACATCGGTTGAGCGCGCCGATGCCGCCTACTGCGGGCTGGCCAGCTACAAACACGGCAGCGGGAAGATGACTACGGTCAGCTTCGCGCGTGCCCGTGAAGGATGTTCGAGTTGTGAGACGTCCGTCGAGCCGGGATGTGCCGCCCCCTGCGGCACTCGGCTGGTAAAAGACGTCGTGTACGAGCAGAAGCAGTACACCTGCTACAGGACGGTCTGTGAGAAGGTCGTCGAGCAGAAGGAAGTAAACTGCGTCCGCTACGAGACGGAAAAGTGCTTCAAGGATGTCGAGTACACCGTCTGCAAGCCGGTGTGGGAGACCAGGTCGCGCACCATCAACTACACCGTCTGCAAGCCGGTGTGGGAGACGTGCACAAAGGAGATTCCCTACACCGTCTGCAAGCCGGTCTACGAGACCCGCGAGCAGTGCTACACGGTGATGAAGCCGGTCTATGAGACCCGCACCCGTGAGATCCGAAACACGGTCTGCAAGCCGGTGTATGAGACGCGGACGAAGGAGATCCCCTACACGGTCTGCAAGCCGGTTTATGAGACCCGCGAGCAGTGCTACACGGTGATGAAGCCCGTCTATGAGACGCGGACGAAGGAGATTCCCTACACGGTCTGCAAGCCGGTCTATGAGACCCGTGAGCAGTGCTACACGGTCTGCAAGCCGGTGTATGAGACGCGGACGAAGGAGATCCCCTACACGGTCTGCAAGCCGGTTTATGAGACCCGCGAGCAGTGCTACACGGTGATGAAGCCCGTCTATGAGACGCGGACGAAGGAGATTCCCTACACGGTCTGCAAGCCGGTCTATGAGACCCGTGAGCAGTGCTACACGGTCTGCAAGCCGGTGTATGAGACACGGACGAAGGAGATCCCGTACACCGTGTGCAAGCCGGTTTATGAGACCCGTGAGCGTCGCTACACGGTCTGCAAGCCGGTGTATGAGACGCGGACGAAGGAGATCCCGTACACCGTGTGCAAGCCGGTCTACGAGACCCGAGAGCAGTGCTACACCGTCTGCAAGCCGGTCAAGGAGACCTGCGTCAAGGAGATTCCCTACACCGTCTGCAAGCCGGTGTGGGAGACCCGCGAGCGGGACGTCTGCCGGACGGTATGCAAGCCGGTGCACTTCACCAAGACGGTGAAGGTGTGCAGCGGCCGCTGGGAAACGGAGACCTGCGAGGTCCCCGGCCCGGTGATCACCAAGTGCGTTCGGGAGCCCGGCTGTTGGGAGACCGACTGCTCGGGCCGGAAGTGCTACCGGCCAGGCAAGGTCTGCCGTGTCCAAGAGCAGTGCCCACCCCGCACGATCTGCAAGAAGGTGTGGGTGCCTGAGGTCTGCGAAAAGGAAGTGAAGTGCGTCCGCTACGAGAAGGAGACCATCGTCGAGAAGCAGTGCTACAAGGTCTGCAAGATGGTGTCTGAGCAGCGGGTGAAGACCTGCTCGTATCAGGTGTGCAAGATGGTGCCGGAGCAGCGTGTGCGGACCTACCAGGTGTGCAAGATGGTGCCCGAGCAGCGTGTTCGCACCTGTGAGTACAAGGTCTGCAAGATGGTGCCGGAGGAGCGGGTCAGCACCTACCAGGTGTGCCGCATGGTTCCGGAGCAGCGGGTTCGCACCTGCTCGTATCAGGTGTGCAAGATGGTGCCGGAGCAGCGTGTGCGGACCTACCAGGTCAGCTAGATTGTGCCGGTGCAGCGTGTTCGCACGAGTGTGTACTAGGTGTGCAAGATGGTGCCGGAGCAGCGTGTGCGGACCTACCAGGTCTGCAAGATGGTGCCCGAGCAGTGTGTCCGCACCTGCAGCTACCAGGTGTGCCGGATGGTGCCGGAAGTGCAGGTGAAGACCTGCAGCTACCAGGTGTGCAAGATGGTGCCGGAGCAGCGTGTGCGGACCTACCAGGTCTGCAAGATGGTGCCCGAGCAGCGGATTCGTACCTGTGAGTACAAGGTGTGCCGGATGGTGAAGGAAGAGTGCTCCCGCGAGGAGTGCTACAAGGTCTGCACCATGGTGAAGGAGACGTGCACCAAGCAGGTGCCGTATTGCGTCAGCAAGCCGGTCCACTACACCAAGACGGTCGACGTCTGCCGCATGGTGCCGAAGAAGGTCGCCTACACGGTGACCCGGTGCGTGCCGAAGACGGTTTACCGCGAGGTGCCGTGTGAGCCCACCTGTGCCGCCGAGCCGACCTGTGCGGCCGGGAACTGATGAACGCCCCGGAACGCCTCATGCGGCTTCGGCCGTGTGACCGGGCAAGAATCTGAATGGGAACGGGAGCGGCCCGGATCGCAACGGTCCGCCGCCGGGGGGTTTTTTGACGCGCGGCGCCCGCCCCCGCGCGGCCGGCGGGGGGGTGGGGGGACCG
>JAYQOK010000071.1:0-1809 GCA_038144795.1 Candidatus Kuenenia sp. | reverse complement strand
CCGCCTCTGGCGGCTTCGGCGGGTTGACGGGGAATGAATCTGAAGGGGACGGGGCGCGGCCGGTAGCGAATGGGCGGGGCCGCTTCTTTTTTTGCCGGCGGGCCCGAGGGCCAGCGCGGCCTGGGGAGGTGATTCCGGTACACTTCCAGACGCCGCGGAAACGGCATTCTCGGGTGTTTGCCCGGCCGGCTCACTCTGCGTGGTCTCCCCGTGTCGTTCCTCCCAACACACACGCCTCCCGTCCCAACGATCATCGAGCAGCGTTATCAAGAAGCTGTCGATCGGCTTTCAGCACGGGAGAAGCTAGCGCAGAGTTTTGCCATGTTCGACTGGGCACGAGGCTGGATTGCCCGGCAGATTGTCGAGGAACGCGGGGCGATGGGGGCAGAGCAGTTGCGGTGGGAAGTCGCGCTGCGGATCTACGGTGATGAACCGGGCATGCGACAGCTTATCGAGAGGCACGGATGGGGACCAAAATGGCTGCAGGATCGCTGCGGCTTCCGGCGACTCTTGTGGCGCTGGCGATGGTTGCATTTTCGCCACTTTCTGGGCGAGCCGACGAATCGTGGGACGCCTTCCTCTCCCGGTACGGCGCCGGAGAGAACGATCGGCAGTTCTATCTGGCCGGCATCGTCGGCGCTGATTTTGCCACCCTCGACAAGGTGCCGGGCGATCCGACTACCGTACCCAATCAGTCGATCTTCACCGCGGGCGGCGCGCTCGGGATGCGGTTTCTGCGTGAGAACGGTAGCTTGCGGCTGGAGTTCGAGGGGCGGGGCCGGGATCAGGTAATGGCCACCAACGATACTCCGGGCCTGGGCTCACTTTCCACGACAGCGACCGATGGCTGGTCGGCGATGGTGAACGTATGGCGAGACTACAAGCCTTTTGACAGCTTCGGCTTCTATGGTGGAGGCGGTATCGGCAGCGGAGGCTATCGCTCCGTGATCAGTGGCACTGGACTGGCGTCATTGATTTCGGCCAACGACAACGTCACGAACTTTGCCTGGCAGGCCGGCGGCGGCATCTTCTACGAGATCTCGCAGCGGGCCACACTCGATCTCGGCTTGGTTTTTCTCGATCAACGAATCGACCGCGACAGGAGAGTTTTTCGGCAGTCCGTTTGACTATCCCACCAACTTCGCAGCCAGTGAGCTCCTGCTGACCTTCCGGATCTACGAACCGTTCCGCGGCTGGCGGAAGCGGTAGTGGCTGCTCGTGGTATGCGGCGGTAGCCCCCGAAATCGATCGAGTGCTGCTACGCCGTGACGCGGATGCCGAAAGAGAACTGGGAGGTTTCGGAGGGGAGGCCGCCGATGAGCAGCGTCGGTGGCGGGGTCGATCGCCCAGCCGCCTGCTGCTTCGCGCCCAGCTTGGGGCCACCGACCCTCAGGGGGCCGTCGCCGCGCTCGAAGCGCTCGTGGCCGATGCCCAGGAGGTCGTCCACATCATCGCTACGGTCAAGCAACTGCTGCGCAGCGTCCAGACCGATCACCAAGCGTTTGATCTGCACGAGGTGATCGCCAGCACGCTGCTCCAGATTCAGTGGCAGATGAACCAATACAACGTGGCGGCAGTAAAAACTCCACGTGGCCTGAGCAAAGACATGCTCGGCTGGCAAGCAAGGGATTCGTATTGACACTCGCGCCTGTGTGCTCCATGAGAGTCACGGCATCGCGATTCCTTCCCGAGCGAGGATCACTGCGAAGGGATCGCCTGCGTCATGCCGCCGCTGCCATTCGGCCTCGGTCCAGCCCACCGGATCGATCTCCCCGACGCCATCGCGGTGGTCGCCGAGCAGGTCGATGC
>JAYQOK010000070.1:0-17032 GCA_038144795.1 Candidatus Kuenenia sp. | reverse complement strand
GGTGTTGGGTATAAGAGCCTGGTGCTGGCTGAACTGCCGGAACGGGCCTCGAGCGTGAGGAGGCGATTAGTCACCGTCACATCGCCATTGAAGCCACTACCCCAGTCCGACGTGACGACAAACGACACCGCCGGATCGGCCGGCGTGGGCGCCGGCCCCGGGCTCGGCGTCGGGCCGGGAACAGACGTGGGCGCAGGCTCCTCCGCCGGCGGGGCGGCTGGCTGACCATCGAGTGGCTCGCCGTTGATCGTGAAATTGGTCGGCGTGTCGGCGGCGCCGCCGGCAGCCGTGGGGGTGCCAATGAATCCAAAGGCGACGGTGCGGCCGGGATCGAAGGCGGCGTTGTAGCGGGCATTCGTGATCGTGTAGCGGGAGCCCTCCCGCGACACGATCCGCGCATCCCAGATCGACGTGATGGCGGCGCCGTAATCAAATGACACCGTCCAATCGCCATACGACTGCGTGTCTTGGTTGGCGAGCGTCATCGCTCCCTGGAAGCCGCCGCCCCAGTCATTGACTACCTCGTAGCCGGCCACGACGGCCGCCAGGAGGGCCCGCTGCTCGAGCGACTCTGGAGCCAATCGATCGGCCTGCTTGTGGAGGCGACGGTTCTGGCGGATCGCAGCCCGTCGGGCCTGTCGGGTCAGTCGGCCGGAGAAGGTCTTGCCGGCCCAGCCGGCGACACGGTCAAAAAGGGCACGCGAATCCATGGTAGCCTCCCGTTCATGGTGTGGAGTCCACTCGGCTCGCCGTGTGACGAAGCGATCGGCCGCCCACCGATCATCGTCATGCCTCTGACTCCTTCATTCCTACGCGCCTGTACGGCGTTCGCAAGGAATCGGTGCGAAAATTCCCCGTGGCCTGAGGTGCTTAGCCATTGCGGAGGGCCGCGGCCGGGGGCCAATGGCTCGCCTCCGGGCTGGGCAGTACACTCTCGTCTGAAGCCCCCTCAGGAGGCCTGTCGTTACCAACCAATCTGGCCTTCTAAGCCTGCCCCCCACAAGGAGTCGAACTGTGAATCGCTGCGTGTCTTTGGTGTTGGTGTTCGTTGCTGGGGTTTGGATCGCGGGCGTTGCCGAGGCTGCGCCGACAGTGACCGAAATTTCAAACGCTGTGCATGCCGAGCCGACGGGAATGGAACCTCTCTTCAACGGCAAGGATCTCTCGGGCTGGGATGGCGATCCGCGCTTGTGGAGTGTGCGAGGCGGTGTCATTCATGGCGAAACCACTCCTGAAAACGCGGCCAACGGAAATACGTTTCTCATTTGGCAGGGTGGGGACCTCGACGATTTTGAGGTACGGCTCTCGTTCCGCTGCAACGCAGTGAACAACTCTGGCATCCAATATCGATCGCGGCACATCACCGATGAAAAAGCCCGCAACAAGTGGGTGGTTCGCGGGTATCAGCATGAAGTTCGCAACGAGAACAAATTTCCGAACGTGCCAGGCTTCATCTATGACGAGGGGGGCAAACGCGGGCGAATCTGCCAGGTCGGCGAGAAGGCAACGTGGGAGGTCGACGGGAAGAAGGTGGTCGGCATGCTGATCGACGAGGAGGAGTTCAGGGGACTCATGAAGATTGATGACTGGAATGACGTCGTCATCCGGGCGGAGGGCAACCATATCCGCCACTGGCTCAACGGTCGCCTGATCCTTGATTTTACTGATAACGAGCCGAATTTGGCCCTCGCCAGGGGGGTGCTGGCCCTGCAGCTGCACGCCGGGAAGCCGATGTGGGCGGAGTTTCGCAACATCCGTCTTAAGCGGCTATAGAGGGCAAGTGAGGGGCTTGTTCAAGGGAACTTCCCGGCTCGTTTGCCTCTGAAAATCCAGTGTGTTGACATTGCCTCCAGAGGCTTTTAGATTTCGGGGCTCAATCCCGCAGCGCTGGGCGCGGCCAGAATCGGCCGCGAGAGGCGTCGCGAAAAAGGTCAGGTCCGGTGGGTTTTCTTCCGCCGGGTCGCCTTTCTTCCGGGTGGCGCGGCTTCAGTGCCGTTGTGACCCTGCGATCGATTGGACGGTTCATCCCCGCCGGGACGCGCCGGTTCAGAAGAAATTTTGGAGTGCTACCGTGGCCGGTCCGACGCAGGAAATCATCCGCATCCGCATGGAAGCCTACGACCATGCCGTGCTCGATCAGAGCGCGGCGGAGATCGTCGATACCGCCAAACGGACGAATTCCGAGGTACATGGGCCGATTCCGCTGCCGACGCGCATCGAGCGATACACGGTGCTCTCCGGCCCGCACATTGATAAGAAGGCCCGGCAGCAATATGAGATTCGCACCCACAAGCGGGTCATCGACATTGTCCAGGCGACTGCCAAGACGATCGAGGCTCTTAATAAACTGAGCCTGCCGGCTGGAGTCGACATCAAGATCAAGGCATCGTCGCGGTAACGGACCGCCCGACCACAATCCTTTACACCACTTTTGGAGCGCACGAACAGGCATGCTTGGAAGGCGTTGCGGGTAAGGCCTGGAACTTTCCGCCGGTGGGCGGAGTAAAACAGTTCCTGGTGCTCCTGCAGCCGACGGCTTCGAGCGTGATCGCGAATCGAGGTGGACGGCGTGTGCGTCGCCTGCCTGATTTGTTGGCGAAACAACCATGGCTGCAACCGAGACTGCCCCCGCCGCGGGTGCCGAAAAGGCGGGGAGAAAAGGGATTTTGGGTCGCAAGATCGGGATGACGCAGGTGTTTGATGCCGACGGCACTGTGGTGCCGGTGACCGTGATCGAGGCTGGTCCGTGCCCTGTGCTCCTTGTGCGAAACGTTGATCGCGACGGCTACTCGGCCGTGCAGATCGGGTTTCGCGACAAGCCGCGGCGGCTGGCGAGTCGCTCGCTCCGCGGCCAAGTTGCCAATCTCGATGGCAAGCGGGCTAAGTCGCGGGCGGAGGCCGGTGTGACGGCGCTCCCCAAGGCCGATTGCGAGCCCCAGCGGCTCGTGCGAGAGATGCGCGGTGTGTACGAAGGGGCCGAGGTCGGCCAGATGCTCACGGTTGATGTCTTCGAAGGCATTGATTTTGTGGATATCACGGGCACTACGAAGGGCCGTGGCACGGCCGGCGTCATGAAGCGACATGGCTTCAAGGGCCAGCGGGCCAGTCACGGTGTGAAGAAGGTGCATCGCCATCAAGGAGGCACCGGGCAAAACACGTCTCCCGCGCGCACCTTCAAGGGCAAGCGGATGGCGGGCCGCTACGGGAATGAGCGGTCGACGATGCGAAATCTCAAACTCGTGCGGATCGACAAAGAGAACAATCTGCTGCTCGTTCGTGGAGCCATTCCCGGGCCGCGGGGTAGCTATGTGATGGTGCGGCAAACCAACAAGCTCAAGCGGGTCGGGGTGGGTGCTCCGGCCGGCAAGAAGAAGGCAGGTGGCAAGTGAACCTCGCGGTCTACGATATGGCCGGCAAGCAGGTCGGCACCTATGAGATCGATCCGGCGGATCTGGCTCCTGAAGTCAATAAACAACTTCTGCACGACGCTGTGGTGATGTATCAGGCCAACGCGAGGCAGGGCACGCAGAAGACGAAGACCCGTGCTGAAGTAGCCGGCTCGACCAAGAAACTTTATCGTCAGAAAGGCACAGGCAACGCTCGTGCCGGTGGTCGTCGTAGCGGCACGCGGCGTGGGGGTGGCCACATCTTTGCCAAGAGTCCGCGTGATTTCGGTTGGCGGATGCCTCGCAAGGCGTTGCAGGCGGCCACGCGAATGGCGCTTGCCGCTCGGTTGGCTGACGACGAAGTGAAGCTTGTCGATGGCGTGTCGCTCGAGGCTCCGAAGACGGCCGCGATGGCCAAACTCATGAAGGCCCTAGGGCTCGCCGAGTCAACGGTGCTCCTCTCGCCGGAAAAGCACGACGGTGTGCTCTGGAAGAGTGCTCGCAATATCGAAGGCATGTCGGTGGCGCCTGTCGCCGAACTCAATGCCTGGGCGATCCTGAGGCCCCGCGCGATCGTGATGACCAAGGCGGCGCTGGAATCGATGAAGGCGGCGGCGACAGCCCGGCCCAAGGCGGCCAAGGCTGCGAAGCCGAAGCGAACCCGGGCTGCAAAGGAGAAGTAAGTGATGGCTGTACCTGTGTCCCCCCCTCCGGCTCTGACGGCCAATCTGGCGCCCCATCAGGTGATCGTCCGGCCGTTGGTGACGGAAAAGGGCATGCATCGCGCTACGCGGCACAATGCCTATTCGTTTGAGGTGGTGCCGGCTGCCACGAAGGCCGACGTGCGGCGGGCAGTGGAAGAACTTTTTAATGTGCAGGTGGAGAAGGTGGCGGTCCAGAATCGGATCGGAAAGGCTCGCCGGAGCCGGATGCGCCGCACGAGCACCAAGGCCTGGAAGAAGGCGATCGTGACTCTCAAGCCGGAATCGAAGATCAACCTGTTCTAGTCTGCAGTCAGGATTCATCATGGGAATTCGCACCTACAAGCCGACCAGCGCCGGCCGCCGCAATGCGAGCGTTTCGGACTTTGCCGAGTTGACGCGCGGAGCCGCGGTGCCCAAAGTGCTGCGGGTTCGCAAAAAGAAGACTGGTGGCCGCAACAATCAGGGCAAGATCACGTCCCGCCACCGGGGTGGCGGCCATATGCAGCACTACCGGCTCGTCGACTTCCGCCGCAATAAAGACAGAATCCCCGGCACGGTGCATTCAATCCAGTACGACCCCAACCGCACATGCCGAATCGCGCTCGTCCATTATGCTGACGGTGAGAAGCGATTCATTCTCGCTCCTGAGGGGCTGGCTGTCGGGGCGACCGTGCAGAGCGGTGAATCGGCGCCGCCGGAAGTGGGTAACTGCCTTCCGATGTCGGCCATTCCGCTGGGCATGCAGATCCACAATATCGAATTGCAGGCGGGTCGCGGCGGGCGGCTCTGTCGCTCCGCCGGATCGTCGGCAGTGCTGGTCGCCCGCGAGGCACAGTGGGCGCAGTTGACCCTTCCGAGCGGCGAAATTCGCCGTGTGCCGGCCGCCTGTCGGGCCACGATAGGTGCGATCGGCAATTCGGAGCACATGAATGTGGTGCTCGGCAAGGCAGGCCGCAAGCGTTGGCTGGGCATTCGGCCTCACGTTCGCGGCACGGCAATGAATCCGATCGACCATCCCCACGGTGGTGGTGAAGGCCGTACCAAGGGTGGTCGCCATCCCGTCAGCCCGACGGGTAAGAGTGCCAAGGGGGGCGGCACCAGGAAGCCACGGAAGCCCTCGGGGTCGGCGATCCTCCGCCGCCGGAAGAGTCGTCGCTACGGTCAATTGAAGCTCAGGTAACCAGGAGGGCAGGCTCCGGCCTGTCTGTCGAAAAAGACAACAATCATGGGACGCAGCGCAAAAAAAGGACCGTTCGTCGATCCCCGCCTTTTCGAGAAGGTGGAGGCTCAGCTTGCCGGCAGCAAGAGGGACCCGATCAAGACCTGGGCACGGGCCTGCACGATCGTGCCCGAGTTCATCGGCCTCACGTTCATGGTGCACAACGGCAAGCAGCACCTGAAGGTGTTTGTGACCGAGGATATGGTCGGCCACAAACTCGGCGAGTTTGCCCCCACGAGGACCTTCCGTGGTCACGGCGGCAAGGGCACCGGAAAGTAAGGGATACCAACCATGCCGTACACCGCCACCCACAAATACGCCCGCATCAGTGCCCGCAAGGTGCGGGCGCTGGCCGACCTGGTTCGCGGCAAGTTTGCCGACGAGGCGCTCGACATTCTCCGCTTCCAGCCGCATCGTGGTGCCCGGATGCTGGAGAAGGTGATCAAGAGCGCGCTCGGTAACGCGGAGCATCAGCAGGCTCCGGCGATCGACGACCTGGTTGTGGTCGATGCCCGGGTCGACGGCGGGCCGATGTTCAAACGGATCCGCCCGATGTCGCGCGGACAGGCATTTGAGATCAAACGGCGGATGTCGCATATCAAGGTGGCGCTCGATACGGCGCCGCTGGACCAGTCGAACTAGGGCACGAAGCGAGCGAAGGACACAAACCATGGGCCAGAAAGTTCATCCCACCGGCTTCCGTACCGGCGTGACCGAGCCGTGGAAGAGCCGCTGGTATGCATCCAAGAAGGATTTCCGCGACCTCCTCATGGAGGATTTCAAGGTGCGGAAGTTTCTGAAAACGAAGTATCGCGCCGCGGCGATCCCGAAGGTGGAGATCGAGCGGACCCGCGACGAGGTGAAGGTGATTCTCCATTCAGCCCGGCCTGGTGTAATCATCGGTAGGAAGGGGCAGGAGGTCGACCGCCTACAAGAGGAATTGCAGGATCTGCTCGGCCGCCGCGTGAACCTCAAGGTGGAGGAGGTGGGCCGCCCTGAAATCCAGGCACAGCTCATCGCTGAAGATATCGCCGACCAACTCGTCAAACGGGCCGCCTTCCGTCGGACGCTCAAGCGGGCGCTCGAGACGACCATGGACGCCGGCGCCAAGGGTGTGAAGATTCAGCTTGCCGGTCGGCTCGGCGGCGCGGAAATGTCGCGGTGTGAAAAGGCGATCGCCGGGGCGATGCCGCTCTCCACACTGCGGGCCAAGATCGACTACGGGTTCTGCGAGGCTCCCACGGCGCAGGGCAACATCGGAATTCAAGTGTGGGTCAACCAAGGCATGTACGAGGAGGATGGCGATGGCGCTGATGCCCAAGAGGGTCAAGCACCGAAAAAGCCAAAGAGGTCGTATAAGAGGTGACGCCACCCGCGGGAATCGCGTCGTCTTCGGCGACTTCGGCCTCCAGGCCGAGCAGCCGGGATGGCTCCCCGCCGCGACCATCGAGGCCGGCCGTATCGCGGCGCAGCAGTATCTCCGTACGGAGGGACGGCTGTATGTGCGTGTGTTTCCTCACAAGTCGGTGACATCGATCCCCCTCGAGACACGAATGGGCAAAGGCAAGGGCGAACCGGAGTTTTGGGCGGCCGTGATCAAGCCGGGCACGATTCTCTACGAAATTGGCGGCGTGAGCGAAGACGCGGCCCGGCTCTGCTTCGCGCGGCTGGCCCACAAGATGCCGGTGCGGGTGCGGTTTGTGAAGCGGCGGGTGATGTAAGCGAGCGTCGCCAGAGACGAGGAAATCCAAAAGCGGACAGCACAAGAGAGTCAGCAAAGAGCCAGACAGTCAGTAGAGAGCGATCCGAGAGCAATGAGTAAAGCACAAGAACTGCGGGAGATGAGCGACGAGCAGATCCAGTTGGTCTGCAAGGACGCCGCCGAGTCTCTATTTCGTCTGCGGATGCAGGCACAGACAGAGAAACTTGCCGCCCCGACCGACATGAAGAAACTCCGTCGCACGATCGCCCGCTGCCAGACCGTGCTGGCCGAGCGGGCCGCCTTGGCGGCCGCCTCCCCCGCCACCTGACAACCCACCACCCTTCGATCACCACTCATTCGATTTTTAGGAACCTTTCCCAATGCCCAAGCGAGTCGAAACAGGAACCGTGACCAGTGCCGCGTCGAGCAAGACGCGCCGGGTCGAGATCCCGCGGGTCGTGCGTCATCCAAAGTATGGCCGCATTCTGCATCGCCGCACCGTCTGCCACGTTCATGACGAGCAGGATGAGTCGCAGCCCGGCGACCTCGTGGAAATCGTGGAGTGCCGGCCACGGAGCCGGCTGAAGCGGTGGGAGTTGGTGCGGGTCGTGCAGAAGAGTCGGGCTGTTGACCTGGCGTTGCTGCGAAGCGGAGCCCGGGCCACGGAGATGCGGGAGACCGCTGCCCGGGCCGAAGAGGCTGCGGCGACTGGTTCTGAGGGCGAGTCGCGTGACCACGAAGGGGCCGCCACATGATCCAGATGCAAACGCGGCTCCAGGTCGCCGACAACACCGGTGCCAAGGAAGTCATGTGCTTCAAAGTGCTCGGTGGCAGCAAGAAGCGAACCGCTGGGATCGGCGACGTCATCGTCTGCAGCGTGAAGAGCGTGATCCCAGGCAGCGACGTCAAGAAGAAGGCCGTTGTGAAGGCGGTGATCGTGCGGTGCAAGAGCCCGACCCGCCGCGATGATGGCAGCTACGTGCGGTTTGACAGCAACGCCTGTGTGATCATCGACAACGACAAAAATCCAAAGGGCACGCGAATTTTCGGGGCCGTCGCCCGGGAACTCCGCGACCGTAATTTCATGAAGATCGTCAGCCTGGCGAGCGAGGTGGTGTGATGTTGATTCGTTCCGGTGACCTCGTCGAGGTGACAACAGGCAACGCCCGTGGCACGCGAGCCAAGGTGCTCTCTGTGCTGCCTGCGAAGGGCAAGCTCGTGGTTGAGGGCGTCAATCGCGTCTATCGGCATATCAAGCGAAGCCAGAAAAACCCGCAGGGGGGGCGGCTCAGCAAGGAGATGCCGGTGGATGCCTCCAACGTGCTGATCGTCTGCGCGGCCTGTGGCAAGGCGACGCGGATCGGGGTAAAGGTGGAGGCTGACGGCAGCCGGTCACGAGCCTGCCGCAAGTGCGGAGCCGACCTTGGCAGCATTCGGAAGGCAAAGGCATAGGAAACGCGTCGGCGACGACGAGCTCAGGCAACCGAGTTCAAAGCAATCGAATCAAGTTCAGGAACGTGGTGATGGCAAAGAAGACAAAAGCACAATCCGCCGCCCCCGGCCCCGCCGGCGCTCCACGGATGCTCGAGCATTACACGAACACGGTGCGGCCGGAACTAGCCAAGAAGCTGGCGACGACCAATCCCCACGCCATCCCGAAGCTTGAAAAGATCGTCGTCAACATGGGTGTCGGCGTGGCCGTGACCGAGAAGAAGTATCTCGAAGAGGCGCTCACCGCGATGGCTCAGGTGACCGGTCAGAAGCCGATCGCCACGCTGTCAAAGGCGGCCGTATCAGGATTCAAGCTCCGTGAGAATCTCCCGATCGGCTGCAAGGTCACACTCCGCGGCCGACGGATGTATGAGTTTCTTGATCGTCTGGTGTCGCTCGCGCTTCCCCGGGTCCGCGACTTCCGTGGGCTCTCCCGCACCGCGTTTGACGGCCACGGTAACTACAGCTTGGGGCTGGCCGAGCAGAATGTGTTCCCCGAGATCAATCCCGACAAGTTCACCCGGCCGCAGGGCATGAACATCACGTTCGTCACGACGGCCCGTACCGATGACGATGCCCGCGAGTTTCTCGTGGCCATGGGAATGCCGCTCAAAAAGGAAGGCGAAGAGGGGGCCGCGGCGTAGCGGCTCCAGTTGACCGAGTTGGAGAGATGATGCGTCTCCGTAGGGGGGCGAGCCCAGGAACCAGGTATGGCAAGCAAATCGAAGATCGCAGCCGCCAAGCGACCGCCGAAGTTTTCCACGCGGAAGGTGCACCGCTGCATGCTGTGCGGCCGCCCGCGGGCCGTGTATCGCAAGTTTGGCATGTGCCGCATCTGTTTCCGGAAACTCGCCGACCTGGGGTGTATTCCGGGCGTTCGCAAGGCCAGTTGGTAGAGGACCACAAACCATGATGACTGATCCGATCGCCGACATGCTCACCCGCATCCGCAATGCGGTCCGTATCGAACGGCCCACGGTGGAGGTACCCGCCTCGAAGGTGAAGCGGGGAGTTGCCGACGTGCTCAAACGCGAGGGCTTTATTTGGGACTGGCGCGAGGTGGAGGGCGGACCGGTGCCCAGCCTCCAACTGGAACTCAAGTACGGCCCCAACGGGGAGCGGCTGATCCGCCACATTAAGCGGGTGAGCTCGCCGGGGCGGCGTGTCTATAGCCGTTCGGCCCGGCTCCGGCCTGTGCTCGGTGGTCTCGGCATTTCGATCCTCTCGACGTCGAGTGGCGTGGTGAGTGATCGCGAGGCACGGCAGCGAAAACTCGGTGGCGAAGTGCTCTGCGAACTCTGGTAGGCCACTCCAGGCCCGAATCAACCCGTTCAATTCAAGTATTCAGGATTTCGAGGATCAGGACATGTCCCGTATCGGCAAAGCCCCCGTGCAGATTCCGAAAGGCGTAAAAGTCGCCATTGAAGCTGGCACGGTGAGAGTGGAAGGCCCGCTCGGCAAGCTTGAGCAGCGGCTGCACCCGGCGGTCTCGGTGGAAGTCGATCAGGCTGGCGGCGCGCTTTCCGTCAACCGAGCCGATGACAATCGCGTGTCGCGGTCGGTGCACGGCCTGACGCGGGCCCTTGTCGCCAATATGGTGGAGGGCGTCGAAAAGGGCTTCGAGAAGAAACTCGAGATCGTCGGTGTCGGTTACCTCGCCGCGATTCAAAACAACGTGTTGCAGCTGCGTGTCGGCTTCGCAAACGAACTGCATGTGCCGATCCCGAAGGGGCTCACGGTGACCTGCCCCGACCAGACGCATGTGAGCATCAAGGGCATCGACAAGCAGCAGGTCGGCCAGTTTGCCGCGGAAGTCAGAGCCCTGCGGAAGCCCGAGCCCTACAAGGGGAAGGGCATCCGCTATGAAAACGAACAGGTTCGCCGGAAGGCCGGTAAGGCCGTCACCAAGTAAGCCAGCAATCCCTCCCCACCACGCACCAAACAGCCATGGACCACGCCCGCACGATCCTCCGTCAACGCCAGCGCCGCCGCTACCGCGTCCGCCGTCACATTCGTGGCACGGCCGAGCGGCCCCGGCTTTCCGTATTCCGCACCAGCAAGCACATCTACGCTCAGATCATCGATGATGCTTCCGGCCGCACGCTGGTGTCGGCCAGCACGATGGACAAGAAACTTCGCGACAATGTCGGCTTCGGAGGCAACCAGACGGCAGCCACGGCGGTCGGCCAGGAGGTGGCTGCCCGCGCGAAGGCGGCCGGTATTTCCCAGGTCTGCTTCGATCGCGGTGCCTTTCGCTACCACGGCCGTGTGGCCGCCCTCGCCAACGCCGCCCGGGAAGCGGGCCTCGAGTTTTAAGACCGCATTTTCAGAATCACACTTCCAGCCTCAGCCGATTTTTCCCGAAGGGAGCCAGCCGTGTCGACCGGAACCAGACAAGAGAAAGAATCCCGCGCCGGTGGTGAGTTTGCCGAAAAAGTGGTGAAGGTGCGGCGGTGTGCCACGGTCGTGAAGGGTGGCCGTCGATTCAGTTTCGCCGGGCTCGTGGTCGTCGGCAATGGCCGCGGCAAGGTGGGCGTCGGCTATGGCAAGGCTAATGAGGTACCGCCGGCCGTGGAAAAGGCGATCAAGGACGGCATGAAGAATCTTGTCGAGGTGCCGCTCGATGGCGGCACGATCCCGCACCGCGTGGAGGGGTTGAGCGGCACCGCGAAGGTGCTTCTGCTGCCGGCCAGCCCGGGCACCGGAATCATCGCCGGGGCGGCCGTGCGGGCAGTCTGCGAGTCGGCGGGAATCCATGACGTGCTCACCAAGTGCCACGGGTCGACTAACCCGGTCAATCTCGTGAAGGCGGCCGTCGAAGCCCTCAAGCAACTGCGGACGCGAGCCCACGTGGAGCAACTTCGCGGTGTGACGCTCGGCCCTGAGCAGGCGCACTGAGGTTTGGCTGTTTATTTTCCTCTCTGCCTCGATGAGATCACCCTTCAACCCTGCGAATCTGTTTTCGGAATCTGTGGAGTGCTGACATGAAACTCAACGACGTCAATCGAGGCGTGCATAAGAATAAGAAACGGTTGCGAGTGGGGCGGGGGCCCGGCTCGGGCCGCGGCAAGACGTCGGGGCGGGGCCACAAGGGGCAGGGGCAACTGGCCGGCTGGTCGGCGCCATCAATCTTCGAGGGCGGCCGCTCCCCGATCATCCGACGGCTTCCCAAGCGAGGATTCAATAACAGTTTTGCCCGTTCAGTGATCGCCGTGAACGTCGCCGTGCTCGAAGAGCGGTTTGCTGCTGGTGACGACGTGACACCGGAGGCCCTCCGTACGCGGGGCATCTGCAAGGGGATCTGGGATGAACTCAAGATTCTCGGCGCGGGAAAGCTGACCAAGTCGCTGAAGGTTTCTGCGCACCGTTTTAGTGCTCAGGCCCGGGAAAAAATCACAGCTGCCGGCGGCTCGGTGACCGATCTTGCTGGGCCGGCGCCGGTAAAGCGAGGCAGCCGAAAAAAGAGTACGAAACAGGGATCGCCGAAACCGCGTGCCGAGGGATAATCTCAGACGGCGGGCGCGGCATGCCCCGACGGGATGGGGGCATCAGCGTGCCGCGCTCGATCAAGGAAAGGAACCGGCTTCGTGCTCGAGAAACTCAGGATTATTTTTACGATCCCGGAACTGCGGCAGAAGATTCTGCTCACGCTTGGCCTCTTGGCGATCTACCGGGTCGGCTGGCAGGTGCCTCTCCCGATCGTTGATCCGAAGGCGATGACTGCCTTTGCCGAGCAGTCGGAGGGCGTTGCCGACCTGCTCAAAACCGTGGCTGTGTTTTCGGCCAGTCAGCTTTCCCAGGCCACCATCTTCGGCCTGGGAATCATGCCGTATATTTCAGCCTCAATTATCTTCCAGCTCCTTGGCACGGTATGGCCGCCCTTGGAGCGGCTGCAGAAGGAAGGGGAGGCGGGGCGTAAAAAGATCAACGAATACACCCGCTATGCGACCGTATTTGTTTGCCTGCTCCAGAGTTGGGCGTATGTGGCCTTTTTGTCCTCGACTCGAGTCGGGGAGATGTCGCTCATCCAATCAGATTTTCTCGTCGATGGCAGGCTGCCTTTCATCTGGCAACTGGTGGCGGTGCTAACCATGACGGCGGGTACGATCTTCCTGATGTGGCTCGGTGAGCAGATCGATGAGTTTGGGATTGGCAACGGCATCAGCCTCCTGATCATGGCCGGGATTCTGGCCGGTATGCCGAGCGCCTTGATTGAGTTGGGTGCCGATACGACTTGGGAACTTGGCGGGGGCGGCGGCAAGATGGGTATCGAGACACTGCTCGTACTCGCCGCGCTCTTCGTGAGCGTGGTGGCGGGCGTGGTGTTTATGACGCAGGGGCAGCGAAGAATTCCGACCCAGAGTGCCAAGCATGTGCGGGGCCGCCGTGTCTATGGAGGCACTCGCCAGTATCTGCCGCTGCGGGTGAATCAGGCCGGTGTGATGCCGATCATCTTTGCCAGTTCGCTGCTCCTGTTTCCGCAGATGATTTTTCAGTACCTCGCAGGAGCCTATCCGGGCAGTTCGATCCTGGCGTCGCTTCAAGATTCATTCACGCGGGGGCAATCGTTGCTTTATAACGTGCTTTATGTGCTGCTGATCTACTTCTTCTGCTATTTTTGGACGGCAATCACCTTTAATCCCAAGGAGATGGCCGACAATCTCAAGAATTTTGGGGCCTTCATTCCGGGCTACCGGCCGGGCAAGCGAACTGCTGACTACCTCGAACGTGTTATGGAGCGGATTACCTACGTCGGGGCGGCGTTTCTGTCGCTGGTGGCCGTCATTCCTACGATCATCAGCGGAGCTTTGGGAATCCCCGCCCAAATCGCGAGTTTCTACGGCGGCACGGGGCTGCTGATTGCCGTGAGCGTGGCATTTGACCTGGTGCAGAAGATAGACAGCCATCTTGTGATGCGGAATTACACGGGGCTCCTCGAGAAGAACTAGCCGTCCGTGGATCGTTGATGCGGATCATCCTGATCGGACCTCCCGGAGCGGGCAAAGGCACGCAGTGCCAGCGGCTCGTCGAGTATCTCAAGGTGCCGCATCTCTCAACCGGAGAAATGTTGCGCGCGGCCATTCGGGCAAGTACGCCTGATGGGATCACGGCCAAAGAGTACATGGAGCATGGGCAACTCGTGCCCGACTCCCTGGTGCTAGCGATGGTGACCAAGCGGCTTGAGACGCCAGATTGCCGCTCTGGCTGCCTCCTCGACGGCTTTCCGCGAACGCTTCCTCAGGCGGAAATGCTCGATGACCTTCTCGAGCGTCGGGCGATGAGTGTTGATGGTGTTATCGAACTCGCCGTGCCCCGCGATGAGCTCATCCGCCGAATGCTGGCCCGCAAGCGAGCCGACGATAATCCAGAGGTTTTTTCCAAGCGAATCGTCAGTTTTGAGACCCAGACTGCCCCGCTCCTCGACTACTACGCCCGCCAAGGAAAGCTGGCCAGCATCGATGGTTTGGGCGCTGCCGACGAGATTTTTGGTCGAGTGAGAGAAGCGGTGGAGCAATTTGAGAGGCGGTCGGCGGCCCCTGGGGGTCGCTGATCGGAATTTGGAGTTCGCCCGCTGCACGGTTCGGCGGATCACCTATACTTCTGGAAAACCTCGAACGGGATTGTTCATCCAGTGGTGAATCTACGCTCTTACCGTGAGATTGCCGCCATGCGGCGGGCCGGCCTCCTTGTGTGGGCTGCCCATCAACTCGTCAAATCGCTGGTGCGGCCTGGCATCACGACCGGTGAGATCGATGCGGCCGTGGAGCGATTCTTTGCCGAAAAGGGCGCAGTGCCCCTCTTTAAAGGCGTGCCTGGCAAGATCCCCTTCCCAGCTGTTTGCTGCATGTCGGTAAACGATGAAGTCGTCCATGGTATTCCTGGTCGGCGGGTGTTACTTGATGGCGATGTAGTGAGCATTGACACTGGCTGCAAGATTGGTGGCTGGTGCGGTGATTCGGCCGTCACGTACCCGGTGGGCGACATCTCCCCCGACGTTCGCCGGCTGCTCGACTGCACCTCGGGCGTGCTCGATCTGGCGATCCAACTGATGGGGAGTCGAAACCGCTGGAGCGACGTTGCCGCCGAAATGGCCAAGTACGTCCGGGACCACGGATTTTCCGTGGTCGAGAACTTCGTTGGGCACGGTATCGGCCGCAAGATGCACGAAGACCCTCAGGTGCCGAATTTCTGTACTCCGGCCTTCCGCCGCAACCACGACTTTGAACTCGAGCCGGGGCTCGTGATCGCCGTCGAACCAATGGTCAACATGGGGTCGAAGAAGGTCCGGCCGATGCCTGATCATTGGACGCAATCGACTGTCGACGGCAAGCCAAGCGCGCACTTTGAACATACGGTGGCGATCACCGATGCCGGGCCGCGGGTGCTGACGGCCGCTCCTGAGGCAGGTGAGTCACTCGAGGCCATTGTCAAGGCTGAAAAAGCCACCCCCTTGTGAACGCCCCAGCGGTGTTTCTATACTCTGGGGCTCCACCAAACTGCCTTTGGCCGGTCGTCCAGAGCTCCCGATTTGCGAGTTGAACATGAAGGTCCGCGCTAGCATTCGTCGCATGTGTGAAAAGTGCAAAATCGTCAAGCGGCGGGGCGTTGTGTTCGTCGTCTGCTCTGACCCGCGGCACAAGCAGCGACAGGGGTAAGCCGGCCCTCCCATTCCCGTTTGGATCAAACCCATGCCCCGACTTCTCGGCGTCGATATTCCTACCGAAAAAAAGACGGTCTACTCCCTGCAGTATCTCTATGGAGTCGGTCCGCGCATTGCGAGGGAACTCTGTCATAAGGCCGGTGTTGACCCCCTCGGGTCGGCGCGGGATCTGCACGAAGACGAATTGGCCCGTCTCGCGGCGTTGTTGGATAAGGATTATGTCGTTGAGGGGCAGTTGCGTCGGCAGGTAGCCCAGAGCATCTCTCGGCTCAAAGACATTGCCTGTTACCGCGGGCTGCGGCATCGACGTGGATTGCCCGTTCGTGGGCAGCGGACCCGCACCAACGCCCGCACTCGCAAGGGGCCGAAGAAGACGGTGGCCGGCAAGAAGGGCGTCAAGGATCTCAAATAGTCCTTCTCGCACTCCACACACACACACACACACCTCAGTACGGAATCTCCAGCACCATGTCAAAGGTTGCCAAAACATCCAAGAAGAAGAACGTGACGGCGGGTATTGCCTTCATCCACGCCACTTTCAACAACACCACGGTGACGATCACCGATGCCCGTGGCGACGCGCTCTGCTGGGCTAGTGGCGGCACCTGTGGATTCAAGGGGAGCCGCAAGGGCACGCCATTTGCCGGTCAGTGTGCCGCCCAGCAGGCGGCCGAGAAGGCGGCAAAGTTTGGAGTCAAGGATCTCGAGGTTCGTGTCAAGGGTCCTGGGAGCGGTCGTGAAAGCGCCATTACAGCCCTGACAGCGGCCGGCATGAACGTGAAGAGCATCGAGGATATCACTCCTCTGCCCCACAACGGCTGCCGGCCTCCCAAAAAGCGACGTGTTTGATCTTGGCTCGAGGCTATTTTCTTTACCCTGCTTCCAATTTTCTTTGTTTTCGGCTCGATCACGCTAGGAACCACACACTCGCAACGCCATGGGACGTATTACTGGACCTGTCTGCCGGCTCTGCCGCCGTGATGGATTGAAGTTGTTTCTGAAGGGGAGTCGGTGCGACACGCCGAAGTGCGCCTTTGAGCGGCGTCCGGCTCCTCCGGGGGTGGTGCAACGCCGGCGTCCCAAGCCCACCGACTACGGGCTCCGGCTTCGCGAGAAGCAAAAGGTGAAGCACTATTACGGAGTTTTGGAGCGGCAATTTCGTACATACTTCGCTCGCGCTGAGCGGGGCCGGGGCAATACCGGTGAAACGCTGATGTCACTTCTTGAGCGGCGACTCGACAACGTTGTGCATCGCTTGGGCTTTGCTCAATCTCGGGCCGCTGCACGACAGATGGTGATGCATGGCCATATTACGGTGAACGGTCGCCGTGTGGACGTGCCGAGTTACCTTGTTCGTGCTGGCGACCTTGTTCGCGTCAAAAATCGTGCCAAGAGTCTACAGTTGGTGCATGCCGCGCTGGCTGAGGCCCGTCGTGAAGTCCCCGATTTTCTCTCTCGTGCCGAGGGAGGTATTCCTGAGGGTCGAGTCAATCGTCTTCCTGCCGCGGATGATGTTTCTTTGCCCGTGCAGGCCAATCTGATTATTGAGTTGTGTTCAAAGTAGCCCTAATCCGCGGTCCCATTCTCCGTCACAACCGGCTTTCAAGGAGTTGTTCATGCACATCCGCTGGCGTGGTCTCGAGTTGCCTGGGGCGGTGACGCCCGATTTCAAGACGTTGTCACCAACCTACGGCAAGTTCACTGCAGAGCCCTTTGAGCGTGGGTTTGGCACCACGGTTGGCAACAGTTTGCGGCGGGTTCTGCTTTCGAGCCTTGAGGGGAGTGCGGTCACCCAAATTAAGCTCGGCGGCGCACTTCATGAGTTCACCACGATCAAGGGGGTGCTTGAGGATGTGACGGATATTGTGT
>JAYQOK010000069.1:0-17039 GCA_038144795.1 Candidatus Kuenenia sp. | reverse complement strand
CCCTCCGCCTGCCCAAAGCCCGCGGGGGCCAGGGATGGCCCTGCGGGCGTGAAACTAGAACCCGTGGTAGATCACCAGAATGTCACCGCACTTTTGGAAGCGGACGATGACTGAGCAGCCGCAGGCATAGTCATACCGCACCTGGCCGCAGCCGAAGAGCGTGCACCGTGAACTCTCGCACGGACAGCCCTGACAGCAGGCAGGCAGGCAGACCGGCACGTTGACCGAACAGCATGTCTCGGGGCTCGTCACGCAGAGCACCGTCTCATAAGTCGGCTCGACGCAGCAGCCCTGGGCACACTTGTGCTTGCAGGCATGCTTGTGGTGATACTTGATGCAGGGATTGGTGGGGCAGCAGGGGGCGGCACCACACGACGGTTCGCAACCGCAGGTGGGCTCAGCAGCGCAGCAGGTCGGCTCAAACTGCGTGCAGCCGACTTCCTCGGCACAGCAGGCGGGCTCAGCGGCACAGCCAGGCTCAGCATGACGGCGAAGATGACCAAAACCGGCATCGGCCGATGAGCCGATGGCGAACGACAGGACGGCGGCGATGCCGCACAGGAAAAGCGAACGACTCATGATGTGAGCCTCCTTGGCAGTGACTGGGGACCGGCGGTTCCGTGCCCGCCGGTGGATTCCGGATGCGAGCCGCAAATCCAAGCAACCATGGCACACACGGCGCGGATGTCAAAAAAAGCCGGATTTTTCGCCTTTCCGGCCCGTTCCAATGAACGGAACTCCAGCCACCGCAGCCGGTTACGCACCCAGCATTTGCCGAAATCTGCCGAAGAGATAGGCCGAATCATGCGGCCCGGCGGCGGCTTCAGGATGGTATTGCACGCTCGCGGCCTTAGCCGTCTTGTGCCGCAGCCCCTCGATCGTGCCGTCGTTGAGATTGCGGTGGGTGACCTCGAGTTCAGGTGGCAGCGATGCCTCGTCGACCGCGAAGCCATGGTTTTGCGACGTGATCTCGACTGTGCCGGTGGCCAGATCCATCACCGGCTGATTGGCTCCGCGATGCCCAAAGGTGAGCTTGAACGTCTTGGCGCCGCAGGCCAGGGCCAGCAGTTGGTGCCCGAGGCAGATGCCAAACATCGGCACCTTGCCGACGAGTTCACGAACCGTGTCGACGCAATACCCGA
This sequence comes from Candidatus Kuenenia sp., assembly GCA_038144795.1. Lineage (GTDB taxonomy): Bacteria > Planctomycetota > Planctomycetia > Pirellulales > UBA1268 > CACORA01. The sequence goes on along the minus strand of JAYQOK010000069.1, from coordinate 15,897 downwards.
GCGCCTCTGGATCGCCCGGCCCGTTGGAGAGAAACACACCGTCAGGCTTGTGGGCGAGCACATCAGCCGCTGTCGTTTTCCCGGGGAGCACGGTCACCCGGCAGCCCGTGCTTGCCAGATGCCGGGCGATGTTCCACTTCATGCCGTAGTCGAGGGCCACCACGTGCTTGCCGACGGCGGTCGCCGTAGCGGCAGGATACACCCCCCCTTCGGTCGGCTGTGGAAGCGGCTCGCCCCATTCGTCGAGCGTCTCTGTCCACTCGCTTTCTTGCGTGGGCATCACCTCCCGCACAAGGTCGCGACCCACAAGTCCCGGGGCCTGCCTGGCCATCTCCACGAGCTTGCTCGCGTCAAGCACCTCGCTCGAGAGCACGCCCGTCATCGCGCCACGAATTCGCAGCCGCCGAACGAGGGCCCGCGTGTCGATTCCGGCAAGACCTACGACCCCAGCCTCCGCAAGATAGTCACTGAGCGTGCCGGTGGCCGTGAAGTTGCTGGCGATTCGGCTGGCCTCGCGGACGACGAAGCCCGCCATTTGGAGCTTGCCGCTCTCGACGTCGGCCGGGTTCACCCCGTAGTTGCCGATCTGCGGCGCCGTCATCGTGAGGATCTGACCGCGGTAGGAGGGGTCGGTGAGGATCTCCTGATAGCCCGTCATCGAGGTGTTGAAACAGACCTCGCCCGACACCGTACCCATGGACCCGAATGACTTACCGAAATAGACCGTGCCATCTTCAAGTGCCAGTGCCGCGCGTGCCACGCCAGGATCTCCTTCGGGGGTAGACCCATGATACCTGCCGACCTTCCCGCGCGAAGGACGGCTCGTCACTGCGGCGTGGGCGTTGCGGTCACAAGCACATCCTGTGGATCCTCGACGAGCCGCAGGCCTCGGAAGCGGACTTCCTGCGGCACTTTGTTGGAGTGGAGTTGCAGGCCAATCGGACCGGGCTCGCAGAACTCAGGCTTGGGATCGGTCCAATCGAGCACCTCCTTGCCGTTGACGGCCAGCCGAATCCGGCTCCCAATGGCGAGAATCTCCATCTGGTTCCAGTCGTGCTGCTTCCCGGCGGCCTTCGCCTTGCCGTCCTGATCTTTCGCGATGCCATTGCGTCGATAGAGGTCATACAGCCCCCAGCCCGAAGGAAACATCACGAGATGGCCCTGATAGCTCGCGGCCTCGCCGTCCTTGTCAAATTTCTTGCCCCAAATCGCGACACCGGAGTGCATCTCACTCGTCACGAGCTTGCCCTCGACGAGCAGGCGGAAGTTGCGGTATGGCTTCTTTGTAAGAAGGTAGGTGCTCACCTTCGGGGCATTCTCCGCCGTGTTGCGGCCGATGATCTCGGCGCCCTCGATCGACCAGTAGGGATCGATGTGCCCATCCCAACCGTCGAAGTCGCGGCCATTGAAGAGCCGCATGGCTCGCCCCTGCTCTTCGGCCGGCAACGACACGCTACCCGCCCAGTCAGCCGCCGCAGCCGCCTCGCCGGGAGTGAGCTTCAACTCGGCAACGGGCTTACCGTCATCGCCGAGATTGCCGCTAGCCCACAGGACGCCCCGCGTGATCAGATCGAGATATCGATCGTCGGCAACGGTTTCGTTGTTGTGGCCGAGCGATGTACTGAAGATCCGCGTCCGCTGGGGGCCAAACTCATTGGTCCACACAACTACCTCCGAGGCCTCGGTCGGCTTTGCGGCCGGATCGGACGGCTCTCCTTTCTTCGCCTTCGGCGGCACGAACTGCCGCCCGGTGGCGAGCACCTTCGCTGTCGGCAGCACTTGAATATTGTTGTAGAGTTCTTCCTTGATCGTGGTCCAGCCGGTGAGGCCCTTGAGGATCGGATGAGCAGGGTCGGTGAGGACGATGTCAATCGGTAACTGCGGGCCATGGCCCGTTGACTGCAGACCAATCATCTCATACCAGCCGGCGTTGTCAGCACCGGCAGCCACCGCCTCCCGGAAGTTTCCCCACCGGTACGAGTGCATGGCACAGTGCAGATTGACGGCCGGCGTGCCCCGTCGATGGGCGGCAAGAATGCGATTGACATAGTCCCGCTCGGTCACATCGGCACTGCATTCATCATGCAGGATGACGTCGTAGCCTTCATCCCAGTTGTCCTTCGCATAGACATCGAAGACGGCCTTCGTGGATTTGTCCGAGTTGTAGGCCACTCTGACCCGCCCCCGCACCCGCCCTTCAATCCCCTTCTTGAGAAGTTGTGTCTGGGTCGCATAGTCGTGGCAGCATCCTCCAGCCACAAGAAGCACCTCCAGCGGTTTGCCTGGGTCGGCGGCAGCAGCAACACATGGCATGAGCAAGGCAACGATCATCGCAACGGTACGCATCGGCAGAACTCCATCGAGATCAAAGAGGTGGCGCCAGGGTCAGGAGCATACCATCTCGCTCGGTCCCAAATATGGCTTTCAAGATCAACCGGAACTGAGTGACACAAGTGCCGCAATCCGGCGGCCAGGCGCGGTCATCGCCAGTGCGTCGAGGCTGGCGACCTTCGCCCAACGCTGGCCCGTCGCCGGCTTGGTTCGCCGTGGCATGATCTGTTCCCGCACCATGCATGCGATCCGATGGTGTGTGACAGAGTATGTCACCAACCCAAGCCGCCGCCCCCGCTTTGCAGCCGGCCCGTTGGTCACGCGAGGAAAATCCCAGAGACCCTCCCACCATTCGCCCGGCCCGCGCCGCTCCACAAGCACGCTCTCTCCATGCCGCAGCACGGCCGCCGTCTCCCGCACCTGCTTCACCGGCCGTCGCTTCGCCTGCGCCGGAATCGACTCGACGCGATTCGTCCGACGCGCGACACACTCGCTCGCCAGCGGGCAGCGACTGCAGAGCGGAAGCTTTGGCGTACAGATCATCGCCCCGAGATCCATCAGCGCCTGATTAAACCGCCCCGGCTGCCGCGCCGGCACGAGTTCCGCCGCGATCTTCCAGATCGGCTCGTCACCGCCCGGGCCGTCGAGCGGCGCGGCGTACCCCACAAGCCTGGCGATCACCCGCCGCGAGTTGGCCTCCACAATCGGCGCGGGCAGACCGAAAGCAATCGACCCAATCGCACCGGCGGTGTAGCGGCCGATGCCGGGCAGCGACCGCAGCCCGTCCACCGACCGCGGAAATTCTCCGCCATGATCCTTCACGATCTGCCTGGCCGCCGCATGTAGCTGCCGCGCACGTCGGTAGTAGCCAAGCCCTTCCCAATGCTTGAGCACCGTCGGCTCCCTGGCGGCCGCCAGGGTCTGCACCGTCGGAAACCGCTCCATGAATCTGACGAAAAAATTCTTAACCCGCTCCACCTGCGTCTGCTGGAGCATGATCTCGCTCACCCACACGGCATACGGATCGGGTGACGATCCGCGCCAGGGTAGATCCCGCTTGGCGCAGGCATACCACGCTAGGAGTGGCTGTACGATGGTCGTCGGAGTCTTCGTCGCTTCTTTGGTGGTAGCTGCCGCCACGAATGCCCCTTGCAAACTGCTTTCCTGTCGGTTCCAACGGAGCAGTGTAACCCGTTCCTCACCCGACCCTCGGCCCTTGCTCCACATGCCCCCGCCCCGCCCCCGCTCAGCGTCTGGTGACCGGCTCCGCGTCGAACGCCGCGAGTCTGAAGGCACGGTAGCCTGGGAGATCGTCCAGCCGCGATGTGCCCGCAAGCGACGGGATGACATCGAGGAGGTGGAGGCGATGGTCGAGGCGGGCGAGACGGAGATTGCCCGTGACGAACTCGTCTGGCTGCTCTCCGAATGCCCCGACTTCCTCGAGGCCCATGTGCACCTCGGCCTCATCGCCCTTGAAGAGCAAGACGCAAAGCTCGCCCGCGGCCATTTTGGGCGGGCCTACGAACTCTGCCTTAAGGCCATGGAGGCGGCGGGGAGCCCGCAGCCGTTTCCCTATGCGCTCCCCGGCAACAAGCCCTTCTTCGAGGCGGCGAAGGGGCTCGTCCACTGCCTGCTCGACACCAACCGCCGCCCCATGGCGGCAACTGTCTGCAAACGGATTCAGCCACTCGACCCGACTGACCCGTTGGGCATCCAGAAACTCGTACAGTAACCCCATGCCAGATCCCCGTTTCATCGCCCTCGACGGCATCGATGGCTCCGGAAAGTCGTCGCAGATCGGCCCGCTCGTCACGTGGCTCAAGCACCGCGGCTGCCGCGTCACTACCTGCCGCGACCCCGGCTCCACAGCGGCCGGCGACGCCATCCGCGCCATTCTGCTCGATCGTCACGATCTCCACCTCGCCCCCACGGCTGAGATGTTTCTCTACATGGCCGCGCGGGCGCAGCTGGTGCAGGAGGTGATTCGGCCCGCGCTCGACCGCGGTGAGTGGGTCGTATCGGATCGCTACCTGCTTGCCAACGTCGTCTACCAGGGGCATGCCGGTGGCATCGATCCGCAGGTGATCCGCGATGTCGGCCGTGTGGCGACCGGCGGCCTCATGCCTGACCTCATCCTCCTGCTTGACGTCGATCTCGCTGTGTCGGCCGCCCGGCTCGACCGGCCGCTCGACAAGCTGGAGAATCGGGGTGACGGCTATCGACAGCGGCTCCGCGCGGGCTATCTCGCCGAGGCCGCGCGGCAGCCCGATGTGATCCGGGTGATCGACGCCGATGCGTCGGTCGAAGAGGTCGGTGGCCGCATCCGCGCGGCGATCGCCGCCGGCTTTCCAGAACTCGCCTCCGAACTCAGATAGACCGCACTCCCATGGCATGGCAGGGCATCGAAGGGCACGACGCGATCGCCGAGCGGTTTGCCACGGCGGCGGCGCTGGGCCGCGTGGCCGGATCGTATCTCTTCATCGGCCCCTCAGGCGTCGGCAAGAGCACGTTTGCCCTCGGGCTCGCCAAGGCGCTGCTGTGTCAGCAGCCGCAGCCCGACCTCGTGGCCTGCAATGCCTGTGCGTCGTGCGTGCAGGCCGAGGCCGGCAGCCACCCCGATATCGATGTGGTGCAGAAGCCCGAAGACCGCGCGACGATTCCGCTCGAGGCCTTTGTGGGCGACGCCGAGCACCGGATGCGTGAGGGGCTCTGCTGGCGGGTGAAACTCCGACCGGCGGTGGGCACTCGCAAAGCGGCGATCATTCTCGACGCCGACCTGATGCTCGCGGAAGCGGCCAACTGTCTCCTGAAGACGCTCGAAGAGCCGCCCGACGGCGCCGTGATCATCCTCGTGGGTGAGTCGCTCGAGCGACAACTGCCCACGATCCGCTCGCGGTGTCAGATCGTCCGCTTCAAGCCGCTCGCGCCGGAGATCATCGGGCAGGTGCTGGAGCGGGAGGCCGCCGCTGCGGGCGGACCGGTCGATTCGGCGGTACTCGCTCGCGTGTCCCATGCCGCCGGGGGCAGCCTCACCCGAGCGCGCCTCCTCCTTGATCCCGCTGTCGTCGAGTTTCGTACGCAGTTGATCGGCCTGCTCGCCGGGCGGCCCTTTCGGGGTGTTGAACTCGCACGGGAAACCATTGCCTTCGTGGAAGCCGCTGGCAAGGAGGCGCCGCCGCGGCGGGCCCGGCTGAAGGTGGTACTCGAGGGAGCGATCGACTTCTACCGGGCCGCGTTGCGACGGGCCACCACGGGTGAAAATCCAACTGATGCGGCACTCGCACGGGCCCTGGCAGGATGGGCGGTCGAGACAGCCTTGGAAGGCGAGGCAGCCGAGGCAGCGGCCATTCTTCTTGAGCATTCGCTCGATGCCCTTGATTCCGTCGATCGCAACTCCAATCTGGCGATCCTCATCGACGCCTGGACGGCGATCCTCGAAGCCCCGCGGCTGGCTGCGGGTGGTAAACCCTGACGGTTTTGCCAAGGCCGGTCGAATTTCCCTGTTCTGCTTGTCGATCGAATTGTGCGGCGTGTGAGCGAAGCCACGCCCCTCCACACAGTTCAGTTTCGACACGGCCGGGGCGGGCATGGCTGACGCGCGAGCGAAGGGAATCATCGCGATCTCATTTTTGGGGGGCGTCCTTCAGGCCGTGGCGATGGTCGTGTCCGGCGGGTGGGAGCCGGTCCCCGAGCCGTTCTTTGGTCTCGAAGAGCCAGTGCCGGTCGCCTCGCCTCTCCCACAGCAGCCACCGACTGCCGCACCACCGGCGCCCAAGGTGTCGCCGCCCGTCGGAGATCTCGCGTCTATGGCAGCCGCCATGCCGGCGGTGGTGAAACCAGGGCCGGAGCCAGAGCGGCTTGCCCTGGCCCCGATTCCAGCAACAGCCGAGGAAATGCGATCGCGGCAGGCAGCCGCGGCGCAGGCCCTTCCACCCCGTTCCGCCGCGGTTCTTTCGCCACAGCCAGATCTTCCGCCACTCCCCGCCGCGGCTCCGTCGTCGGTGCCCCCCCCGCTGACCATCGAACCGGCTGAGCCGAGTTCGCTCAAGTCGCTCGTCACCCGGGTGCACATCCATCGCCTGGCTGCTGAAGAGCCCACCCCATCGACTCCGCCACTACCACCACCGTCGGCGCAGCCGGCGCGGATCGAGCCTCCTGTGGCGGCTGACTCGCTCGGTGCTGCCCCATTGCCCGGCGCCGCATGGACCGATCCGGACAGCGTCAATTGGACTGATGCCGGCGATCCGCCGCGGCTCGCAGCTACTCCGGGGCCAGCCGCCGGACAGCTGCCGGGCGGAGGCCGGCTCTTCGATCGACTCCGCCAAGGGGAGCGGATCTTTGTTCGCAACCGGCGGGATCCCCATGACGACGATCAGCGTCTGGCGACGCTCCAGGGTCTCCCCGACGTACGGCGACCCGGTTGCCTCTGGCCCCATCCTGTCACACTGATCGCCGACCTGCATGACCTGCATCATGCGCCGACTGATGGGCTGCGACATGAGCCTGTGGAACACTGGTCACGAGACGCCCTCAATACACTCGGCAATGTGCTGCTCAGCGCCGGCCCAGGCGACCCTGCCGCGGCATCCACTCTGGTCGTGCTCAGCGAGGTGGTGCACCGGGGCATGGACGTGGCCGACCGAATCACGGAGGGAAGCCTTGCTTCAAACACCCGCCGCGCGGCTCTGGCCGTCTCGCGCCGCGTGGCAGTCTGGCGGGCGGCCGCCGGCATGCTCGCCGCACCCCCTACCAGCTCTGCTGATGAGCAGGCCCAACCGGCGGCCCGTGATCCGCTGCTGATGGCCCGCTCCGAGGCCGACGTAGGCCGTCTGCTTGAGTCGCTGGAGCGCTATGAGACCTCATGCGGCGCGGCCGACGCGGCTGTAGTGAAGGAGGCCCTGCGCACGATCGAGGCCTCGTCTCTCTCTGGTGCTGCCGCGGTCGTGCGGGCCGTCACCGACCACTATCTCTCGCCCAACATGCGGCTCGCGGTGCACCAGCAATTCGTCGAGAAACTCCTGCCGGAGCCCGAGGAAACGACCGGCCCGGTCAATGAGATCATCAACGGCCGTCAGGTTCGTGGCACCCGGACCGTCACCAGCACGACCACCGTCACATTCGTGCCTGACCACGATGAGATCGCGATGCTGCTAGAGGTGCAGGGCGGCATCACATCCCGCAGCGTGACCGATGCCGGTGTCGTGTCGCTCACGTCGCGGGGTGCATCCAACTTCGTCGTGCGGAAGCCGATCAAGGTGTCGTCGCAAGGCCTACTCTTTGGCCCGGCCACCGGCGCCGCCTCCAACAACTCCCAACTCGCCGGCATTCAGACAAGCTTCGATGCGGTGCCGGTAATGCGAACGCTCGTGCGGCAGCTCGTGAAGAGCCAGCATGATGAATCGCTTCCTGATGTGAATCGTGAAGTGATCAACAAAATCGTGCTTCGGGCCTGCCGCGAGACCGACGAGAAGGCCGAGCCCCAGTTTGTTGATGCGGCTGAGCGGGTGCGAGAACGCCTCTGGATGCCACTGGTGAAACTCGGGCTCGAACCAACGCCGGTGGTACTCGAGACATCGGCCTCGCTAGCCACCCTGCGGCTACGGCTGGCAGCCGACACACAGGTAGCGGCCCACACGCCCCGCCCCCGCGCTCCTGCCGATGCGCATGTGAGTATGCAGCTGCATGAGTCGGTGGTGAACAATGCACTCGAGCGACTGGCGTTGGCGGGCCAGCGATTCCCGCTTGCCAATCTGTATGGCCACATCTGTGACCGGATCGGCATCGAACGGCAGGTGCCTGACGATCTGCCCGATGGCGTGGAGGTGACATTCGCCCGAGTCGAGCCGATCCGAATCACCTGCATGGAGGGACTCATTCATGTGAAGATATCGCTGGAAGCGTTGGAGAGCAGCCGCCGCAACTGGTACGACGTAGTCGCTCAGGTTGCCTACTGCCCGGTTGTCGCCGGGCCGCAGGTTTTTTTGGAGCGCGATGGCCCGATTCGCATCAGCGGCCCGGGGCATCAGGGGCGGATAGAGATTGCCCTCCGCACGATCTTCGGCAAGATCTTTCCCAAGGAACGACCGCTGCCAGTCGTACCCGAGCAGATTGTTTCCAATCCTCGGCTGGAAGGCATGCGGGCGGTTCAGGCAGTGAGTCACGAAGGCTGGTTCGCACTTGCCTTGGCCACCCGCGAGCCGCCAGCGACGGTGGCAGCTCCGCGGAAAGAAACGGAGCAGGCGAGCCGCCCCACGATCTTCCGCTGACCTTCGCTCCCGCTACACTTGTGAGCGGAGGTGACCGATGGCAGCCCAACAGTTTCGCACCGAGTCTGACAGCATGGGCGAGGTGCAGGTGCCCGCCGACCGCTACTGGGGGGCCCAGACGGAGCGATCTCGCGACAACTTCAAGATCGGTGTTGAGCGCTTTCAGTGGGGCCGGGCCGTGAAGCGAGCCCTCGGAATCTTAAAAAAATCAGCAGCGCTAGCCAACGGTGACCTCGGCCAACTCCCGCCCGACACCGTAAAGCTGATCGTGCAGGCAGCCGACGAAGTGATTTCCGGCACCCTCGATGATCATTTTCCGCTCGTCGTCTTTCAGACCGGCAGCGGCACGCAGTCGAACATGAACGCCAACGAGGTGATCTCGAATCGCGCGATTGAGATCGCCGGTGGCGCGATGGGCTCGAAGAAGCCGGTGCATCCCAATGACGACGTCAACCGTGGCCAGTCAAGCAACGACACCTTCCCCACCGCGATGCACATCGCTGCGGTGGAGGTGATCCACGACCGGCTGCTGCCCGCTGTGCGGGCCCTCCGCGACGTGTTCCTTACGCTCGAAAAGAAGCATGCCGACCTCGTGAAGATAGGCCGCACGCATCTTCAGGATGCCACCCCGATCACGCTCGGCCAGGAGATCTCCTCGTGGCGGGCCCAACTCGACGACCGGCTCGCCGGCATCGAGCGGGCGTTGCCCGGGCTCTACGAGCTGGCAATCGGCGGCACAGCCGTCGGCACCGGGCTCAACGCCCATCCGAAGTTTGGCGACACGGCCGCCGCCTCTATCGCCAAGGAGACGGGGCATCCGTTTGTGTCGGCTCCCAACAAGTTCGCCGCCCTTGCGGCCCACGATGCGCTCGTGGAAGTGAGCGCGGCGGAGCGAGGGCTGGCGATGTCGCTCCTCAAGATCGCCAACGACATCCGCTGGCTGGCCAGTGGGCCGCGGTGTGGAATCGGGGAGATCTCAATTCCCGAAAATGAGCCGGGCAGTTCAATCATGCCGGGCAAGGTGAACCCGACGCAGTGCGAGGCGATGACGATGGTCTGCGCCCAGGTATTTGGCAACGACGCCACCGTCGCCTTCGCCGGCAGCCAGGGCAACTTCCAGCTCAACGTCTACAAACCGGTGATGATTCACAACGTGCTTGAGAGCGCCGACCTGATTGCTGACGCCTGCGACTCGATGCGGATTCACTGTGCCACCGGGATCGAGCCCAACCTCGCTCGAATCAAGCATCATCTTGATGACTCATTGATGCTTGTGACTGCGCTCAACACCCACATCGGTTACGAAAAGGCGGCAAAGATTGCCAAGAAAGCCCATATCGAAGGGACGAGCCTTAAGGAGGCCGCCGTGTCGCTCGGCTTCGTCACGCCGGAGCAATATGACCAGTGGGTCGTACCGGTCGAGATGACCCACCCACTCGCCTGACGAACCGTCCGGCAGCCATAGGCCCTGCAGATCGCCAGATTATGGGATCAAACAGGGCCAGTCATCGCAGCCTGTGCGGTTTCCCTTATCCCACGAGGCTCCTGACCACATGGGCTGGCTCGACACCCGTGAGCTTCGTGTCGAGTCCCTGAAACTCGACGCTGAGCCGCGCTGGGTCGATGCCCAACTGGTACAGCATCGTCGCATGCAGGTCGCGGACATGCACGACATCCTGCACGGCGTGATAGCCAAAATCATCGGTAGCCCCGTGGGTGATCCCACCCCGAATCCCGCCACCGGCAAGCACCATGCTGAAGCCTTTGATGTGGTGATCACGGCCGATCTTGCCCTTGTCTCCTTGTCCCATCGGCGTGCGTCCAAACTCACCACCGATCACGACAAGCGTCTCCTCGAGAAGGCCCCGCCGTTCAAGGTCGATGAGCAGGCCGGCGGCTGCCCGATCGGTCGGTGGACAGATTTCGTCCATGAAGCCATCGATACCATTATGGTGATCCCAGTCACTGTGATAGAGGTGTACGAACCGCACGCCCCGCTCCACCAGTCGCCGAGCCATCAAGCAGTTTGTACCAACTGTCGCCTTGCCTGCCTCCGCGCCGTAAAGTTCCAACGTCTCCACCGTCTCGCCGGAGAGATCCGCCAAGTGCGGCACGCTCGTCTGCATTCGGAAGGCCAACTCATACTGTCGAATGCGGGTCGCCACGTCGGGGTCGGCAATCCTCCCCAGGCGATGCCGTTCAATCGCCGCGACCGTGTCGATCAGATCCCGCTGGTGGTGTGGAGAAACGCCCGGCGGATTGGCCACATAGTGAACCGGCGGGCCGCTCGTCGCGAATTCCACCCCCTGAAATTGGCCGGGGAGGAAGCCCGAATGCCACTGTCGGGCGGCGATCGGCTGGGGATTACGACCCATCTTGCTCGTCATCACAACGAAGCCGGGAAGATCGTCCGCCTCGCTCCCCAAACCATAGGTGACCCAGGCTCCCATGCTCGGCCGACCAGAGAGGGCAGTGCCACAATTCATAAATGTGTGGGCCGGGTCATGGTTGATCTGCTCCGTCACCATGCTGCGAACAATCGCAAACCGATCGGCAAGGCTGCCCAGCCGTGGAAAATAGTCACTCACCTCGGCCCCGCACTCCCCGTGGCGTTGGAACGGCCGACGCGGTCCGAGACAGATCAGCTTCTTCCCCTGAAGTTGGGCGATCGGCTGGCCCGCAGTGACGCTCTCGGGCATTGGCTCACCATCCAACTTCGTGAGCAGCGGCTTGTGATCAAAAGTCTCAAGGTGACTCGGGCCGCCGGCGAGACACAGAAAAATCACTGCCTTGGCCTTCGGCGGATGGTGCAACGGATCGATCACTCCCTGCGATCGACCGACCTGTGCCGATCGGGCCACGCTGGCGGCCACAGTATCGCGTGCCAACAGACCAGAAAGGGCTGCACCGCCGAGATTCAATCCCGCTCGGGCGAGGAAGGTACGTCGCTGAATCTGAGCAATCGTGGAAGTGATGTCGTGGGGTTCCATGCACGTCGCTTTCGTGGGATCAATACCGGCCGATAGCCTCGTGGAGATTCAGGACTGCCCGCGCCGCGGCTGTCCAGGCAGCCGCCGTGACAGAATCGATGGCACGATCCCGAGGAGCGACACCTATTTTCAACAATGCTTCGGCCGCCTTGGGGTCGGCCGTGTATTCCTCCCGTCGGCGGGCGAGCATATTCCGCACCAGGTCCGCCTCTTCAGGATCCGGTTCCCGGGAAACGGCATACCGCCAGAGCGCGATAATCCGGGCGTTGTCGTCAGCCATCTCCCTCACCACCCGCTCCGCCAGTTTCCGTGCCGCCTCCACGAAGGTCGGATCGTTGAGCAGCACCAGCGCCGCTTTCGGGGTGTTCGACCGCATTCGGACCGCCGTACATTCCTCGCGCGTCGGGGCATCGAAGGCCAGCAGCTGCGGGTGGAGAAACATCCTCTGCCAGTGGACGTAGAGCCCACGCCGCCATTGCCGGCTATCCGAGTCAGCCTGGTAGGTCCGCTGGGGGAAGTTAAGATGGCGATAGTAGCCGGCGGGCTGGTAGGGATGCACGCTTGGACCGCCAAGCCCCTCCACCAACAGCCCACTGGCGGAAAGAGCCGCGTCACGCACTGCCTCGGCCGGATACCGCCAACGACCCTGTCGAGCAAGCAGACGATTGTCAGGATCTCGGGCCAAGAGTTCTGCCGAAGCATCGGATGACATTCGGTATGCCCGGCTCGTCACGATATCACGGATCAATCGACGCACATTCCACCCGTTGGCGACAAACTCCAACGCGAGGCGATCAAGCAGTTCGGGATGATCTGGGGGCTCGCCCTGCCCCCCGAAATCATCGGCTGTCCGACAGAGTCCGGCACCGAAAAAAATTGCCCACAGGCGGTTGGCCATGACCCGCGCCGTGAATTCGCCCTTGCCCCCCTGCTGCACCGGTGAGACAAGCCACTGGGCGAGATCAGACCGGCTGGCCCTGCCCTCGGTTTGAAGGCTGCCGAGAAACGTCGGAATTGCAGGCGTCACAACATCGCCCGATTCATCCATCCAGTTGCCCCGGGGCAGCACCCGGACGGTGCGCGGCCTCGCGAGACGCCGCGTCACCATCAACACCCGCTCAAGTCCCTTCCGCTCGGCCTCGAGTGTCGCCAGTTCGGCACGGAGTGTCGCTATCTCCGCCAGTTCCTCCGGCGGGGATAGACTCGGACCATCCGTCTGCTTGTCGAGTGCCTTCTCCCCAGTGGTGGATGGTGCCACGAGCCCGACCGACGGCGAAGCCGCAGCCATTTTTTTCTCGAGTTCTTTTTTGTGCTGATGCATCGCCGCATCAATCGCTGATGCCCGCTGCCGCTCAAACGGGCCGACGAGCGGCTGTTCGGGGTCGCGCTTCGTCGGGAGGGTGTTGGTGCCACCGCCGAAGCCTCCTTTCCCCATGTGCTTCTCGTCATCGATATCCGCAAAAAAACTGCCGACGGCGTAAAAGTCGCGACTCGTATATGGGTCGTACTTGTGGTCATGGCACTGGGCGCAGCCAATGGTGGCCCCCAGCCAGACACCGGAGAGATTGCGGACGCGATCAGCCTGATAGATCGCCCGGTACTCTTTCACTTGGAGACCACCCTCGTGAGTCGTCTGCAGGAGGCGGTGATACGCACTGGCGAGCAGACGGTCTTCCGGGTGCTCACTGGCCGCTGGCTCAACAAGATCACCGGCCAGTTGCAGCACGGTAAACCGGTCAAACGGAACATTGTCGAGAAATGCGGCGATCACCCAGTCCCGATAGAGCGAGACATTGTGTGTCTGATCTCCATGGTAGCCAACAGTGTCGGCGTACCGCACAAGATCCAGCCACCAACCAGCCAGCCGTTCTGCATGCCGCGGCGTCGCGAGCAGACGATCGACCAACCGCTCGTAGCGATCAACTGAATCATCTGCCAGGTAGGCGTCAATTTCGGCTGGTGTCGGGGGCAGCCCGGTGAGATCAAATGTCAGTCGACGCACGAGCGTGACGACGTCGGTGTCGGGAGCGGGGACAAGGCCCTGCACTTCGAGACTCGCGAGTACAAACCGATCAATCCAGGTGCGTCCCCAGTCCGCGTCGGCCACTTGCGGGTCCGCGTGAGGCTCCGGTGCGACGTAGGCCCAATGGGGCTGGTACGGGGCGCCCTCCGCAATCCACCTGACGAGAAGTTCCTTCTGCCGCTCGGAAAGTATGTGATGACTTTCCGGTGGCGGCATGATCACATCGCGGTCAGTGGCCTCGATCCGCGCGACAAGCGCACTCTTCTGGGTCCGTCCTGGCACGATCGCCCGCGCACCGCTCTCCAGAGCACTGATCGCATTTTCGCGATCATCAAGCCGCAGACCGGCCTCCCGATCCTGCTCGTCGGGACCATGGCAGGCAAAACAGTTCCGCGAGAGGATTGGCCGAATGTCGCGGTTGAAAGAGATCGCTGCCGCTGGCCGTCCAGCATCAGCATTCGCGTGGATAGCCCACGGCGTCGCCATGAGCCAGACGACGGTCATCCTGTACAGGGTATTCCGCATCACGGAGTCTCGGTGAAAAAAGCCGGGCCCGCCGTCACACGCTTCGGGGCAGGATTCGAGGCTCTGCAACGAATCTTTTGACGCAAAATGACAACGCCCAAAACGTCCGCGGCACCTCATCGCAATCGGACACCAAATGGATCGACGCGGCGCCGCAGGTGTTGTGCCGCCATTCGAAAAACGGTAAAATAGAATTTCGTGGCGGAACTCCTTTTTTCAGCTTTTCCATAGAACCGCTACTTTTTAATTTGGGAATCTTTTGAACCTCTTCCAGCCCCCTCGGGGAGTTTCTCTCATGCAAAGGCACCGTCATCAGCCATCGGGTTTCACACTCGTGGAACTCCTTGTCGTCATTGCCATCATTGGCGTCTTGATTGGGCTCCTCTTGCCAGCAGTCCAGGCTGCTCGCGAGGCAAGTCGTCGGGCAGCTTGCCTCAGTCAAGTGAAACAGCTCGCGCTGGCCAACTTGAACTTCGAAAACCAAAACAGGCATTTTCCTCCTGGCTCTCAAGAGAAAGTGCTCGCACGAGGCTCAACCAATACATACATCGATGGCACGAGCTGGATTGTATTTGTCTTACCATTAATTGAAGAACAGTCTGTGTATGATCGTTACGATTTCGGCGTAGCTTTCAATCACACGAACAATGCTGCCGTGGGAAATACTGTCGTCAAGACACTGTATTGTCCCTCTGGCCCACAGCCATTGCAATATAAGGACCCAAACACTGGTGGGGTGAACGGAAATCCCTCAACTCACTATTACGGTGTTATGGGGCCAGGCGGTGCTGCTGATAACTTCACCCTTACAATTGGTGGCCAGACTTTCACGTATCGCTTGGGTGGCGGAAGCTCAAACGGTGCATATTCGTGCCATGGAATTCTCACCCAAATGAAGGAACAGTCCGGAAGCATCACAACAGATCGTCTTGTCGAGATGTCCGGAATAACTGATGGCACATCGAAAACCTTCCTCATCGGGGAGCGTTCGGTAAGGCTTCCGACAGGTACGACCAACAGCTATCGCAGTTGGATTCGAGGGCAGGCCGGGGGCTGCGGAGCGACCAAGAACCTTCGCTATCCACTCAATTCAACAAACTACACATCGAATAACTTTAATGACATCAGTTTTGGTAGCCAGCACCCTGGCGGGGCTCTCTTCGGAATGGCGGATGGTTCTGCACGTTTCGTAAACGAAAACAGCGACTTAAATATTTTGAAGGCCGTGGCGAGCATGGATTCCGGCGAGTCCGCACAACTTGACTAGCAATTATCAAAACAGATGCGACACAAAATATTTAAATAGAGGAAAGGCGAAAAAACTTTATGGCGCTCATCCGAATGTCACCAATGACTGCTGGTTGCTTTGCAGCCATGGTCGTGCTGGCTGGGGTCGGCTGCGGCAAAAGCACGGGGAGTCGTGTTTTTGGCACCGTGGTGTTTGATGGCAAGCCAGTACCTGGTGGCAAGATTTACTTTACGCCGGATACTTCAAAGGGAAACACGGGCCCCACTGGATTTGCGGATATTGTGAACGGTCATTACGACACAGCCGCAAAGGGCGGACGAAATACGCCATCTGGACCAACAATTCTTACCGTCGAAGGAATTGAACCGCTTGATGAAAGCCAGAAAACTCCGGACGTAACGCACCGTCTTCTGTTTCAGGAACACACAGAAAATCTCGATGTGCCTGCCTCTGGACTCCAGCATGACATTGCTGTGCCAGCTGCTGCGTCGGATTCGGTCGGTGTTGGCCGAA
>JAYQOK010000068.1:0-17243 GCA_038144795.1 Candidatus Kuenenia sp. | reverse complement strand
CGGTGGCGCGACGAGGCTCCTCGGGGGAGGTTCTCCGGCGATGCGAATGTTTTATCTCGGGCTCTATGGCGGCTCAGACCTGCCAGGAATCCTTGATTCCTCTTCCGTGATGCAGGGCATTTTTCAGCGGGCAGGCTACGAAGAGGTGGAGCGCATTGCCGTGCTCCGGCGGCGCCTAGCCGGGTATCGGCCGCCGATCAATCGCCTGCAGGTGGCGATCCGCCGCAGCACCGTGCTGCGGGTGATCGACGAGCCGACCCGGCGCACCTGGTGGGAGGCGGCAACGACGACTGGCATTGCGCTGCGGCGGTACGAGTTGCGGAATCACTCCGAGGAAGTGCTCGGTAGTGCGTCTCTGTGGGACATGCAGCCCCTTGCCTCGGCATGGGGGGTGTCGGCGGCCGGAGTCCTGCATGTCGGCATTGAGGGGCCACGGCGGCGGCAAGGGCTCGCCAGATATCTTCTCTCCGAGGCGATGCACGATCTGGCGGAGGAAGGCGTTTCGTTGATGGAGACGCATGTCGCCCTGAGCAACTCGGCGGCATTCGCGCTTTTTGAATCACTAGGATTTGAAACAGCCGAGTGGGGTACCGTGTTTCGGCGACTACCCAAACATTGACAGCGGCGTCAGTCGGCAGCCAGTGCTTCAACGTGGGCCTTGACCGCCCCCGAACAGGCGATCATCGAGCCCTCGGTGCGGACCAGCCGCAGCGGGAGGGGGATCGTTTTGCCATCCCGCCGCAGATCTGCCAGATACGTCTGCAGGATTTTGCGTCGTGTGGGAGTGGTGTGGAGCATCCAATGCACCCAGCACCATGCCTCGGCGTAGTGATCCTGTGACATTTCACCCGGTTCGACCAGCGTTTCAAGGGTCTCGAGATTGGGCTGCCAGGTTCCCTCGAGAAGCCGACCGTTGAGATGGGCGACATGCTCTCGATGGGTGCCGCTCCCACCACGGGGACGCTCGAAATACTCGGCGATGCCCTCGTCGAGCCAGAGTGGCACCGTTGGCACAACGGCATGCACATACCCGTGCGTCGTTTCGTGGCGGAGATCCTCTGCGATCCGATCCTGCCAGGCTGCGTAGACCGAAAGCGATGTATCGGTCTCGACGAAAAAAGCTCGCCGTGCGGGAAAGCCAGGAAACTGACCAGCGACGAACGCCTCGTACCGATCGGCACTCTCGAAGAGATAGAGATGGATCGGTTCGTCAGATATCGGTAGCCCCAGATCCTGGCTCACGTCGGTCCGCATTGATTCCAGATCGCGGATCAGCCGATGTTGCTCGGTGAGCGGGAAGTCGGCATGGATGACAAGCTGTCCGGCGACCACCTCCGCTCCACCCGGCAGGTCGCTGCGTGTCGGCAGGAGACCGGCTGCGGCGATGGGGCTGCTGGCCGGCAGCATGGCTGTCTGCCACGAGGTTGCCTGCCATGCGCGGACGCATCCCGCGGTGAGTGACACGCAGCCACCGACAAGGATCAAGCACAGACTCGTTGCACCACGCATTGCCGCCACCAATTATTCAAGCCAGCCACCGGAAGGGAGGGATGCTAGCCGTCTGGCCGCCGTTCACCAAGGCCATCCGCGGCGGATGTGAGACGGCGTAGGGTGCCCATGAGAGCCTCGACCGCGACCGGTTTTCCCAGTACGGCCCCGGCGCCGGCTTCCAAGGCAGCCCGGACCGAATCACAGCGGGGAAACGACTCCACAATGATGATTGCGAGTTGGGGACAGTTGGCGGCCAGAATGGAGAGCCAGCCGAGAGTGTCTGCCGAGATCGCACCAACATCCCAGACGAGCACACTCGCCGTTTCATCGAGTCGAGGGCGGCCACACTGCGTGGCCGACACGACGCCACCTGCGACCGGCACCATGGCCGCCAGACCGTCGGCCTCCAGGGGGGTGGGGGCCACCACTGCGACGGAGGGCGGTTCCAATGCTGTGGCTGGGTGGATCCCGAGTAATCGCTCGTCACGCCGGGAGGCATTGGGAACAGCGAGGGTGCCGACGCGCCCGTTCTCCCACGCGACGAGCCAGGTTTCCACGCGACCTGGCAAGTCGCACCAAGGAATTTCCTCGATACCGGGAAGAGGCGGTCCGCTCCGTCGTCGCCCGTCCACAAGGCTCGAGGCGACCGATACGATCGGCAACAGTGGCCAAGCACACGACAACCGGAGCGCGTCCTCAAGCGTCCAGCGAGCTGGGCGGTCGGTAGCGAGGATCGCCAAACGTGGCGTGGTGGGATCGTGGGTGGCACGAAATATCAAGTCATCGAATTCTACGCATACTGCGAGCGGTGTCTTCCATCGGGCGAGCGTGTTTTGAAGCCACTCCAGCGACATTCGCAATTCGTCGTGCTCTGTGCCACCGACCCAGAGCGCGGCGCGAGACGCATCAGCCTGGAAGGGTACCCAATCCATGGACAGTACCCTACCGGTTTGCTGCAGCGGTCGCCTACCGCAGAAGCTGCAGGCGTCGCGGTGGAGGCCTGTGGTTTCGAGGAACAGCGAAGTCTTGGCTGGCTACGAAAACCTGACGACAGAGGTTTTGTAAAAAAGTGCTGTTGACTTGCTGAAATGCAAAATCGCTCTCAAAAAGCGGGTTGACCGTCTGACTGCCCGTCGCACAATGACTCCCCATACGCCTGTCATGGATGACGGGTGTCTCGACGTCGGCAGGAGGCCGAAATGCACAACGCAAAGCGTGAAGAGTGGTTTCGTGAGGCCGGAGTGCGGCTGTCAGACATGGTGCCCGGAGTGCGGTTCGTGGCGTGTTCTGAGATCGTGGTCCGACGGTGCTGCGACGATCCGACGCTCTGTGAACCGGGCGATGTCTTCGTGGCCCGTGAGGCAGTGCTTGGCGAAGCGCACGAGGCAGTGCGTGAAGCGCTCGCCAATGGTGCCGAGGCGGTCATAGCGGAAACGGTGGTTTGCACTGGCGGGGTGCCGTTGGCAATCGTACCCCATGCCGACTGGGTCTATGCGCGGCTGTCACACGCCCTCGTCGGTGATCCGGCGCAGAAACTGCGGGTGATCGCGGTTACGGGCACCAGCGGCAAGACAACCAGCACGTGGCTGGCGGCGGCAGTGCTGTCCGAGGCCGGTCTCCGGGTGGGCGTTGTCTCAGATCTCGGCTGCCTCGATGCCGAGGGGATGCATGTGGAACGGGGCGGGGTGGAGGACGCCGCGACACTTGCAGCCTGGCTTAAGCGTCTGGTTGACAGCGGGTGCACCCATGCCGTGATCGAGGTATCGAGCCGAATGCTCGCCGCGCATGCCCTTGCCGGCGTGGAGTGTGACACGGCAGTCGTAACCAACCTCGCTGATGCGCATCGTGACCTGCACGGGTCGCTTAAGGCCTACCACGGCATCAAGGCACGGATTCTCGACAGCCTGGCCGACGACGGCTGCCTGATCATCAATGGTGACGACGAGCGACTGCGGCGACTGGTCGATCGTTGTGCAAGTGAGCGACCCGCCGCCGGAACCGTTGTCGTCGGCCTCACGGCGGGAGATCTGACTGCCACGCCGGTCGAACGCAGCCTGTTTGGTCAGACCTTTCTCATGCAGGTCGGCGGCCATGCGGTTCCGGTGGCCGTGACGCCCCCCGTGGTGTCGTTTGTGCGCAACGCGCTGTTGGCAGCGGCTGTCGGGATCCGGGAGCGGGTACCCGTTGAACGAATCGCTCGTGGGATCGAGGCGGCCGGCAGCGTTGCAGGACGTATGGAGCGGCTCGATCGCGGCCAAGAGTTTGCCGTATTTCTTGATCTGCCGACGTCCGGGCATGCGTTGGCCTCGACACTGGCCAGCCTCCGCCGGCTCACCCCCGGCCGGCTCGTCATGATTGCCGAAGAAGGGATCGCCACTGCTTTGGGTGGCTGGGGCCGTTTCGTGACACGGTCGGCGAAGTGGTGCGATGAGTGCCTCATTGCACCCGCTGACATTGCGGCGGATGATGTCGCCGAGGGCGGTGTGGCAGCCTATGCCCGCATCGATCGGGCTCTCGCCGGCATGGGCGCCGGAGACTGCGTGCTCGTGCTCGGCGACGTTCTGCGGGCTGGACCGCCGTCGGGCGATCCGGAGAGTGGTGAGCTGGGGCTGATCGACGTGGTCGATGGCTGGCTGCAGCTGGCCCATCCGCCGCGCGAGCTCGTCCGTCGCCATGCGGCCTGATCCACCGTCTTCGCTAGCTGAGCACCTGTGAAGATTCAACCCGGATGGACGTTATCCGGCTGCTGCGGCACAATCAATCTTGGCTCGGGAGCCGAAGCGATCGGTCTCCCTGGATGGTTCTGAGTTGTGCGGAAATTGTTTTTATGGCAAGCGGTACAGCATCCTGTGATACGCCTTTTGATGATCTTGGCGTCGCTGTGGCTCCTCGGGAGCCATTGGCGCCCCATACGTGGCTCGGCATTGGTGGCGAAGCCGGGTATTTTTGCGAGCCGATCGATGTTGACGCCCTTGGCCGCATCGTTCGTCGCTGCCATGACCGGGGTATTTCGCTCCGCGTCATCGGTGGCGGCTCCAATGTGCTCGTGTCATCGGGTGGTTTTGCCGGCATGGTGGTTCGGCTCTCCGCTCCAGCGTTTTCCACAATCACCGTTGAGGCCCCGGCGATCACGGCGGGCGCAGGCGCCAAACTTGTCCACGTCGTGTCGGCCGCCGTGCAGGCGGGGTTGGCGGGGCTGGAGATGCTCGTGGGCATTCCGGGCACGGTGGGGGGCGCCGTGGTGGGCAACGCCGGCAGCCGTGGCGGAGACGTGGGATCGCGTGTCTCGGTGGTGACGGTGATGCTCGCCGACGGCGCGGTGGAGACGCGGGAGGGCAGCGCGTTGGCGTTCCAGTCTCGCTGGAGCAATCTCGATGACGTGATCGTGATCACCGCCCGATTTGAACTCGACGAAGAGAGCCCTGGTCTGCTCACGAAGCGGATGCAGAAGCAGTGGATCGTGGAGCGGTCGGAACAGCCTTCGGGCACCCGTGCCGTTGCAATGATGTTTAAGGATCCGCTGGGCACGACGGCTGAATCACTCATCGAGCAGTCTGGTGGACGCGATCTACGGGTGGGTTCGGCTGCTGTCTATGGGCCGCACGCCAACTACCTCGTGGTAGGAGCCGACTGCCCCAGCGACGATGTGCGTGCTCTTGTGGAACTGGTCCGTGCGACTGTGCGAGACAGGGTGGGTGTCGAACTCACGCCACTGATCGAAGTATGGTGACCTGGGCTCTGGAGAGCTTTGGGAACGCGGAGGGATGTGACGGATGGCCAGTCGAGATGGTATTGCCCGCCGGGGTTCCGAGTCAGCTGAGCCGCGTGGTGGTGTGTGGAAGGCGTTGTTTGCCGGCCGGCAAGCAGGCTGGGGGGGCATGGCGGTGATGTCTGTGGCAGTGGCGGGGGCACTGCTGCTCTGGTCGCGCTTCAGCAATGACGTTCGCTTGGACAACGGCTACGGACTTGAGCCGGCGGGAATCACGGTGACGGGCATTGCCCCCTGGGTACGGTCTGATCTGAAGGGCGAGGCCTTGCGGAACGCCAGCCTCGACGGACGGCTTCCGCTCGATGACCCAGAACTGCCACGACGACTGGCCCGCGCGTTCGACATGCATCCCTGGGTGCGGCAGGTAGTGCGAGTTGAGCTAGGGCATCCCGCGCAGGCGTTCGTGGAGGTGGCGTGCCGGGAGCCGATTGCCATGATCAGTGTGCCCGGGGGGCTGCTGGCGATCGATGCCGAAGGCGTGGTGTTGCCGAGTGGTGATTTCACGGCGGAAGACGCCGCTCGCTATCCGCGAGTTGTTGGGGTCCGCACTAGTCCCCAGGGTCCGGAGGGCTCACCCTGGGGGGATCCACTCGTGGAGGAGGCCGCAGCCTTGGCAGTGGTAATTGGCCCGGAGTGGAGCGCCCTCAACCTCGTGGAATGCCAGGTGGGAACCGATCAGGGGCGGCGCGGATGGATGCTTGTGGATAATGCCGGCCGGGCGATCCGGTTTGGTTCGGCGCCCGGCCGTGAGGTGGCGGGTGAGCCCTCCGCGGCGGCCAAGGTGGCGCGGCTGCAGATGCTCGGTGAGATCGACGGCGATGTCGATCTCACGGTAGCTCCTTTAGACGAACCGAAGCCGCCCACGATCCCGGAGTAGGCGGGCACCGGGGTCGCCGAACCCACTGGAGTCACCGAAGAAAAACGCCGGGGCCGGCCGAGGCCGCGGCTTCACGGTTTGGTATGACGTGGTGTCCAACTTTTTATGTTCGCGAGGTTACTCGATCACGAGTTTGCGGACGGCCTGGAAGGCGTGGTGTTCGGCGGAGCGGCACCACTCAAACAGGATGGCTTCGGTGGTCGTGAGGATCACGCCGGCGGCTTCGAGCCGCCTCAGGCCAATGTCGTGGTCGATGGCATGACGCGAGGAAACCGCGTCGACCGCAACGAACACGCCGTAGCTGGCGGCGAGCAGGTCGAGCGCGGTCTGGGTGATGCAAACATGCGTCTCGAGGCCGGAGAGGATGACCGCCTCGGTGGCCGCCGGAATGGCCTGCTCAAAGGCCGTGCAGCCGCCGCAGCTGAAGCTGGCTTTTTCGATGGGGGGTGGAAGGCAGGCAGCCAGCGGCGCCGGCGTGCGGCCAAGGCCCTTGGGGTATTGCTCGGTGAGGATCGTCGGCACGCCCAGAAGGCCGGCGGCTGTGGTGAGCCGCAGCGATCGCGACACGACCTGGTCGGCCGCGGGCATCACGGCCAGGAGCCGGTCCTGGATATCGACGACACACAGGAGCGAGGTGGCAGGCGAGAGCCGCATCAGAAAACTCGATGATCTGAAAGGAGCGAACGAGTGGAAAGGGCCGCGACCGACGACTGGATCATACCGCGTCGTGGTGTCACATGGCAGAGACGGCCGCGTGGGTGGCTCCGCGGGGAGTGAGCGTGAGCCGGCGGCCGGTTTCAGAGACGATGGCGATCTCGATGTCGAGCCGGTCGGCGGGCAGGGCGTCGGTGATTCGTTCCGGCCATTCGACGAACGTCCACACGCGGGCCTGCGGCCGGGCCGCCGTGGCATCGTCCCAGCCGATCTCGCGGAGATCATCGAGGCTGGTGAGTCGGTAGAGATCGGCATGCACAAGGTGGACTGGCGGACTGGCCGCTGGGGCATCGTAGAGATGAATTAGGCCAAACGTGGGGCTCACAACGTCGACGGGATCGATGCCCACCGCTGCGGCAACAGCCTTCACGAAGGTCGTCTTGCCCACGCCGAGGTCGCCATGGAGCGCGACGAAGGCATGGGCGGGCAGACTCGCTGCGAGCCGTGTGACGAGCTGAGCCAGTTCTGCCTCGTTGGCGATGGTGAGCGTTGTTGAGTGCGACTCAGCCGCCGAAGTCATGAATGAACCCTTGCGGAGAGAGCGGCTGCCGTGTGCCGGTCGAGTCGGTGGCGAAGAGGCCTGGCTCTGCGATGACCTCGCCGATCACGGCGGGCGATAGCCCCGCGGGCGGGTCGCTCACGAGCCGCTGCGCGTCGTCCGGTGGCATTGCCAAAAGGAGTTCAAAATCCTCGCCGTCGGCGAGGGCGTGGTCGAGCGGCGTCCGACTGGTGCCGGAGCCCGGGTTGCTGCGGCTTATTGTCACGGCATCCTCATGAATCGGTACGGCCGCCAGGTCGAGCAGGCAGCCGGTGCCGCTGGCCGTCATCATCCGGGAGAGATCGAGCGAGAGGCCGTCGCTGATGTCGATGGCGGCATGCACGGGAAATCTCACGGCGATCGCCGCTGCTTGGCGGCAGCGGGGCTGCACGTGAAGATGCCGTCCCTGGAGGCTGCCTCCGCAGGGGCCGGTGACGACGATGAGATCGCCCGCGCGGGCCCCGTCGCGTCGCCAGGCCTGCCCCGGCGGCACGCTGCCGATGGCCGTCACGCTGATCACGAGCGGACCATCCCAGGCATTGGTATCACCGCCTGCGAGGGCGACCGCATATTTCTTGGCGAGTGCCGCAAGGCCTTCGTGCAGGCCTTCGGCGAGGGCCGCCCCGGCCGAGCGGGGCAGGCAGACGGCCACCACTGCGGCCTCGGGGCGGGCGGCCATCGCGGCCAGGTCGCTCAGGTTCACAGCCAACGCCTTGTGGCCGACCTGCTTGGGCGTGCACTCGGGGCCGAAAATGAAGTCGACGCCCTCAGTTAGCATGTCGACCGTGATCACGGTGCGCCGCATGGCGGGGGGACGGAGCACGGCGGCATCATCGCCCGGAGGCACCTCCAGCCGGAGGTCTGCCGCGAGCCGCGGCAGGAGCCAGTCGACGAAATTGGTTTCCATACCGCGGATTGTCGACGCCGCACGCCGCAGCGGCAAGCGGGGACGCCAGTCGCCGAAAGGAGGACAGACCCAATACTGTTCGGCACGGCGGTTGCCGAAGTAGGACAGGCTGAAGAGATCGGCCTGCGTTACCGGAGGATCGTGTCGCTCGTGATGTGGCCGAAGAGCGTGTCGCGGCCGCGGAGCACATAGAACTTGATCGGGCCGAGATTCTCTTCGTCGACTTTGTCGAGCACATAGGAGATATTGTCCGGCGCAATTGTCTCCCAGACATGGAGACCAACGAGGATATCACCCTCCCGAATCCCCTGGGCCGCAGCCGGTCCGTCGCTTCGCACCTCCGATACGAGCAGGCCACCCCGGTACCGGGCCTGCAACTTCTGCACTTTGACCGACGGCACCGTGAGCACCCGCAGGCCGAGTTGCTGCCAGCACCGCTCTTCGAGCGAGAGCTTCTGCGGCCGTGCGGCGGCCAGCGGCAGCTCGATCTGCTCTTCGCCGTCGGCTCGCACAACGATGACCGACACCCGCTCGCCCGCCTTGCGGCCAAGCAAGGCCCGCTCCACGTCGAGCTGGCTCATGATCCGACAGTCACCGATCCGCGTGATGACGTCGCCGGCCCGCACGCCGCAGCACTCGGCCGGACTCTCGCTGTGTACCACCTCCACAACCACGCCGCCGCTGCCATCGTGACGACGGGCGACGATACCGTGCCACGTCTTGGCGACCCGCTCCACCGACATCAGCTCGGTGACCACGGCGAGGGCGCGATCAATCGGGATCGCGAAGCCGATGCCCTGAGCACCGGCCCGCACCGCCACGTTCACGCCGATCATCTCCCCGGTGATATTGAGCAGCGGCCCGCCGGAGTTGCCGGGGTTGATCGAGGCATCGGTCTGGATGAGGTCGTCGTATCGCTGGGTGCGGCTCACCTCGACATTGCGGTGGAGGGCCGAGATGATGCCCCGCGTCACCGTATGCTCGTAGCCGAAGGCGTTGCCGAGGGCCAGCACCGTCTCACCGATCATCAGATCGCTCGATGTGCCGATGCGGATTACCGGCAGCGGCTCATCGACGTCGATCTTGAGCACGGCCAGGTCGGTGCGGGGATCGTGCGACACTAGTTGCCCCGCGACGGTCTTGCCGGAGGCGAGCGTCACCTCGATCCGGCGGACGCCCTCGACGACGTGATAATTGGTGACCACATAGCCGCGATCGTCGATGATCACGCCGGTGCCCATGCCGTTGACGCGGCGGAGGTCGGCGGCGGATTCATCGTCCGTCCCGACAACCAGCTTCTGGCCATGGATGTTGACCACGCTGTCGCGGGTCGACTCGATGGCCCGCACAATCGAGGTCCGCCGCAATTCGCGGGAGTCGGCTCCGACGGCCGGCCGGGCGGTGACCGCAGGCAGCAAGGCCGCCCCGATCAGTACAACGCTCCACGCAGACCGCATAGGCACTCCGTTCCCACTCCCCATCCGTCTCCGGCTGGTGGCCTGCATGCGTGCAAAGCCTCACCGCCGAAAGGTGACTGCCATCGAATCCACTAGGGGAATCGGACGGCCACGGGGCCGGCATCATCTGGCCGGCCGACAATCGGCACACCTTCCCAGCCGCCGGCGGGGAATCGGTGCAATCGTCAGGGTTTGCCTGGGCCGGGATCTTTGCCCGCGGCATGGTCGGTGGCGGGCGGGGCCGAGCCGATCAGCAAGGGCAACACCTGGAGCACGAGAAACAGCACGAACGCCGTGAGCACGAAGCCCGGCCAGGCGCTGGCGATCCGCTCCCCGAAGGCCCAGCCGGCTTCCTTCGCGATACCGCCGACGAGGGCGGCCAGGATCAGGATGAACAACGCCGCCAGCACGATGCCGCACCCGAGCGAGGCCATCGTGCCCTTGAAGGTGCCAATCTCGGAAAACTCTTCTTGATGGAGATCGATCGTCCGGCCCTTGGCGAGACTCCGCGGCACGGTTTCCGCGAGTTCGATCGCCCGGGCCGCGTCGCCCCAGTCGGCGGCGGGAATGGCCGTTGGCGGGGAGGCATCGCTCGCAGGCGAACAGGCTTGCCGCAGCAGGCCGAGCATGACGGCACCACGGTCGAAGGGCGGGGGGGAAGGAGGCGCAGTCGCAGCAGTATCTTCCCAGGCCCAGGCGGAGCCGTCGCCAGGAATGGTGACGCTCGTCGAGCCGCGTTCCTGGATCAGTGTGATACGCAGCGACGACGCTTCGCCGCGGGCAACGCTCCACCGCACCGGCACCTGCTGGTTGCCGGTCAACTCGACGGCCAGGGTCGGCCAGGCAGTGTCGAGGGTGCCGCCGAGCGTGGCGAGCCGCTCAGGATCGCCCCCAAGCACCCGCACGAGATCGGCATCCCGAGCCAGTTGCCGAAGGACCGTGTCGCGGGAGCGATCCGGCATCCGTCGCTCCAGCATGATGGTCTCGAGCCGACCGAGCGGGTGGCCGTCGGCTACGGCCAGTTCCACCTGGGCCTTGAGCCGCGCGATGAACGGATGAAGCCGATCGGGAAGGAAGGGAACCAGCTTTGCCGCCGAGTCGCCCCGAATCATGTCGAGCTCATAGGCCCAGAGCATCGACAGCACGGGCGGATGCGACAGCAGCAGCGTGCGGCCAGCTTGCACGAGCCCGCGGACGGCGTCGGCCCGCTGATCGCTCCAGTCGTCGGCCCCCACGAGCACGGCATCACAAATGCAATCGTCGAGGAGTGGCTCCCAGGAATCGCCGCGGGGAATATCGGCAGTCAGATCGGCAGCCGAAGCCTCTGACGCGGGCAGGTCACAGCCCAGCACGAGCGCGTCGCCGGCGTCTCGGGCAGCCGCTACGACCGCTGCGATCTGGGCGTCGCTGCCGAGCAGTCCGAGTTTGAGCGGTGCATGCATGTCGAGGATTCGCGTGTCTGCCGAGCCGATTGGACAACCGAGTTTATTGTTTCCTGCCGGCCGACGATCGGCCAGTGAGGACGCTGCGGCGGCTGGGCGACTGTTCCCGGCTAGTGTGGTTCGGGTATGACAATGAGATGAACGCCGAAGTAATCGCGATCGGAGATGAACTGACATCGGGGCAGCGGCTCGACACCAATAGCCGCTGGATCTCCAGGGAGCTGGCCCTCCTCGGCATTCCGGTGGTCTTCCACACCACCGCCTGCGATACGGTTGCCGCGGGGGTGGAGGCCTTTCGGGTGGCCGTGGGTCGGGCCGACGTGGTGATCGCCACCGGGGGCCTGGGGCCCACCGCCGACGACCTCACCCGCGAGGTGCTTGCCGAGGTGGCGGGCGTGCCGCTGGAACTGGTGCCGGAGGCGGTCGTGGCCGTCGAATCGATGTTTGCCCGGCGGGGCATGACAATGCCGGAGAGCAATCGGCGACAGGCGATGCTGCCCCAGGGCAGTCACTTCATCCCCAACCCGACTGGTACCGCACCGGGAATTGATCTGAAAGCTCACCGCCCTGACGGCAGCGCCGCTCGGATCTTCTCGTTGCCGGGCGTACCCTCTGAAATGCACATCATGTGGCGGGAGACTGTGCAGCCGGCGCTGCTGGCGATGCAGCCCGAGGCGGGCACGATCCAGTTTCGGTGCCTCAAGTGTTTTGGGGTCGGCGAGAGTGCGATTGAGGAGATGCTGCCCGATTTAATTCGCCGGGGTCGTGAGCCGGCAGTGGGCATAACGGCCCATGAGGCAACGATCACGCTGCGGATCGCCGCCCGCGGGGCCGATGCCGCGGCCTGTGCGGCCGCGATCGCGCCCGTCGAGGCCACGATCCGCGAGTGCCTCGGGCCGCTTGTCTTCGGCACCGACGATGATGATGTGGAGGATGCGGCGGTGCGGTCGCTGCTGGCAGCCGCTCAGACACTTGCCTCGATCGAGATTGGCACCGCCGGCCGCGTCGCAGTTCTTCTGGCCCAGGCGATGGCCCGTTCCGGAGGTGGGAACACCGTTCCAGCAGTTGCGGCAGGCTATCGCGGCGGCCATGTCCTGGTGCCCGAGGCGGCGCGATCAGGGGACACCGCCGCCGTGGCACTTGCGGAGCGGGCCCGGGCGGAGTTTGGTACGGCGATCGGCCTCGGCGTGGGGGCCGAGCGGCCAACGGCCGATGGGCGGCGGGCAATAGACATCGCCATTGCCGATATTGACGGCACCCATGAGATTGAACATGTGGTGGGCGGTGGCCCATCGCTCGCGCTGGCCCGCGCAGCAAAGACGGCCACCGATCTCATCCGCCACCGGCTGCGCGAGGGCGAGCATTTATAATGGGGGTTGAGCGAGGCATGGGGAGAGGACCGATGTCGGCGAATCAGCGGACGCTGCTGCTCTTTGGCGGGCTTGTCTTTCTGGTCGGCCTGATTGCCTGGCCCTCATTCATGGGGCGGGTGCAGTATGCCCGCACGCGGGCGGAGTTGCGGGCGATTCGCGATGCCGCCAGTGGTGCTGAGATGACGACGGTCGGCAAGTTGTTTACGACGCTCGCTCGTGTGATCGGGCCGACGGTGGTGAATGTCACCGCTGAGCGGCGAGTGGGATCACTCGTTGATGAAATCGCAGCGCTGCGGGAAAGCGCGATTGCCGGGCTCACGGATGAGTCGGTCGGCTCAGGAGTGATCATTGATCCCGCGGGCTGGATCCTGACCAACTACCATGTGCTCGCCCAGAGCGACGACGTCGTGGTGACGCTCTCCGACGGCCGACGGTTCGTGGCCGACGTGGTCGGGGCCGATCCGGCCAGTGACCTGGCCGTGGTGCAGATCGACGCCACCAATCTTCCGCACGCCGCCTGGGGCGACAGCGACACGATCCAGGTAGGGGAAATGATCTGGGCGATCGGCAATCCCTTCGGCCTCGACCGCACGCTCACCTACGGGATCGTGAGCGCGGTGGGCCGTCGCGGGGTGCTCGACGACCCCTATCAGGAGTTTCTGCAGACCGACGCCTCGATCAATCCGGGCAACTCGGGTGGTCCACTCGTCGATGTGCATGGCCACGTGATGGGAATCACGACGGCGATTGTGGGGCAGGATTTTCGGGGTATCGGGTTTGCGATTCCGAGTAACACTGCGCGGGCCGTCTATGAGCAGATTCGTGAGCAGGGGCATGTGGACCGGGGCTACATGGGGCTGGCGCTCCGCCGGCTGACAATCCACGACAGCCTGTCTGACGGCCAGGCGGTGCGTGGGGCTGCGGTCGATGCAGTTGATCCGACCTCAACGGGGGCAGCGGCAGGCATGCAGCCGGGCGACGTGGTGGTGGCGTTTGATGAGGCGCCGGTCGATGATCCGGCAGCGCTGGTGCTGATGATCATGCGGACGCCAATCGGCACCGAGGTGCCGCTGATGGTCCTCCGCGACGGTAAAGAGATTGAGGTGAAGGTCCGGATCGGCCGCCGGCCGTGGTAGGGGACATCAACCAGCCTGGAGTGGACCAGTTTCTCGTCAAGGCGTTGGGCATGAAGAAGCGGCAAGACGTCTTCATGTTTCCACGGATTTCCTACTGGGCACCCGAAGCTAATGATGTCATCGAGACGCTGATCTACCGGATCGGCTTTCCCGAGGAAACGGAGTCGCTGCACCTGCAGGGGATCTCCGAATGCTGGGATTTCTCCCGTGAGCCGAGTGACATTCCGGTTGCCTCGTCATGGATCGCCCGTTGGTGTCTCGCTGGCGGGATTGTCTTCCGGGGAAGCATCTCCGCCGGGGAGATCGTCAAGCATTTTTGTGAAGTTGAAGTCGCCAAAGCCGCCTCCCCTGAGGCCGAAGGAGTCGTCGCTTTTTCTGGCAGGTGGCCCGTTGGCCGGCTTCGCGTCGGACTCAGCCTCTGAGGAACTGGCAGATAGTGGGGCCGCCGGCCGCTCTTGGGGGGTGCCTTGTGGCCGGGCCCGCAACCGCTCTGACACACCTGCCAGCCACTCAGGGCTGGGAAAGGCATAGGGGCGAAACTTCTCGAGTGTGCCGGTCTCTTCGTGGATAAACAGGGCCCGCTGCGGGCCGAGCTTGCTGGCCGCCGGGCTGTCGATCAGTTGGCTCGAGTCAGTCCCGCTCATCTGGAACACCGTCCGCAATTCAAACTCCTTGATCGCTCCGCGGTCGAAGGTGCGCATAAGGTTTGTGAGCGAATCGCACCAGATGATGCCGTGGACGCCTACGGGCGGGCCGTCCCGCAGGATCGTAGCGAAGTGTTCGGCGGGGCCGGCCTTCTTGTCGCTGCCGAAGGAGAAGCCGAAGCCGCCTTCCTCCTTTCGCAACTCGCGAAACCGTCCCAAATCACGAATCACGAGAAATACTGCTTCACCGTCAAGCACCTGATTGTCGATCCGCCGCTGCACTTCGCCGGCGAGCCGCTCAAGCGCATCGGCCACGCCAAGCCGCCCTGCCTGCTCAATGTCATGCGGGAGCGGTGCGGCGAGTTGGGCCAGCATGATATCGGGCTTCTCCTCTGCGATTGCCGGCTCCAGCAGCACAAATCGCGCAGCCTTGCCGAGTGCCCCACCCGGGTATGGATCGTGGCCAACTGCGAGGCTGACCATCGTCATCGCCAGCAGGCTCGTGCCAAGGTCCTCACGCTGGCCGACGATCAGCAGGTTGGCTCCTCCCTGACGGCGGAAGATGGCAGCGGTAGGATCCTTGATGGCGATCGCATCACTGCTTGCCGTGGACCGTGCCCGAGACGAGGAGTTCATTGAGCAGCGGGTTGCCGGCCGGGTCGGCTGCCTCATTGCCATCGAACACGATCCGCGGTACCTGCGGAATGTCGGTTCGCTGATCAGCCAGTTTCCGGAGTGCGCCAAGGTAGCGCTCGCGTCGCTCGTCATTGAGAAAAACCACCTGAAACGGGTTGTTGCCCTCCACCATGCCGTTGGCATCGTTGTAGATGGCTTCACCAGGTCGGGTGAGGAGTCGGGCTGCAGTGTTGTCTTCAGAAAGGATCAGGCTCGAATCGGCTTCGTTGCACTGCAGCGCGACGCGAATTGCCATCTGGCCCATCGTGGCCCGCGGCAGGCTGTAGGATCCACCGAGCGTTTGCGAGCCGAGGAGCACGTGCATGCCAAACGCACGGCCCTGACGGACGAGGCGGTCGAGAATGAGCGACGCATCCTGAGCGATTTTGTCATCCTCGACAAAAATTTCCTGAAACTCATCGATGATCAGCAGGATGCGGGGCATTGGGTCGGGGTGATTCGTCTTCCGGAAGCCAGCAACATCTTGCACCGACAATTCACGGAACAGATCACCGCGTCGCTTCAGCTCACGGTCGAGTTGCTCGAGCACTGACAGCCCAAACTCCCGCTCGCTCTCAATGGCGATGACCCGGGCATGGGGCAGGGCGTAGTGGTCGTAGAGCTTGAACTCAACGCCCTTCTTGAAGTCGATGAGATAAAACTGGATCTCGTTGGGGCTGTATTGCAGTGCGAGGCTTGTGATCATCGCGTGCATCAGCGTCGACTTGCCAGAGCCGGTCTTGCCGGCGATGAGGGCATGCTGGCTTGTCCCCTTGCCGAGTTTGAGATACTGCAGCTTCTTGGCGCCGGCCGGCCCGAGCGGGGCCAGCACTTCGCTTGCGGTGCTGCCGTGCCACCATTCCTCCTCTGGCGGTGCGACGCGATCAAAGGGCACCTCGACCCGCTTGGCGGCCTTGGCGGCTTTGCCCACCCGCTGGATGATTTCGGTGAAGACGGCGTCAGGCGGGGCCGATTCGACCGTAAGCGGCCACTGGGAAAACTCCTCATCACACCAACTGAACGATCCATCCTTGAGAATCAGCGTGGTCGACAGCCGATCAAGTTCGTCAAGGCTGAAGCCGGAGGGCATCATTTGGCGAGTGTCGACCGAGACGATCACGTAGACGCCACAGCGGCCACCGCTCGCGGCGATGCTCATGAGCCGGCGGGCGCTGGTCTCTGTGAAATTGGCTGGGAAGTTAGCAACGACCACGAACCGGTAGGGCTCGGGCACCTCCGCTTCCGCGTTGTAAGCACCGATCGACTCATATTCGTTGCGGAGGTATTTCTGGATCACTACCTCCATCTGTTCACTCATGTCACCGAGCCGTTCCTCGATCTGCTGCGGCTCGGTCCAGATGCGGCTCGTGACCAGTAATTCGTCGTGATCGGCCAGATGCATGAATCCGGCAAACTGCTTACCGAGGCCGAGTGGGTCGATGATCGTGAACCGGCTCTGGCCCGGCGGAATGCCGGTGGCGATCCGCAGCGTGAGAGCCTGAAGCATCGCGGAGGCGTTTTCATGTTGATCAGCCGTCGTCTTGATGAGCAAGGCGGCCCGCCGTGGGAAGGGTAGCGTGGCAGGCTGAGGCCACTCGAGTGGGCCAAATGCATTGAGCTCTGGAGTCGGTGAGATTCCACCAGGGATCTTTTCTAAGGCCAACGCGAGACTGCCAAACCGCAGCCCCGGTGGGATGTCGATTGGAAGTGGCACCTCGGGCTTGGCGAGTTTCTCCCAGGGGAGGAAGGCGGCAGCATCGATCACGGCGGCTTCCTTGTACACAGCAGCGGTGTCTGTGCGCGCCGACCGCCATGCGGCCACCATCTCAGCCCACTGGGCATCCCGAGCGGTGGCAGCTGCCGTCACCGTCTCCGCAGCCGTTCGTTCGATTCGGGCGAGTTCGTCATCGAGGCTTTTTTCCAGCGTCGCGATCGCCGTCGGGTATTTTTCGGTGGACTGCATTTTTGCCGTTGCTTCTTTTGCGTCAAGCGCTGCGCGGCCGGCCGCCACCTTTGCCTCGATGTCGGTGATTGCTTTCTCCCGCTTGGCGGCCACGGCCGCCAGCGCTGCCTGTAGCGCCGCCTTCCGCTTGGCGATTTCCGCCTGAATCTCCTCTTCGGCCTGCCGCAGTTGGGCATCCCGCCGCTTGGCGATGAACTCGGTCGAGCGGCCCAGGCAGCGTCGGGCCGTTGCGATCTCTCCCGCAAGTTGCCGATGCA
>JAYQOK010000067.1:0-17286 GCA_038144795.1 Candidatus Kuenenia sp. | reverse complement strand
GGCGCCCACCCGGGCCCCCGCCCACCCCGCCGGGGGGGCGTTTGCGCCCCCCCTGCGGGCGCGGGCCAGCTCCGCGGGCTCTCGGAGTGCGGGCAGCCCGAATCCTGCCTCATACAGAAAACCACAGACAATTTTTGATTGAGCAAGGATCGGGGTTGCCCGTGCCATGGAGCCGGCGTATGCAGAATAGCGCAGCCTGGATGGCGGAGCGCCGTCTGCATCCGAGTGAGCGAAGGGCACGATGCCCTGAGCGAACGTCCGGCGATGTGGCACGGGCAACCCCGAGCCAGTTTGGGCGAGGATACGATGCTGCCAGAATCGCGGGCTGAAGCTTACGCCACGTGGTCACTCAAACAGCGTCGGCTGCTCGGCGGTCGGCTTCTTGCTGCGGGGCTTGGCTGACGGGGCTGCGGCTCCCGACTCGAAGCCAAGCAGGAGGTCTCGGGCTCGTTCGATGACTGTCGGTGGTACGCCTGCGAGCCGTGCAACGTGGACGCCCCAGCTCTTGTCGGCGGCGCCGGGGGCCACCTGATGAAGAAAGACGAGCTGGTCGCGGTGCTGCTGCACGAGCACCTGCACGTTACCCACGCCGGGCAGCTTCGCCAGTTCGGCGAGCTGGAGATAGTGGGTGGCGAAGAGGGTGCGACAGCCGACGCGACCCTGCAGGTGCTCCACCACCGCCTGCGCGATCGCCAGTCCGTCGAAGGTGCTCGTGCCACGGCCGACCTCGTCGAGAATGACGAGGCTTCGCTGGGTGGCGCGGTTGAGGATTCGGGCCGTCTGCGCCATCTCCACGAGGAAGGTGCTGGCGCCGGTGGCGAGGTCGTCGCCGGCGCCGATGCGGGCGAAAAGCCGATCGACGATGCTCACGCGGGCCCGCGCGGCCGGGACGAAGCTACCCGCCTGGGCCATCACAGTGACCAGCGCCGCCTGGCGGATGAAGGTGCTCTTACCTCCCATGTTCGGCCCGGTGACCAGCAGCAGGGCCGGCATGTCGGGCCGCTGGCGGGCGGCCGGCTCGCGGGAGGCGAGCGCCAGCGAGTTGGCCACTAGTGATCCGGCCGGCAGCAGGTCTTCAAGCACCGGATGACGCCCTTGCTCGATGAGGAGCGAGCCGTCGTCGGTGATCTCGGGACGCCCCCAGTTTTTGGAGCGGGCCACCTCGGCGAACGACGCGAGCACGTCGAGCGTGGCCAGAATCTCGGTCATGCGATCGAGCCGCTGCCGCTGCTCGGCGACGAAGAGCCGCAGGTCTTCCAGGAGCTGCAGCTCCCGTCGCACCGATTCCTCCTCGGCGCCGAGCACCTGCCGCTGTCGCTCGTCGAGTTCGGGGGTGGTGTAGCGCTCGGCATTCTTCACCGTCTGCTTGCGGATATAGTCGGCCGGCACCTTCTCGGCCTGCGATCGGCTCACCTCGAGAAAGAAGCCGAAGACGCGGTTGAAGCCGACCTTTAGCGACGGAATGCCTGTCCGCTCGATCTCACGGGCCTGATATTCCGCGATCCACTGCTTGCCGCCGGTCGCCAGCTCGACGAGTTCGTCATAAGCGTTGTCGAAGCCCGGGCGGATGAAGCCGCCGTCGCGGGCGAAGACGGGGCAGCCTTCGCGAAGCGTGGCCGTGATCCGGGAGGCAATGTCGGTGCAGGGATCGAGCCGGTCGCGAAGGTGGGCGAGCAGTCCGGTGACGGGAGCGAGCACCGAAATCATGTCGGGCAGGATCGCCGTGGCCCGCCCGATCCGCTCGATGTCGCGGGGGCCGGCCCGACCCGACATCACGCGGCTGATCAGCCGCTCGATGTCGCCGATGCCGGTGAGGGTTTCCCGGACGCGCTCCGTGATGCCGCGGCTCGTGACGAGCGTGGCCACGGCATCGAGGCGGTCGTCGATCTGCCGCGGGTCGATGAGCGGCGCGGAAATCCATTCCAAGAGGAGCCGACTCCCCATCGGAGTCTTCGTGCGGTCGAGCACACCGGCCAGGGAACCCTCGCGGCGGACGCCGCCGGCGGCGCTGGTGGCCCGAACCAGTTCGAGGCTGCGGCGAGACGCCTCGTCGATCTCCATCCGCGTCCCAGACCGCCAGGCGGCGAGCGAATCGATCCGCTGCACCGCGGCGGGTTCATTTTCATCGAGGTAGGCGACGATGCCGCCGGCCGCGACGATGCCCGGCAGGTCGCCTGGCAGATCGAAGCCGAGCCCCTCGAGCCGCTGGCCCCCGAGCGCACGATCGACCGCGGCGCGGGCCGTCGCCTCGTCAAACCACCAGTCGGGGCGGCAAGTGATCGGTCGCTGCGCTCCGGCCGACCGCACGATCGTCGCCACCGCGTCACGATCCTTGTCGGCACAGAGCACCTCGGCCGGATCCAGCCGCAGCAGATGATCGGTAGCGTCGTCGCGCGACACGACGGCCGCCTCAAACCGCCCGGCGGCGACATCGATCCAGGCCAGCCCGGCGAGCACGTCATCCTGGTCGGCAGCCACCTGTGGCACGATCGCCAGCAGATAATTGGGCCGCAGCGGGTCGAGGAGCGATTCGTCGGAGGCGATGCCGGGCGTGACGATCCGCGTGACTTCCCGCCGCAGGAGCCCCTTTGTGGTTTTGGGGTCGTCGATCTGCTCGCAGATTGCCACGCGGCGGCCGGCAGCGACGAGCTTGACGAGTTGGACATCGAGATGGTGGTGGGGGAAGCCGGCCATCGGCGTGGCATCGGGCCCCTTGTCGCGGCTGGTGAGGGTGAGGTCGAGAAGCTCGGCCGCCTCGCGGGCGTCATCGCCAAACAGCTCGTAAAAGTCCCCCATGCGAAACAGCACGAGGGCTCCCGGGCACCGCGCCTTTGCCGCCTCGAATTGTTGCATCATGGGGGATGCCATGCGGCGAAATGTAGCAGCCTTTGACCCTGATGAAGCGGGGGCGTACAAAACAGTGCGGCGCGGACGCCGATGAGAGGCCCCTGCGAGGGGGACCTGTGAACCTGGTCAGGGCCTAACCGCAGCAGCCATAAGCAGTCGTCCCTTTGTGCGGAGGGCCTCTCATCGGCGTCCGAGCGGCCGCCCCCATGACGGAGCACTGCATGGCTGAATCGGCCGCCTATCAAGTCGTCGCCCGCCGCTACCGACCGCAGCGGTTTGACGAACTCGTCGGCCAGGAGCATGTGGCCCGCGGTCTCTCCGGGGCGATCGAGTCGGGCCGGATCGGCCATGCCTATCTCTTTACCGGCGCCCGCGGCGTGGGGAAGACGAGCGCCGCCCGGATTTATGCCAAGGCGCTCGAATGCGCCGCCGGCCCGGCCGCCGAGCCCTGCAACAAGTGCGATGCCTGCCTGGCGATCACGGCCGGGCAGGATGTCGACGTGGTCGAGATCGATGCGGCCAGCAACCGCGGGGTCGATGAGATTCGCCAGCTGCGGCAAAACGTGGCGGTGCGTCCAGCCCGCGGCCGCTTCAAGATCTACATCATCGACGAAGTGCACATGCTCACGCGGGAGGCCTTCAATGCCCTCCTCAAGACACTCGAAGAGCCGCCGAGCCACGTAAAATTCGTCCTCTGCACCACCGAGCCCGACAAACTGCCGATCACGATCCTCTCGCGTTGCCAGCGGTTCGACTTTCAGACGGTCGGCATTCCGGCGATCGCCCAGCGGCTGGCGCAGATTGCCGAAGCAGAGCGGACCGATGTCGATCCGGCCGCGCTCGATCTGATCGCCCGCCGGGCCGCCGGCAGCATGCGGGACAGCCAGTCGCTCCTTGAGCAACTGCTCGGGGCCGCGGGCGGCCCAATCGGTGTGGATGATGTGCATGCCGTGATCGGCACGGGCCGCGAAGAGAAGATCGGGGCATTAGTGACAGCCCTCGCCTCACGCGACGCCCCTGCGGCCCTGGCCGCCCTCGATTCGGCGTTGGCCGGAGGAGCCGATCCTGGTGGCGCGCTCGAGCAGCTGATCGCGGCGCTCCGCGACGCCTTGTTGGCAAGCGTCGGCTGCGGCAGGGAGATGCTCCACGAGGGGGAGGGCCTCGGCGTCGACCTTGCTGCGGTCGGCAAGCAGCTTGGCACGGAAACCATTCTGGCAATGCTGCAAATCATTGATCAGGCACTCGGGCGGATGCGGACCAGCGGCCATGCGGCGGTGCTGGCCGAGATGGCGATCGTGCGGCTGGCCGGCCTGGAGAATCTCGACTCGCTCACCGACGCGATCCAGCAGGTGAAGGCGGCAGCGGGATCGACATCGCCGCGGCCGCAGGCAACAGTTCGGGACGTGGCTCCTCCGCCGCGCGAAAAAAAAACGGCTGAACGATCGCTGAACGACCGGCCAGACGACGGCGAAGCCGATGATCCGCCCGGCGTGGCGCCGGTGGAGATGGCCGCGGCCCCGGCGCCGCCAGCGGAGCCGATGGACGTGTGGCGGCGGGCCGGTGAGGCCGTGGGCGGTCTAGCGGTCGATTTCGCTGCTGAGGCAAGCCACGTGAGGTGGCATGCCGATCTGCTTGAGGTGACGATTCCCGGGTCGGCCGCGACGGCGATCACGTTTCTCCGGCGGCCGCAGATAGCGGCCAGTCTTGCGGCGGCAGCCTCGGAGCTTGTGGGCCGCGCAGTGAGGACCTCGGTCGTGGTCGATGACACCGCGCTTGCCCCGGGCGCCGAGGCACCACCGAGTCCGCACGAGCCCCCTCCACGCCGGCCGGCGGCCTCGCAGTCGGCGCTGGTTCGTGAGGCGATGGACCACCCTTTTGTTGTGCATGCCCGCCAGGTGTTCGATGCGGCGATTCGCAAGGTGGAGCCTCCGCGGCAGCCGCCCGCGGCTGCATCAGGTGCCGAGGGGGATGGCGAGGCGGACGTCGAAGCGGTGGCCCAGGCGGAGGAAGGCGATGGCTGAGAAACGGGGAGCGATCACGCGTCTGATTGACTACTTTGCCGACCTGCCGAGCATCGGCCGCAAGAGCGCCGAGCGGCTGGCGTATCACGTGCTCCGGATGCCGCAGGCTGAAGCCCTTGCCTTTGCCGACGCGATCCGCGCCGTCAAGGAAAACCTGCGGCCCTGCAAGACATGCTTCAATCTCACCGAAGAGGAACACTGCGAGATCTGCACCGACCCCCGTCGGGATCAGGGGCTGCTCTGCGTGGTGGAGCAGGTTCGCGATCTGTTCGCCCTGGAGCAGGCCGGTGCCTATCGCGGGCTCTATCACGTGTTGCAGGGCAAGGTGGCCCCGCTGGAGGGCGTGGGGCCTGAGAAGCTTACGATCGACGCCCTCCTGGAGAGGGTTCGGCAAGGCTCGTTTCGTGAGGTGATCATGGGCACCACGCCGAATGTGGAAGGGGATGGCACGGCCCTCGTCATTGCCGAGCGGCTCGCCGGCCTGCCCGTGGCGCTCTCCCGGCTGGCTCGCGGGCTCACCGTGGGTGCCTCGCTCGAGCAGGCCAACCGCGACATGCTGGCCGACGCCCTGAGTGGCCGGCAAAAGCTCTGACCCTGATCGCCACGGCACGGTATCCTTGAGCGTGCCGGTAGGAGCCGCCGGCACCGTGCTAGGAAGCGTTGATCATGCGGATGTCACTCGGCCAGGAAATGCGGATGGCGCAGAAGCAGGTGCTTGCGCCGCGCATGATCCAGTCGATGGAGATCCTGCAACTGCCCGCGATGGCGCTCGAGGAGCGGATCGAGCAGGAGATTCAAAACAACGAGACGCTCGAGGTGGTCGAGCCGGAGGCCGAGGCAGCCGGCAGTGAGCCGGGGGCTGTGGAGGAGCCGGCATCGGCCACGCTCAACAAGACCGTCGACGAAAAGCCCCTCATCGTTGATCAGGAGCATGCCAACCAGGCCGACTTCGAGCGGACCTATGACTGGGCCAGCGAATACCCCGACTCCGACGACGACCGCAGCCGACCGTCGGCGGGTCGCATCGAGGAATCGGCCGACCGCTATCTGGATGCGATGGCCAACATGGAAGAGCGGCCAGAGACACTCTCCGATCATTTGCATGACCAACTTTCAAATTACGAGCTTACCGACCCGGAACGGATGGCGGCCGACAAGGTGATCTACAACCTCGATGCCAACGGATACCTGCCGATGCCGCTGGCCGAATTGGTCGACCCCGACGGGCCGTCCGGGCAACTGGCTCACCTCGAGCAGGCACTGGCATTAGTGCAGAGCATGGATCCACCCGGCGTGGGTGGCCGCGATCTCAAGGAATGCCTGCTCCTTCAGATTACAGAGGATACGCCCCACGCCCGGGAACTGCGGCGGATCGTCTCCGATCATCTCGAAGACCTCGCCGCCAACCGGCTGCCCCTTATCGAGAAGAAAACCGGCTACTCGATCGAGGAGATCGAGCAGCTGCGGGAGGGGCTGCACGGGCTCCAGCCCAAGCCGGGTGCGGCGTTTCAGATGCCGTTTGTGCCCACCGTGAAGCCCGATGTCTACGTCGACCAGCAGGCCAACGCCTCATGGAAGGTGCGGCTGGAGGAGATCGACCTGCCCAATCTCAGGATCAGTCCGCTCTACCGGGAGATGCTCTCCAGCCCAGAGACCGATCCCGCCACCCGCGATTACATCAAGCGGAAGATCAACGCCGCCCAGTGGCTGATCGAGGCGATCGAACAACGGCGGAGCACACTCCTTAAGACAGCCCAGGCGATCGTCGATCATCAGACGGCCTTTCTTACCGAGGGGCCGGAGGCGATCGAGCCGCTCAAGATGCAGCAGATCGCCGATCGGATCGGCATGCATGTGACGACAGTCAGCCGGGCAGTGGATGACAAATGGCTGCAGACCCCCCGCGGGCTCTACCCGCTGCGGCGGTTTTTCGTGGGGGGCACCGTGAGCGCCGACGGCGACGAGGTGGCCTGGGACGCGGTGCGGATGAAGCTCCAGGAGATCGTCGACGGGGAGCCAAAAGACGATCCCTATTGCGACGATGCCCTCGTCGCCGAACTCGCGAAGAGGGGCATCACGGTGACTCGGCGGACGGTCACGAAGTATCGCAAGGCGATGAACATTCCCAGCTCGCGGCAGCGGCGGGACTGGAAATTGGCCCGGCCGGCCAAGCCCGCGGACGGGGCGACTTTGGATTCTTGACCGCGGACGGAGTCGCCCTTGTCGATCCTGCCCGGGGGCTCTTAGGATTTCGACTCCTCTGAGGACTTTCATCCATGCGGTGCCCGTTTTGCCGAGTCGACAATGATCGGGTGATCGATTCGCGGGCCGGCGATGACGGCGCCTCGATTCGGCGTCGGCGTGAATGCCTCAACTGCAAAAAGCGGTTTACGACGTATGAGCGGGTAGAACGGCAGATGCTCTCGGTGGTGAAGAAGGGGGGCGATCGTGAGCCCTTCGAGCGGGAGAAGATCAAGCGGGGCCTGGCCAAGGCCTGCTGGAAGCGGCCGATCACTGGCGACCAGATCGAGATCGCCGTGTCGGCGTTGGAGAGTGAACTCTACGGCACATATGAGACGGAGGTGCCCAGCCGCGTGTTGGGTGAGCGGGTGATGGAGTTGCTGCGGGGGCTCGATCAAGTCGCCTTCGTGCGGTTTGCGAGCGTCTATCGGGAGTTTAAGGATATCCGCGACTTCGTCGAAGAACTCGAGCCGATTCTTGCGGAGGCATCTCGCGGGGTGTAACGCGGGCTCGTTGTTGCCCGTGCCACCTCGCCGGCTGCTTCCGCCTGTCGCTAGGCTTGACCACGCCGGTAGTCGCCGTGGATGCCGCCGGTTTTTTCTTCAAGCTGGACGGCTTCGATCGACATGCCGGGGTCGATCGATTTGGACATGTCGTAGAGCGTGAGGGTGGCGGCGGTCACGGCGACGAGCGCCTCCATTTCGACACCGGTGCGGGCGGTGGCGCGGACGATTGCCTCGATCGACACGGCGGCTGGGTCGTCGAAGCTGATCGTGACAGTTACCGAATCAAGCGGCAGGGGATGGCAGAGGGGAATGATCCCGGTGGTCTGTTTGGCGGCCATGATGCCGGCGATCCGGGCGGTGGCGACGGCCTCGCCCTTCTCGAGGCTGCCGTCCTGGATCCGCTGAATCGTTTCCGGCCGTGCACGAAGCCGTCCTGTGGCCCGCGCGGTGCGGACCGTCACCGGCTTCCCGCCGACATCGATCATACGAACGCCATGGGGTGAGTCGTTCATGCCGCCGCATCATAGCAGCCATGGATGACCAAAGGTGAGCCTTCGCGGCACAGCCTTTGACGGCGTCGCTAGAGGCGACGCCCCCTTCCGACCGGTGGTGGGCATGCCCGGGGGGGCCATGGTGGGCCCCGCGGACGTAACGCCGCCGCGGGCCGTTGTGTCTGTTGCTCACATCGACCCGCGGCCTCATGGGTGTGGACGTTCCGGTGAAGACCCGCTTATACCAGTTCCTTGCGGGCCCCGATCAGCGTCCGCAGACGCTCGGCAAGGAGGGCGGCGTCAAAGGGCTTCTTGAAGACCTCATTGACGTGGGCCCGGTCAATCGTGATCTGCGA
Organism: Candidatus Kuenenia sp.; assembly: GCA_038144795.1. Taxonomy (GTDB): domain Bacteria; phylum Planctomycetota; class Planctomycetia; order Pirellulales; family UBA1268; genus CACORA01. The sequence goes on along the minus strand of JAYQOK010000067.1, from coordinate 8,824 downwards.
GCCGTCGTCGGGCAGCAGAGCGATCACGATCGTCTCGGCATACTCGGCGTTGCGGCGGAGGTTCTGACAGATCTGCTGGGCATCGATGCGGCCGATCGAGTAGTCCACCACGATGCAGTCGGGGTGGAAGCTCTCGGCCTGGATGCCGGCCTCGAAGCCACTGGCGGCAACCTGGATTTTGAACGACTTGTCGACCGGTAGTTGCCGCTTCAGATTCTCGATCAGGACCTGGTCCTGGCCGACAAGCAGCACCTTTGCCATGGCTTCATCCTCAAGATCACCCAACGGCATGCCGTGCTCTTTGAGGAACTTGATCAGGTATTCCCGCGGGATGCGGCGATCCTGTGAACCGGGAATGCGGTAGCCCTTGAGCCTGCCCGAATCGAACCATTTGCTCACGGTTCGTGGGGCGACCTTACAGATCTTGGCGACCTGGCCAGTGGTAAAAACCTTCATCGCGTGGACTCCATGTGGATCATTCGTATCCGGAATTGTCCGTGGCCAGTCCCCGCCGCACGGATGCGAGCAGTGGAATCCAGCCCCCCATTGACGCGGCATATCGATTCAAGGGAACGGCCGCGTCAGCGCGCCCCGTGAAGGTCGCCATGAGAGCCGGGGGGCATGTGAGAACGACTCATGGACAGTCGTGCCATTGCGACACGGCAGCCACGATCGACGGCTCGCAGGTATCCCCCCTGCTCCATCCCGTCGCACCGCCCGGCTTGGGCACCGGTCGTCGCGACGGCATGTCTAACCAAGGATGTAGATCGAAAGATCCTGTCGTGAGACTTGAGCCGTTCTTTGCGAAGGCGACGGTGGCACCGCATGAACGGCCTGTCGGGGACAGGCCAGCGGATCATCCGCACTGGCTTCAAAGGGGGGTTTCATGCTGCTTTCGCGCGGTTTTTTGCAGCCGCCGAAGCGGCTGTCTCGAACTGCACCGAGACCCGTTTTGATACGCCCGACTCTTCCATCGTGACGCCATAGAGGGTCGTGCCGGCTGCCATTGTCTTTTTCGAATGCGTGACCACGATGAATTGGGTCGAGCAGAGAAAGTCTCGGAGGACACCGACGAACCGGTCGACGTTCGCCTCATCGAGAGCGGCATCAACCTCATCGAGCACGCAGAACGGACTTGGCCGGGAGCGGAAGATCGCCAACAGAAGGGCGACACAGGTCATAGTTTTTTCCCCGCCAGAAAGGAGTGAAATGCTTCGGGGCTCCTTCCCGGGCGGCCGGGCCACGATTTCCACCGACGTCTCGAGGAGGTCGACGTCCGGATCGAGAACGATGTCGGCCTGCCCCCCGCCGAACACCCGCTCAAAAAGTTCCCGGAAATGGCCACGGACGGTTTCGATGGTCTCACCGAGCAGTCGCCGGCTTTCGTCGTCAATTCGGGCGATCAATTGTTCAATCGCCTGCTTGCCGTCGGTGACATCAGTGAGTTGCGTTTCCAACGTCTTCAGCCGCTCGGTGAGCGCGTCGGCTTCAGCGAGCGCTTCCATGTTGACAGTTGTCATCGAGGCGAGTTTGCGGCGGAGTTCCTCGATCCGCTGGTCGAGCTCGCTGCGGTCCGCAGGGATTTCGATTACCACGCCGTCGGCGTCGGTGACAGGTTCGAGCAGCGTTTCTCCCTCGATCACAATGTCGTAGTCATCACGAATCCGCTCAATGATCCGGCTGCGAGTATGCCGGGCTTCCCCTGCTTCGAGGTCGAGTCGGTGGATCCGCTCGCTCAGGGCGGCGAGGTCGGCGCGGGCACGGGTGATCTCGGCATCCTCGGCGTCGATGGCGGCGGCCACCGCGACACGGTCGGCTGTGATCGTCGCGAGGGCATCGCGGGCCTGCTCGGCGGAGACCATCAGTTCGGCGTGGGCTGCGGTTGCCGTGAGCAAGTCGAGCTCTACCGTCCGCAGTCGACCCTCCGCTGCCGTACGACGGCGGGCGGCGGCCTCGACGTCGGCTCGGCGAATGGCTGCCGCACCGATCGTCGCCTCCACGGCGCTGCGGGCCTCAGCGATGCGGGCTTCGCAGGCCGCACGGTCCGCCTTGAGCCCCTGGATTGTTTCGGCCACTTCGTTGCGGCTGCGGTCGAGGCCATCGAGTGCGGCACGGGCAGCTGTGACCGCGGCCTGCGCCTCATGGATCCGCTCGTCGTGTTCAGCGAGGGCAGCGGCCGCCGTTTCGCGGGCCTGGGCGAGCTCAACTGCTTCCCGCTCGGCGTTGTGAAGGCCGGCCTCCGCCGCGGCCAGGGCGACATGGGCTGCCTCCTGTTCACGGTGGGCGCGGCCGAGCTCGGCGCGGGATGCGGCGATCTGCTCGCCCGCCTGCTGCCTGCGGACAAGGGCGTGGCGAATCTGCTGCTGAATGTCGGCTGCTTCCGCCTGCAACGATTCGATTGTCTCCTCCTGCTTGTCAACGGCGGCGGTCAGCTCATGATGGCGGTCGTCGATTGCCCGCCATTCACTGCGGCGGGAAACGAGGGCGAGGCCACTGCCCAGCGAACCGAGTTCGAAGGTTCCACCACTTGACAGGCTGGCGCCAGCGCGGGTGATGAAGACGATGCCTTCGGGGGCCGTGGCAGCCAGCGTAGAAGCATGGTCGAGCGACTCCACCACCCAGATTCTCCCCAGCAGCTTGCGGCGGAGTGTGTCCTCCACGGTGTCGTGGCCCGCTGCAGTCGTGGCAATGAGGCGGTCAAGACGGCCAACGATGTCAGGGCCGGTCGGTTCGAACTCCGGCGGCTCACGAACCGCTGTGGGGGCAGTGAAAGCAACGCGGCCACCAGCAGCAAGCGCCGCGCTGATTTTGGCGTTATCGGCCCAGGGGGTCGTGCCCGTGAAGAGTGAATCAAGCGACTCGACCACGAGGCTTTGGGCATGAATCCCTAAGGCGAGATCGACAAGCGTCGCCCAAGGCTCATCGGCAACGACGAGGTCAGCCACCGTGCCGGTGAGGCCTGGAATTTCCCCACCGGCATCGAGCAACTGTCGTGCAGCGTCCGACAGGCCCTCGTGGCGATCGATCATTTCGGCGAGTACAGCCCGACGCTCGCCGCAGGCTTCGAGCTTTGCTTTCCCGGAGGCGAGTGACTGCCAGGCTGTTTCGAGGGTGGTCGCCAACTGCCGCTGCTTCGCATCCAGGGTCTCCACATCGTGCGTGATGCGGTCCAGGCCCCGAGTGAGCGTGGCAAGATTGCCCTCCCATGTCGCAGCCGCCTCCTGGCCCCGCGCCAAGTGGCTGCGGGCTGAGTCGATGCGGGATCGCCAGGCCTCCATTCCGCGGCCTGCCTCCGCCAGGCGGCCTGCTGCCTGGTCGGAGGCTGTCTGGCTCTCGATCCGCGCTTGATGGAGTGCAGCGAGTGTGTCCGCTCGCTCATCGAGTTGACGCCGCAACACCGTAGCATCCTTGTGGGTACCGACCACAGCTTCTTCCTGGCGTTCCACAAGCGTGGCAATCTGGTCGGCCTCGGCGAGCAGAGCATCGAGCACCAGGCGGGCGGCATCGATCTTTGCATTGACGGCTAGGGTGTCATGCCGCGCCGCTTGCAGGTCGGCCTCGCTACGCGTGATCTCATCGGTGACTTCGCGATGCCGCGACTGGAGTAGTCCAAGCCGTGCCGCAGCAGCGGCGGCCCACTCACACTTGTGCGTGGTGGTGTCTTGCTGTGCTGCGAGCTGGGGCAGAAGCTCGCGCTCGTGGGCAGAGAGTTCGTCGATCCGGGTCGACGCGGTTGCGGCCCGTGCTTCGGTGGCCAGATGGAGTTCGCGGGCCTCCTTGATGGCGGTGGCGACGGCGGTGATCGTGACGTCGACGGTGGCGAGATCCTGTGTGGCTGCCGCCACGCGGAAGCCCCTGAGCGTGTCGGTCATTGTCCGCCAGCGCCGCGCCCGCTTGGCCTGCAGGGTGACCGTCTCCAGCCGCCCGCTCACTTCGCTAACAATATCGGCGAGCCGCTGCCGGTTTTGCTCGGTCCGTTCCAGGCGGCGGAGAGCCTCGGCCCGCCGGGCACGAAACCGGGTGATGCCGGCCGCCTCTTCGAAGACAATGCGGCGATCCCGGCCTGAGGCGACCAGGAGCGCGTCGACCCGCCCCTGCTCGATGACGCTGTAAGCCTCGGTGGCGGCGCCGGTGCCCGAGAAGAGTTCCCGAATGTCGCGAAGGCGGGAGATCTCTCCGTTGACAAGGTATTCGCTTTCCCCGCTGCGATAGACGCGGCGGGCGATCTGGACCTCGTCTGAATCAACCGGCAACTCGCGGACGGAGTTGTCAAAGATCAACGCCACTTCCGCGACATTGAGTGGCTTCCGGCTGGCGGAGCCAGCAAAAATCACATCGGTGGCGTTGCGGCCCCGCAGGCTCCGCATCGATTGCTCGCCAAGCACCCATTTGATGGCATCGACGACGTTTGACTTGCCTGATCCGTTGGGGCCGACGACGACCGTGATGCCGTCGGGAAATTCAAACCGCGTGCGGTCGGCAAAGCTCTTGAATCCGACCAGATCGAGAGCTTTTAGCCTGATCATGACGACTCGTCCGTGTCCGACTCGCCCGAGAAGGCGGCATCGACCGGGGCGTCGGCCGGGATGCTCCGGTCACGGATCGAGATTTCCTCATGGAGTGAGCCCCGCCCATCGTTGGCTTGCGGCAGGGCGTCGAAAGCCAGCCTGGTCGCAAGGGCCCGCTGGGCCGTTGCCTGCTGGAGGAATTGGATCATATCGGGATAGGTTGCTTCGAGCTGGGCCAGGGCCCGCAGCACCGACTCAGCGTCTGCTTTCGTATCGATCACTTTGTCAGGCACATCCGCTTCGAAGCGGCTGCAGGTCGCGATGTTGCCATCGATCACGACCACAATGGCCGGCCCGGCCTCGACCCGCATCCCATTGTTCAAAGGATGCTCGGTACCGAACAGGACGATTTCAGGGTGGTGGGAACGGGTGGCGTGGATGAGCGTTGGCCCAGCGACATTGAGCACGTGGAAGCCACAGGCACTTCCCAGCTGCTCGCCACGGACCAGTGGGATGGGCGAATCCATCATCCATAGGGCGCGGAAGGCGCCGTAACGGGTTTCGGCACTGGAACTCGAAAGCAGCGACTGCAGGGCATCGATGCCATTGGCATCGTCAATGACTCGCAAGGCCGACAGCGCAGCCGGGCGGGCACTGCGAAGATTGGCGGCGGCATCGGCCAGATGCTCCGCGGCCACCGATTCGCCCAGGTAGGCGAGCGACTCGGCCGCAGCGAACCGCACTTCGGCGTCATTTGACTCGAGTCCATTCTTGAGTGCCGGGATGCCATCCTTCCCAATTGCCTCCAGCCGGAGAGCTGCTGTCGATGCCGTGACCGGGTCGGCGAGTTGGCGCCGCAGCAAATCGAGACGAGCGTGGAATCCATTCGTTGGCTCAGTGACGGCAACCGCGCCGAGAACGCGGATGTAGCGAGTTAAGTTGTGTCGGTAGGTGGTTGGGATTTCGAGTTCGATAAAGCGATCGGTCTTAGGTGTGGCAACGCCCTGCTTTGAGCCGCGAATGACGGTGTGAAAGCGGCCGTTGATGGCGTCCCCAATCCGCTTGGAGAGTGCCACTGAGCGATGTTCCGGCTGGAGAATCAGGCCAATAGACCGGGAGGTCAGAGATACCCCACCCCCCGGGACGATCGCTCGAATCTTCGATTTTGAGTCGAGCGTACCGCTTGATACCGGATCAACAAGCAAGGAGCCCTCAACGACTGCCAGTACATGTCCGTCACGAATTCTGCTGCCGAGCACCGCCATTTCAGCAAGTCGTGTCTCCATGAGCCAGCCCCCATTGAGGCTTGCCGTATCACAGTCGTGAGGCACTTCGACAGCAACGTCGAAGCGATCGCCCTTGTGGACGCCTGGCGGAAGGTAGCCGTGAACCCATACCAACGATGTGGCTGGCGAGGCGAGTAGCGTGTTGGGCTGAATGACTCCGCGAGCTTGCATGTCCGACAGCAAAGCCTGCCGCCGTGCATTTGGGGGCGGGTCACTACCAGTGCCCGCCAGCCCGGTTACGAGAGCCGCCCGTTCGATCCGTTGCGGATTCATACCCCACGGAATGGTGTAATCACTGATGAGTTTTGTTTCAGCCTCGATGTTGAGCAGGGCTTCCACCTCCGGACTCTGGCTACGGATAGCGGGCCCGGCGCAGCCAACGAACAGGATGACACACGAGAGGACTAGCCAGACATGCTTCCCGCAGTGCAGAAACCAATTGCTGTGGTAGGACGTTGCCATCGAACCCGTTTGCGGAGGAGGTGCGGCACGATTCCTGCGTGCCGAAGGTGGGGGAGGGTAGGAGTCAAAGATCGAAGCGTCAAGGGTGCTTCCAGCGCAAAAACCGCCGCATCCACCCTCTGAAACGTCTTGGCGGATTTCATGTGCGTTGCTACCGTCAGCGGCTCCCATGGGTTCGACCGTTTTCGGGTCGAGCCCCAAACCCACTGTGTGGAGTGCAGCAATCGTGACGCCTGACACCCCTCCTGACAGCGGCATTCACGTGCGATGGATGATCCGTCGTGATATGGCGGAAGTGCTCGAGATTGAGCAGCAGGCCTTCGAATTTCCCTGGAGTACCGAGGATTTTACCCGCTGCCTGCGGCAGCGAAACTGCATCGGCATGGTGGCCGAGATCGCCGACTCTGTCGTGGCCTTCATGATCTACGAACTTCACCGCACGCGATTGCACGTCCTCAACTTTGCTGTGGCTCGATCCCATCGGCGGCTGGGCATCGGCACACTGATGATGGAGAAGTTGGTTGGTAAGCTGACCCCAGAGCGACGGCATCAGATCGCACTCGAGGTCCGGGAAACGAATCTTTCGGCGCAACTCTTCTTTCGGTCACTGAACTTCCGGGCCACCTCGGTGCTCAAGGACTTTTACCAAGACACGACTGAAGACGCCTATCTCATGCAGTACTCGTGGCATGAGGCGGCGGCGGCGATGCCGCGGCGGATGGCTGGCTGACGGTCCGCGGCCATGAGGCCGCCAGCGTGGCGGCTCTCCTGCGAAGCGCAGCCAGCGCGGCTTGGGTGGACGCCCCGCTAGCGAAGACGGTGAGCACTGGAGCCCGTGGGGAGAGGGTCTGACCGGCGCTGGGGATGTCTGCGATCGCCGAGCGACCACCATCGGCCTCAGTCCATGCCAGCGCAGTGGCTTGCCAACTGGCGACCTGCTCGATCGTGATCGGCAGTGAAGCGGACGTGTGCAGCACTGCCTTTGCCCAGACTTTTCCATCACCACGCGACAAGATCCGGGCCGCGCTGTGGTGGGGTATGCCACAAGCTTCCAGGTGAGCGGCCGCCAGCGAGACACCGGTGGATCGTTCATGCAACTCCATCGACGCAGTGACGCGGGGATTGACTTCGATGATCCATGGCCGGCCCTTGCCATCAACGATCAAGTCGACACCAACCGCGCCGATGAGGTGGAACTGTTCAGCGAGCATTCTGCCGATCGCAAGCGCTGTGGCTGCGAGTCGAGACGGCGTTTCCACAGCGGGAAGGGTGATCGATCCACCGTAGGCGTACGGTCCACCAAAAGACCACGGCTCTCCGATCAATTGTCGCGACATGCCCAGAAGGTGAACATCCTGGGATGTGATGATGAAGGATGCAGCATGGGGATGACCGGTTACTCGCTGTTGCCAGATCATGCCTTCCTGCCGAGGGTGTGGGGTTGTCGGAATCCAGGGGTACACGGCCCGTCCGGACGCGCTGGCCAGCGGCTTGATCAGCCACGTACCATCCCGCGGTAGGTCAGTGGGGGAGAGACGCGTCTTGGGAAATAAAAACCCAGCAGCCCGGGCCTTTGCTTCCAGCAGAAATGGATCGCGAACGGCGCGGACCACTGCTCCGGCGTTTCCCGCGAGCAGATTGGCGGCGGCAAGGTCATCGATACACGCAGGATGGTTTTCCATCGCACCGGTGTACGCCCAGGGGGCTTTCGGAAATGTCCGGACGGCCGCCAGCAAGGAATATGGATAGTGCTGGAAACTGATGCGGATTGATTGGGCGGCAACGGCACGGAGATCCGCATCGTTGAAGAGGTCGGCTGCATACACCTCTCTGCCGGCCGTTGTTGCCGACTCAGCCAACGCCCGCGCGCTCGCGCCAACAACAATCAATCGGTCTACCGGGCCAAGGATCTCGGAGCCTTGATGGTCCATCCACGAATGGTATCCTGTCGATCCTGTAGATCAGATCTTATTTTTCGGAGGAACAGAGAATATGTCGATGTTTATTGGCGAAGCGCTGGTCGGTGACGGCAACGAAGTGGCTCATATCGATCTCTTGATCGGCAGCAAGGATGGCCCGGTCGGCGTGGCATTCGCCAATGCGCTGGCTCGTCAGAGCGAAGGCCACTCCAACCTTTTGGCCGTGCTCGCGCCCAACGTCGCTGTGAAGCCGGCGACCGTGATGATCACGAAAGTGACCATCAAGGGCGCCAAGCAGGCGGTGCAGATGTTTGGCCCTGCTCAGGCGGCTGTCGCCAAGGCTGTCGCCGACAGCGTTGCGGCTGGGGTCATTCCTAAGAGCGATGCCGAAAACCTCGTCGTTGTGTGTGGTGTGTTCATCCACTGGCTTGCCGAGGCTGACAGGAAGATTTACGAGTACAATTACAAGGCCACCATGGAGGCGATCGCCAACGCGATGGGCGGCAAGCCGACGGCCGATGAGATGGTGGCGGCGAAGGATAAGGCGGCCCATCCCTTCTACAAGGGCTGATCAAAGGGCGGCCTGAAAAAGGGCTGAGCAATCAGCCCCGCGCCCCACACCAGCATGTCGCGCCCGGGGGAGCGGCCG
>JAYQOK010000066.1:14832-17611 GCA_038144795.1 Candidatus Kuenenia sp. | reverse complement strand
GCCCTGGGTGTATCAATTGGTGTCGCAATGGCCGAAAACCTAATCGGCTGGGATACTGATGGAAATCGTAGTCCGGCTGAAATTCAGGCTTTTTCTCGTGATAGCAGCATCAATGCGGGCGGCGGTTTGCGGGTGACGGCAACAAGCACCTCGATGATTGATGCACTCGTATTTGCCGGATCAGTGGGAATAGCTTCGGCAGGCAAGTCGTCCGGTGGAGTCGCGTTGAGCGGAGCGGGTGTTTCAGCAATCAATAAGATTGCGACAAACATACAATCGTTTCTTGATGGCGATGGTTTGGGTGGTGGTTCCCAAAGCGGTGTCAGGGCCGATTCACTGACCGTCGCTGCCTATGACTATTCGCGTGTCAACGCGCTCGCTGGTGCAGTCACGATAGCGGCGCAGTTTGGCGGAAAGAGTTCGACTGCCGTGTCGGTTGGGGTGTCACTTTCACAAAATCACATTGGAAACAATGTCGCGGCTTCTATCCATCGCACTAGCATGGTTGAGACGACCAGCGGAGACCTCGTAGTTGATGCTGCGACGAAATCTGTAATTGACTCCATTGTTTTTGCGGCATCGGCTGCACTGAGTGGAGGAAACGGCACGAGCATCGCTGTGAGCGGCGCTGGGGCTTCCTCCCGCAATATTATCCTGAGTGAGACCAAATCGCTTATTGACGACGGCGGGGAGGCTCTGCCGGCAGTACATACGATAAAGTCAGCGGGCGGGGTGACGGTGCATGCAGCAAGTGACTCTACGATTGTATCTGAGGTTGTCGCCTTCTCTGCAGCTCTGGCTGGCGGCAACGGACAGGCTGGTGTTGGCGCTTCGCTGGGGTACTCAGTTGCACGGAACTTCATCGGCTGGGATCCGTATTCCTTGGACATCGTACCAGACAAGACAACGGCCGACGAAGTTCAAACGGTGTCGGAAGGAACCACCGTTTCTGTAGAAGAGGGCGTCCGGGTCGGTGACACCTACCGATATATCGGAGAAACAAAAACGCTGTTTGATTATCAAGCGAGTGACGGAATTCAGACACTGCAGAACGATCGTACGAAGAAGACAAGAGTGAGCGTCGGGGGGGCTATTTATGTGTGGGAAGGTGAGGATGGTGTCGATGTCGATTTGGGGCAACCGCTTAGTAGTGAGTGGCGTGTAGAACGGCTTAGTAGCCTTTTAGGTGAAGACTTCGGCGACCCACTGCAGTGGCAACTGGTTCTTCCTGGTGATGCGGAAGATGCAGTAGCGGTTGAAGCTACTGTCAAAAATTCTTCTGTTGAGGCGGCGGGTGCGGTTTCTGTTCAAGCTACCACGGCAGGTTCCATAGAATCGTCTACAGTCGCTGGCTCAGTCGCCTTGACTATTGGCAAGGGGCTTCAAGTTGGCCTGAGTGGCACGGGTGTCGTGGTTGAAAATCGCGTCCGCTCAGACGTCACAGCCCTCATTGATGGCGACGAACGCGTTGACGCTACGACGACAATTACCGCTGCGTCTATTGCCGTAAAGGCCACTGACAGTTCTCGAATCGCGTCAGATGCCGTTGGTGCAACAATTGCGGGAGCAGCCTCGAATCAGTTGGCGTTTTCTCTATCGATCGGTATTACATCCGCCTTCAATGAAGTCGCGAATACAGTACGTGCTGCAGTAACGGACATAGAGAAACTTAACGCGACGGGCGACCTGACAATTCGTGCAGAGACACTCGGGGGCGAACAGGCTGCGGCCGACTATACAACCGAGGCTGGTGAAACAGAACTTAGTGTCGGTAGCACGGTACTCCTTGCAGACGACTATGAGGGTGGCGGGAAAGCCGGCCGGACCTATCGCTATCGAGGATTCACGGCGGACTATACGTCATCGTATGGGCTGGGGACAAACGAGACGGCGGAATATCAGGTAGAGCTGGTCAAGAAAGAGGAAGGCGATTCGTTTGAGAGAGGGACAACGGTCCTTGTTAGTGAAGGCTATGATTCTCAAAAAGGCAGTGCTGGCACTCTCTATGAATGGGTCGGCGCCGATGGAACAGTTGCTGGTTCGGCAACCGGGAGGCTGACGGAGCAGAATTATCTTGATACCGCATTGTGGCGGGCCGTAACGCCCGACATCCGCACGCTGTCCACGGACGACTACTCCAATAGTCGCTTGTGGGAGTTGTGCGATGGGTCGATCATCGCGACAGCGGTTTCCGCATCATTGTCGGGAGCGTTTGGAGGCAAGTTTGGCGGCGCTGTAAGTGGTGCTGGCGCGATTGCAACAAACGTTATTCTTAGTTCTACGAAGGCCACACTCGAGAACAGTGACGTTGAGAAGGTGCAAAATGTCTCTGTCATTGCAAAAGATGCGTCGTCGATTATTGCTTCGGTGTCATCTTGGTCAGTTGCGAGTGGGGTTGGAGAAGAAGCCGCGATGGCAGGGTCACTGGGTGTCTCAATTGCGAGGAACTTTATCGGTTACGACCAGGCGGGGGCGTCTGTGGCGGGCGTGGGGGTTTTTGCCGACGTTCGAAACAGCAGCATCACGGCGTCAGGCAATCTTCAGGTTCTGGCAACTGCCCAGAATTTCATCGATTCCTTCGTGCTTGCGGGATCTGTCGCCGCCACGTATAGCGGTGCCGCCAGCTTGTCTGCCAGCGGTAGCGGTGTGTATTCAGTCAATCGCATTGGCAATCACGTGTCCGCCGGGATAACGGGTTCACAGGATGACATTACGGCGAGTTCTGTTTCTGTAAGTGCCGTTGACGAATCAAAAATCTCGTCAATAGCAGATGCAGTGT
>JAYQOK010000066.1:0-14822 GCA_038144795.1 Candidatus Kuenenia sp. | reverse complement strand
CACCGGATGCCATTACGGGTGGTTCTGTTTCGTTATGTCCCTTGGACCAATCAAAAACCTCGTAAATAGCAGATGCAGTGTCAGTCGCAATTGCGGTTGGGGGGTTCGGGGGTGCGTTTTCGCTGGGAATTTCACTCGCACAGAACTCGGTTGCAACAGAAACAACCGCTTCAGTCTCGACCGTGAAGATCGCGACGACTGGGCCGGTTGAAGTGACAGCAAAAGACAATACGACAATCTCGTCCTTTGCAGTTTCGGTGGCCGTGTCAGGGGCGACAACACTCGCGATTTCCGGCGGCGGCACTGACGCATCAAACATCATCAATACAAAGACAAATGCCATCATCCGAAATGCGGCAATAGGCAGTGACCTACAGAAGGTGAGCTCGGTAACCGTCTCCGCGCAGAGTACCTCGTTGGTTGATGCGGAGGTAGGGGCTGTTTCCGCTTCCGTTAGTGCGGGTGTTGCGGTTGGCATTGGTGTGGCACTGGCCAGAAACTTCATCGGCTGGGACCCTAAGGGGGTAACTACGCTCGCCGACTATTCGTCAACAGATCGCCCCGCGACGCTTCGGCGTGGGAAGCGCGTGCGTGTCATGTCCGGGCCGCACGAAGGGGATGTCTACGAGTTTATAGGTGATGATGTCACTGACGGCGATCTCACTCTTGATGGTGCACAGCCCATCAACCTCGACCAGCAGACTTGGTACGACACAAGTCTCTGGGAATTAGTGAATATTGCAGAACGTCCGGCAGAGATTCAGGCTCAAGTCATTGAGACGAGTGTTCATGCGGCTGATGCGATTACCGTAGAGGCGACGGGACAGCAAAAGATCGATTCACTTGTCTATGCTGGCGCGATAGCCGTTGGTGGAAGTTTCGGTGCAAGTGGCGCCGGTGTCAATGCAGAGAACAGGGTGAATACGATCGTGACCGCGGCTATTGACGGCGATGGCGATGTGGCCGACGAAGATGGAATTTCTGCCGGGTCTGTGGCTGTGACGGCGACCGATTCATCCTCAATTCAGGCCGTTGCTGCCGCAGCTTCATTGGTCAGTGCTGGCGGAGCCGGCATCTCGGTAGGTGTTTCACTTGCGGAAAACGTTGTCAGTAATGCCGTTGACGCCCACATCAAAAATTGTGACGAGGGTGTGATCACGAGGAATGGCGGAATTACCATTCGCGCAAGGACAATGGGCGACAATTTGGGCAGCGTAGTTCTCGGCGATAGCCTCACAGTCGCAGATCTTGACGATGCGACAAAGGAAGACACAGACGAGGCAGGCAAAGAGGATGATCGAGTAAACGACGCTGCTATCCTTGCGGCGTTACGAGCTCTTTTATTGCAGAGGGGAATCACGCTTGCTGAAGATACTGACGCACAACAGCTTCGGCTGGCAGAGGTTGTTGCTGGCGAGAAGTGGAGTTTGGTTGCCTCAGATGGAGAAGTGCTTTCGTTAGTGCTCTCAGAGGATGAAGCATCCGTAATGGTTAGTCGTAGCACGATTTCTGCAGTGTCGGCAGCTGCGTCTTTGGTGTCGGGTACGGCAGCAGTAAGTGGTGCTGGGGCATCATCTAGAAATACAATCACGTCGGATACTGAGGCGTATGCCGAGTCGAGTTACCTCGGTACGGAGGCGCAGAATGCTGGTGACGTAAGGCTTGATGCCAGCAGTGATTCGGTCATTCATGCCTTGGTGCTGGCAGCCTCCTTGTCTGCTGGTACCAATGCCTTGTCAATTGGAGCAGCGGACGCTCGCAATACCATTTCCACTGACAGCAGCATAAAAGCCCAGCTTCGAGGCAGTTCAAGCGTCTCATCCAGTGGGACGGTCAGCTTGAACGCTGCTGGTCGCCAGGAAATTGGTGCAGTGGTGGTGTCAGGGTCGGTGGCAGTTGCTGGTGCTATGTTAGGGGGCGCAGCCGCAAGCGGTGCTGGTGCAAGTGCGATCAACACAATCGGTAATACTATTGAGGCGACAATTGGGGACGAGATCGCGACCGGAGGGTCGGAGCCCTACAACACGGTTGTTCATGCCCAGCAAATCGAGACAAAGGCAGATGACCTTTCGAAGATCACCGCCTGGGTTGGTGCGGCATCACTTGCGGCGTCAGTTGCCGGGTCTGCGGCAACATTATCAATCGGGGTCGGGCTCTCTGAGAACACGATCAACACAAAGATAGAGAGTGGCGTAGTCAGTGCGTCGGATATAAGCACCACGCCAAAACTTTTGGCAACGTCTGCAGAAGTGACAACGATCAAGCCCGGAGATAGAGTTCTTGTTGATGCTGGATATCTGAAGACAACTGCACAATCGACAGATTGGCAGGGGGGGATAAGTTTTGGGGAGCGAGTTGAGCTAAGCAAGTTCTATGACGCCACTTCGTTGAATTCAGGCATGGGTATGGAGCTGGTTGTCCGTGGAAGTGTCGTGGAAGTCAGAGAGGGCTATTCCTTTGATGGAAACAGGGTTGCTGCAGGCTTTTACCGTTGCAAAGAACAGAATCTAAGCCCACCGCCGTCCCTCTTGGATGACAATGGGGATGTGGTCTATGACTTTGAGCGTGATGAAAATGGTGATATTGTCACCGATCAGTTCGGTGCCCCTGTTTTCGATTTATCATCGCCAATTCCTGATCCTGCAGCTGAGTTAGCCCGCGATGCGGAGGGAAATCTGCTTCAGGACTCTGCAGGCAACTTTCAGGTCGATGCAGGGAGTGAGATCGCGCTGAATAGTGAGAACTATGCAGATACCACACGGTGGAGTCGTCTCGGGGGACAGCCGGGTGCAGTTTATGCATACGTTGGAGGTGCAGCAGATGAGGTTGATTTTGCCTTCGAAAACTATGGTGACACGGATCGCTGGATCAAAGTTGGCGCTGCCTGGAAGCAGGTGACCACTCTGGATCCAGATTCGGGTGAGGCAACTCAGGCATGGCAGTTGTCTGCTGGTGCGGTCAATTCTGCGTACCGCTATAAAGGTGCCGCAGCGGATTTAAATCCTTACTTGCAGGACTTTTCCGCTGACACGATTTGGGAGGCGATTCCGCTGGGGTCTATATCTATCTCAGCAAGCGAGACAGCAGCGATTAGCGCAACGGCCATGGCGGCAAGTGCTTCTATAAGCGGCGGTGCCTTTGACGGTATTAGTCTGAGCGGCGCGGGTGCGGATGCAAGAAATGTGATCTTGTCAAAAGTCGATTCTGTTGTGGCGGGTAGTTCAGTTACGGCAGCAGGAAACTTGTCACTTGCTGCAAAGAACGGCAGTGCTATCAATGCAACAATTAGGTCGCTGGCCGCAGCCGCAGCGGTTGGATCAAAGTCTGCAATATCGCTTGCAATTGGAAGCTCGACGGCTCGTAACTATATCGGGTATCAGGCTGATGGCAATAAAAACGAAGCTGCCGTTCGCGCTAGCATCATTGATTCGACGGTGGAAGCAGGGGGGGAAATTGATTTAGCGGCCGTCACAGAGCAGATTGTCGATGCGGAGATTATGTCGATTGCCGCTGCAGCTGCTGCTGGTGCGGCTTCTGCAGCGGCGAGTGGCGCGGGGGTCGACGTTAGCAACAAGATTGCAACCATTGTTCATTCGACGATAGGTTCAACTTATGCAGTCAGTAATGTAGTTACACCAGGTTCCGACCTGATATTTGGGACAGCTGTTACCGCGGGTGGCGACATCGCGTTGCGTGCGCGTGATGCATCGAAAATCTCGTCGGTAGGCGGGGCTTCAGCCGTTGCGGCCTCGTTTGGCCCGATCGCGTCTGCGATAGCGATAGGCGTAGCACTTGGCGAGAACCATATTGAAAACACGATCACGGCTTCCATAGAAAACGCCGAAGTTAATTCAGTTGCCGGAGACGTTACGCTCGATGCCTCCGAGGAAGCGTTTCTTTCGGCAAGTTCCCAAACGGCAGCAGTTGCAGTCAGCAATGGCAACTCAGTCGCTGGTGGCGGTGCAAACAGCGTTGGGGCGACGCTGACAAAAACTAGTGCATACATCCTGAATAGCCGGGTCGATGCGGGGGCGGGAGTTACCGTTGAGGCGAGGGATGTGTCGGTTGTCGTTGCGGTTGTTGAGACACTCTCCCTATCCATCGGCATTGGATTTTCGTCCGCTGGTGCTACATCTCAGGCGACAATCACACCAACGGTGGAGGCAAGTTTTGCAAATTCCGCTGTTGAGGCAGGGCAGGCAGTAGCAGTGCTCGCAGATTCGAAGGCTTGGGGAGATGTGCTCACCGAAGGCAACTCCTTTGGTGCTTTCTCCGCGGCAGCGTCAATTGGAGCCGCCCTGATTAATCCGAGGGTTCATGCGTCGGTTACGAGCGGCTTTGTTAAGAGTCGTGAGGAAGGCATTTATGTCAGCGCAACCTACAACACAGATAGGAATGAGGCAGGGGATTTTGTTGCGGCTACAACAGATGCACTCCCTGAGTACATGAGGCCGGAGGAGGCGAAAGACCTTGGGGGTCAAGCGATTGCTGAGGCGGCATCCGGCGGAGTTGTAGCCGGTAGTGGTGGGGACGCCAAAGTTGAACATTCCGGGGGGATAGCCGCATTTGCAGGTGGCAAGTTGTCTGCAGGGCAAGATATCAACGTGATCGCGGTAAGCCATGCGACGCCATCCGCGAAATCCCGGGGGTCGGCGGGCGGCGCTGTTGGTGTCGGAACGTCCTTTGCCCAGACAATCTCAAATACATCGACGCTGGCCGAATTGGTTGGCGATATCGATTTGGTGAGAAATGTGCTCGTTTCATCGTTATCAGTGCAGACACCTTCCAGTGAAACCACGGCGCTCTCGGGTGGATTAGTTTCCGGAAATGGATCTGACGCACGGGCTGAGGTACGGGATCCCGAAGCCACAGATGGTGGCGAGGCTCCAAGAACGGCACAGGCATCGCTTGGCGGGGGCACGATCCAGGCCTCGGGAGAGGTTCGTGTTTCGTCCGTGTTCGAGCCGTGGGCAAAAGCAATCGCAACTGGCGGGTCATATGGAGTTGTTGGTGTCGGGGCTTCGATTGCGAAGGCAATTGTCAAGGGAGATGTCGAAGCCAAGATTCATGCCAATGCTGATATAGGAGCTTCCTCCTTGGTGGTAGAGGCCCGCCGGATGGTTCGCGAGGTTCCCAATAACACATTAAAGCTAAGTAGCCAGGCTGAGGCCACGGCAAGTGCTGGCGGCCTTATCGGTGCAACCGGATCGGATGCCCTAGCTGAGTCAGAAGGAAATGTCTCTGCGACTACGGGAGCAAATGTGAAGCTTCCGGATGGTAACGTTGAGATCGTTGCCGTGAGCACAACGCACCAGAAGGCATTTGCAACCGGCTTGGCGGTCGCGCCCGGCGGCGATGTTGGTCTCCCTTCGCTCGCGCTTGGTTTTAATTTCTCAAAAGCTCACTCCGACGTGGATGTCGATGCCGTACTCGGTGAGGGAGCAATTACTGCGGAAACGCGAGAAGGTAGTCTTGCCGTTCGAGCGGCGGGATTGGACACAAATGAAGCGAGTACAGTGGCGGGTGCGGGCGGGACGTTTGCCGGAAACGCAGCAGAAGCGGCGGCTAGCGATGATTCAAAAGTAAAATCAACAATTAAACCGGCACTGGGCACCTTTTTTGCAGGAAACATTCTCTTCGATGCCTCTCACGTGAGTTGGTATTCCGCGACGGCGGATTCTACGACGGCATCACTCTTTGGCGGCAGTGGATCTTTCGCCGATTACATCGCCAACACAGCCGCAGAGACTGAGGTGGCGGCCAATGCAAAATTTCAGGCGTCTGGCGTGTTTGAAGTCATGGCGACGAATCAGTTCTTCCGCATGAGAAATGACGAATATGCGGTGCGTGCTGCTGGGGGTGGTGTGGCGGCTGGTTCATCGGCAAAAAGTGACAGCAGGATCACATCGGTGAGCAAGGTCAAGATCAGCCAGGGGGCTCAGCTCGGCGTCAATTCCTCAAGCCCGCAGAGTCAATCGCTCTACGTTACCGCAGCAACAAATATGGCTGGTGCAGACCGTGTTGATCTGCAGACCGGTGCGGCCGTTGGGGGAGCGGGTGTTTCGTCTGAAGTCATTGCCACCACAACAAACACAGTCGAGATTGGCAGCGACGCAAAGCTGCAGAGTACGGGTGACGTGCTAGTTGGGACATACACATCGGCGGCCGTTACTGCTGAGGGCTTGTCCAGTACATGGGGTTTGGCTGGTGTAGGCTCTGCCCATGCCACAGCAGAGATAACGTCCACGCAGAATGTCACCGTTGGCGAGAGGGTCTTGGTCGAAGCGTTTGGCGATGTGGCTTTAGCTGCAGGCGCAGAGCCTGCAGGGCGGTTTAAAACAATGATTGCACCAGTGGCGATCGCACACGGCTATGTCACCGGTGTTGTTGGTATTCCAGTTGTAAAAGCGATTGCCAGCGTTGAGAGTAATGCTTCACTTGCAATTGGGCTTGGTAGCAGAGTGCGTAGTGGCAAGAACACAACGTTATCCGCCGATCGAGGCGACCGATTGCCGTCCGCCGATGGCACGTCGCGTGGAAGTGCTGCTTTTATTCCCATCAAGGGGAAAAATGACGACACATCCATTGCTGGCACGAGCACGATCACCGTAGATGGCAGCGTTGAGTCCGGGGTCTTCAGTCGAATTGACATTAAAATCCTAGATAGCAGAAATGTCGGCGGCCTGTTTTCGGACGTGATCATCGTTAACGGCATCACGAGCTTCGGGAGTGTTCCGCAGTCACAAGATTCCTTGGCTGCGCCGACTTGGCTGAGGAATTTCGCCGCTGCGCAGTTTGCATCTCAATATTTTGATAGTACGCAGCTGCAGTCCATAAACAGTGGCTCGTCATCGACCGCTGTCGGAGCCTGGGACCTCGGGAAACTGTACGCATCTGGCGGTGACGTTTTTATCGATGGGGAGTCAGTTTCTGGTAGTGGCAGTGTTACGGCGACAGGTTCCCCATCAATCACAGTTGTCAACGAAAGCCCTGATTATCTGATAGTGCGAGATATCAGCATCCCGAACCTGTCGGGTGGGCATGTGCGATTCTTGGGAGAGGCGCAAGGTGGGTTGTCGGTTACGGAGGTCAATCCTGGATCTGGTGGGGCGGTCAGCATTCGGAGCACCTATGAGGATGTCGTTGGCGATCTTGGCAATGGTGCAAACATCTTTCTTGTTACGGATGCACCTTCTACCGGTGGTATCCAAAATCTTGGTGGTTTGGTTAGCATTTTTAGCGCGCGTGGCTCTTATTTCCAGGCAGCCAGTGTGCTTGGTCAGCAGGTCGATATTAATGTGCCGTTCGGTGCTGCGGTCATTACGCTTCCGGATGGTCAACCCCACCTTGGAGGCTCGCCATACTCTGACTGGGCGAACGACATGTTGTGGCCAGGCGGAGACCCAGCGGATGTCAAACCCTTGAATGGCGACTGGGCCGTCGCATATGCCGTTAACGCTATCTGGAAACCCTTTGCTACTGGCTCAGACGCCCTGAATCGGGAGCTTGTCCATTACTCCTATAATCACCCGTCCAACAACGGAACAAACAGGAGTGTTGTCTGGTATGGCGGCGGAATGACAGCAGTGGCTTATGGTGGGGCGTCTAGCTGGACCTCCGAAAGTGTGGCCAATGCGTGGAGTCCTATTGGCACATCGATTATGCAGGATAGCGTCGGCTATTATCCCCGTGTTCCAATCGTCAATACAACAAAGAGCGTTGAGGCCAAGAGTCCGGCAGATTTTGCGATGTTGCAGCCGGATGGTGAAGAGGAAAAATCAGCTATTCGTGGGGCCCGTGTCGAGATTAGCGGACAGGTGATCGATGTAAACAGCAAAATTACAGCAGGCACGCCAACAAATTGGTCGTTAGTGCTGCCTACGAATCCGAGAGTGCATTGGTTTGATGAGGCGCAGGGATATTCGCATGAGGCGTCCGTCGATATTTACCGCCTTTGGTACCAGAGCTCGCCCACCTATCCACGGTTTGTCGATGTCCGGGTTGCGGGGCTGACGTCCGAGCTTGGTGATTCACCAGTCAGGGTTCAATACGACGCACAGGAGAACCGTTTCGTCGTCGGTGCCGTGAGTGCTGCGGCGAATAGTGGCTATATTCGAATTGATGGCGATATTCTGAGTACGAACGCCATCGGGAATGTTCAAGTCAATACGGGGCGGGGTGACGTCCGAATCGATAATAAGAGTCCGCTTCCGTTTGTGCTGAGTGACATCTATACCGGCTCAAATGCGGGCGACAGTCAGGCACCATCAAGAATTGAGATCAACGATACGCTCAAAGGGGTTCAAGTAATCTACGTCTATGATCCTGCGATGGAAAAAACGGCAACCTATCAGGGACTGAACTTCGAGACAGCTGACGCCATCATAGCGCGTGGGCGTATCGCAGAGTCCTCGGGATCGAGCACGTATCAGCCGAAGGAAAATCTGCGTTGGCAATGGTACTTGTATGGGGCGCTTAAGCGAACGCTGACGAGCGTTCGTAGCTCCACTGGATATCAGGTTGGTCACTGGCAGTTCACGTCCGGCGACTTTCGTGTTGGTACATCGGGGAATCCCTGGGAGTACGTCGGCAACCTTGAGTCCTCGTACGCTGATGGTTTGATGGATGCGGGGAATCCCGCAATGCTTAGGCCATCTTTTCAAAAGTTTGCCAAAGATTGGGGCTATCCTCATTTGGAATTGCAGCCATCGCCGATTGGCAGGCTGGTTGAGGGCTTGCCGGGAGATCCGGCGTTCTTTCAAAGAATCAATGCTGGGTACGGTTCCAGTGGTTACACCATTGATTACGGTTACGGAAACTACGGTTTTACTGCTCCATATCCCGGTAAGCCAGGCAGAGCACTGTGGCAATATTCGTTCCCAGATCAGGTCGGTATTCTGATGGAAATGACCGTCAGGGCAGACAATCCGATCTCAATTGACTTTACCGGCAATGAGAAGGGTAGGATCGAGGTTTCTTCTGTTGGCTCTATTGTTGTTGAGGGAAGTCTTGACAACGCGGGCGGGATTACAAGGCTGGTCACGGGGGGCAACATTGAAGTTGCTAAGGCCAGTCGTATCGAGGCAGAAGAGCTGTACATCGAGACAAGCGGAGGCATTGGGTCTCCTCGTCAGCCGGTGGTGGTTGCGCTAACGGCTCACGAGGATGGCACGCCTGGAACGCTCTCTGTGAAGGGCGGCAGTGAGGGAGTTTTCGTGACTACTGATGACGCAGTCCAGTTGCAGCAGGCTTGGTCGTTCACGGCTGCTGCTGGTGGCGATATTTATGGTGATATTTCTGTGAGTGCCAAGGGCGGATTGCAGCGAGTCGCCGATCAAGACCAGGCGGTGATCAATGTTCGGGCGAGGGACATAAGACTTGATGGGGGAGTTGGCGGCGTTGGCACACCAGCCCGACCTATTTCTATTGATTCGGTTGCTGCCGCAAGCGGGGCGAGGGCGGGATTTGTCGAGGTGATTGCTGATGAAGCGATTGGAATAGAGGAGCGAGCGGGTGACCTCTGGATTAAGAAGATTGCATCGACATATTCAGATGTGATTCTCAAGGTGACTGATGGTGCCTTGTATGACGCGAGCGGCCAGACCTCGGCGAGCGTACTCAGTGCTGCTCAAATCGAGTCAATTTGGAATCGTCTCAGCCTGACGGATGCAACTGAACGTAATGCAAAAACGGTGAGGGCCTTCGAAGGCTCAGTAGTTGCAAAGTACACAGAATATTGGGCACTGCTGCTCGATGGAGCTGTTGGTGATTCTGGTTACCAGCTGTCCGATAGCTCGATTGATCGGTACAGGCCGCGTGCTGCAGCGGCGATGGCTGGCCCGAATGGCGAGCTTTTCGTGCCTACCAACGTACAAGTGAAGGAGTATGCGGCATGGCTTTACAGCCGAGTGCTTGCCTTCTTCGACAACGAACCACTCGCAGCGAATGAGGCACTGGGGCTTCCTGCGGTCAGCAGTCCATTGCCGGGTGTTCAGGGGGCTTTGCTCGGTCCAGCCTGGCAGGATACTGAACCATTTAGCGCAGGGTACGATCTGAGATTTTCTTTTACGGCGTCTGATGTTCAGAAATCAGAACTTACAAAAAATTCGCAATGGACCGCTGATCAACTTCGCTTCGCGATCAATACGGCACCACTTGTCGGTGGTGGAGATGCCGCGGTGCAGGGAATCGATGTCACCGTGACTGCCAGTCATGGAGTTGGTCGCTATATATCAGCTATTGATATTTCTGCGGCCAGGCTTATTGATTACTCGCTGACGGAGTCTGAGTTGGCGGCAATCGCTGTTGCCAGCCCTGACGACGTGACCTTCTACGGGAGGAATGGCAACAACGAACTTGTTGAATTTGACTTTTTGGCAGACGGCAACTTTCCTGATGGTATTCGGGAACTTCTCTATCTCAGAATCTCTCAGGTCTCACCACTGTTTGTTTCTGTGATTGGGGACCTTGAGGCGACAGTTACCGTCGGATCAATTCTCTTGCAAAATGCAGCCGGTGATCTCTCGACAAAGAGCGTGGCGGCTTCCGACCAAATTCGACTCATCACCCCTGGTGGATTTGTCGCGTCAGGAGATGGCCCGCATGTGTCGCTGACATCAGCAGGCGGCGAGGTGCGGCTGACGGCTGGTGCGGGTGACATAGGCTCGGAGTCTTACCCGATTCGGATCAATCTTCCTGCGGGTGCCGTTCTGCGTGATATTACAGCGGCAAGTGGGAGTGTGTGGCTTGACCAGCAGAACTCGGCATCGCTCTTGGTTGACCGTGTGATTGGCGGCGTCGGCGAGGGCGATTCAGTTTCACTAACGGCGAATGGAAGCCTTGTTCAAGTGCAGGAAAGCAGCATTGTCAGTGGCCATTCGGTTTATCTGGCGGCCCATGGAAGTGAGGCGACAATTGGCCGGGCAATTGATTTCTTTGATGTCAAAGCTAGTGGAGATTTTCAGGCACTAGCCTCTGCTGATTTGTTTGTGATCACAACCGGAGATCTTCTCGCGAAGAGTATTGTTTCGGCCTCTGGCAATATTACGATTGATGCCGGCGGGGACGCTGACATTGACTGGATTGATGCCCAGCAGGGATTGCTGAGCCTTTACGTCGATGGCGCAATTCGCGATCGGCGTGATGGGCTCGTCGTGCCCCAGCCGGATAATCTGATAAATATTCGCGCGAAAAAGGGAGTTCTTAAATCACTGGTTGGGATCGGCGCGGCCGACAATCAGTTGGAAACGTCCTTTGAAGTAATCGAAGCACAGTCGTTTGGTGATATGTGGATCAAGAACTATGGCGACATGATCGTCGGTGGACTGGTCGCAGACATTGATGGGATGCAGGCGAGGGGCAGCCTTTATCTAGAACTTGCAAGCACGCTCACCATCAACGAACCATTTCATGCCAACGACAAAGACATCCTTCTTTTTGCAAGTGAGGGTATTGTCGTTAATGCGAGCGTGAGCACGGCGGGCCAAAACATCTCTTTGACTGCTGGCACTGAGATCTTGCTCACGGAGAAGGGTTCACTCGATTCCGGGACTGGGAGTGGAAGAATTGTGTTGGCTGCAAACGGCGGCGGGCTGTCAATGGATCGAAACGCGTCGGTGGTTGGCGATGAGGGCAACATTAGCCTATCAGCAGCCGGGGGTGTTGTTCTTTCAAAGATCGTTACAGCTGGCAATGTTTCGGTCGCGACAACCGTTGGTTCAATCACGCGTGCCAATGACATGACAGAGGGTGTTGGAGTGCATGCGAGGGGCATCACCCTTTCAGCCGCGGGTGGCATCGGGGCTGATGGCGCGGCATTGCTGGTTGACGCAGGCGAGCCATCAGACGGTGGTTTGTTGAATGCTTCCGCTGGGCTTGATGTGCAACTTGAAGAACTCGGTGGCGGTCTAGTGATTGGAACTGTGCGGTCTGATGGCGGTGATGTCAGTATTCTGTCGCGAGGGCTTGAGAGGACTGTCGTTGCGAGTTCTTCAGTCGTGGATGCGCCTCAAGGGAACGTGACCATAACCCTGGGTGGTGACTTTGATCTTCAGTCAGGCGGTGTCATTTCAGCATTGGGCGAGATTGACATAGTCGGTGATTCACAGATCGCAGACACAGCAGCAGCGAAGAACGCATCGACATTTAATGTCTTCGGGAGGTTTGAGGCCCCAGTTGTTACGGTTCGTGCAGCAGCCGACGAGGCTTCGTTCCATGTGGGCACGGTCCCAACTTCGTCAAAGGTAGATCTTGTTTCCACGGGCTTAAATACATCGTTTGCCGTTGGCAGTTCGGCGCTGTCGGCGGGTGGGGTTCTGGATGGTATCGCTGGTGTGCTGCGTGTTTCGGCAGTGGGGGCGGGAAGCACGCTCTCGCTGGATGCAACTGGGGCCGGAGGAAGCCTGCAGGGAGTGATAGGCCCATCGTTGATCGGTGGGCTAGGTATGGCGGGGTCACTGCAATATGGCGGGTCTGGATTGGAAAAGCTTACAGTTCGGCTCGGTGAGTACAGCGATCACGTTTTTGTCGATGGCACGAGTGCAAGCGATGGGTTTTTGACTGAGATTTTTGGGGGGGACGGCTCTGACACGATCGCCACGAATACTGGAGAAACGGCGTGGATGATTCATGGCGTTGGGGCAGGCACTGTTGATGGAGCGGTTAGGTTTTCTTTTGCGGAGTTCGAAAATGTTGACACGGGTGACCAAAATGACACAGTCACCTTTGCAGATGATTCGGCGCAGTTGCTTGGTAGCCTCGATTTAGGCGGTGGCTCAGGTGACACCATTGATTTTTCGAGGCGTCTTGCGGAAGTTTCCGTCAACCTGAGTGCTGCAAAAATGACGGCGGTAGGCGGGACGGCCGCTGGGTTTGAGATTGTAAAGGGAAGCCAGGCTGCGACGGATCTGCTTGCTGGCGCGAACGTCAACCAGACCTGGGATATTACAGGGGAGAATTCTGGATCGATCGACAGTGGCTTGGCTTTTGTCGGATTCGAAAGTCTTGCGGGCGGGAGTCTTAATGACCTGTTTCGGCTGAGTGCGGTTGGCACGATGGACGGAGGCATCGATGGCGGATTTGGTGTCGATGAACTTGCGTTCACAGCGACTGCCGGGCAGGACCAAGTCAGCATTACATCTCCGACCGTAGGTCTCAATGGCCTTGTCACAACTTATCGCAATATTGAGTCCCTTTCGTTTTCCATGCTTGGCGGTAGTGATGACGTAGAGGTAATGCTTGCTCTCGAGGGATTTCCGTCATCTGTAAACATATTTACTGGCGAGGGAGACGACGTAGTCGACGTAAATCTAGTGACTGCAGTGCCTGCAGATGGGGGCAAGGTGGGGGTTCAATCGGTAATCACTATTGATGGGGGATTTGGTGACAATGATCACGTGATCATTCATGGGACGGCTTCCGCTGACGTGATTTCGCTTGTTGGTTCAGAGGTTGCGTACGGAGACACGGTGGTCGGCGTTGCGGCGATTGAGAATCTTTCAGTCTTTGGCCTCGGTGGCGAGGATCATCTTGCGGCAACGGCTGTCGACCTCCAAGGAGTCGTTCTTCTCGACGGAGGTGAGGATAGTGATTTGTTTGCTGTTGCGTTTCCCGTTTTCGCATCAGGCATTTCTATTGAAGGGGGGATTGGGTTTAGCGACGAACTTCTGGTGACTTTCACTGACACGGACGACGTGATCAGCCTAAGCAGTACCCATGTCAGAGAATTCGGCGGCGGGGCAATTGGGTATAGCGAGATTTCTTCTCTTAAGCTTTACGCGATGGGTGGCAATGATGCCGTGACGGTTGAAAGCACGCACGCCGGCACGACCGAGCTGAACACGAACGGTGGTGGCGACGAAGTCACGCTGGAGACGGTTGCCGGCATCACGACGGTGAACACGGCGGCCGGCACCGACACGGTGAACGTCCGGGCGATCTCCGCGGCGACGACCGTGAACACGGGGGCCGACGCCGACACCATCAATGTTGGCAGCCTAGCCCCGGCCACGGGCGGCGATGTCAACGGCATTGCCGCGGTGCTGACGATCAATGGCGATGGCGAGGCCGACAGCCTGAACGTGGATGACACGGCCGACACGGCCGGGAACACGGGCAGCCTGACCGCCACCGAACTCGCCGGCCTGGGCATGACCGGCACGGGCAAGATCATCTACGGCACGGTCGAGGCCCTGAAGATCGGCCTCGGCAGCGGCGACGACACCTTCACGGTGGCCAGCACGCATGCCGGTACGACGGAGGTGAACACGAACGGTGGCAACGACACCGTCACGCTTGAGACCATCTCCGGCATCACGACGGTGAACACTGCGGCTGGCACCGACACGGTGAACGTCCGCACGATCTCCGCGGCCACGACCGTGAACACGGGGGCCGACGCCGACACCATCAATGTTGGCAGCCAGGCTCCGGCCACGGGCGGCGACGTAAACGGCATCGGAGCGGTGCTGACGATCAACGGCGATGGCGATGCCGACAGCCTGAACGTGGATGACACGGCCGACACGGCCGGCAACACGGGCAGCCTGACCGCGACCGGCATCACCGGCCTGGGCATGACAGGCACGGGCGAGATCGTCTACGGCACGGTGGAGGCCCTGAAGATCGGCCTCGGCAGCGGCGACGATACGTTTACTGTGGAGAGCACGCATGCCGGCACAACCGAGCTCAACACGAACGGTGGCAACGACACCGTCACGCTCGAGACGATCTCCGGCAATACGACGTTGAACACCGCTGCTGGCTCTGACACGGTGAACGTCCGCACGATTGATGCTGCCACCACGGTCAGCACGGGCGATGAC
>JAYQOK010000065.1:0-17651 GCA_038144795.1 Candidatus Kuenenia sp. | reverse complement strand
GCCCCAGGCTTGCCGCCTTTGCCTCCCACGCGAGTCAGTCGATATTTCCCTTCGGCGTCGGTCGACCCGTAGGCCGTAGGAGGAATCTCTGATCCGGTTCGCACCGGTTCAAACTCGAGACTGAGGCCATCGACCGGTGTTCCCTCGAGCGTTACCGTGCCCGTCACCTCGGCCGTCTTGAACTTCTCGGCGGAACAGCCGGCAACAAACGCGGCACAGCAAACGGTTATGACCAGCATCCGATCAAGTAAATGAACGGCAGTGTTGATCACGCCTACTCTCCAAATTCCGAACAGCATCAATCCACCTCGTATGTCAAACCATCACAACGATTCGCGATTTTCGCTCGGTTGGCCCCACTGATGTTGTCGGACAAAAAGTGTACCGAACCGTCGGAGTAGCCGTATAAGCAGCCGCCAGGATGCAGGCTGGAAAATCCCTTGCTGGCGTTTTGGGGATCGGATCGGTTCGGGTAATCACCGTTCTGGATAAACGTGGGCCTGCCGAGAGCCCGGCATGTGCCATTGGGGCCGTAGTCGTCCGCCCGGCCGATGCCCACCCATACGGCAGCCTTGTCGTTTGTGGAGGTGCGTCCACAACGTTCTCCGGTCATCATTGTTTTGCTTGTACCATCAAGAATGTTGCTCATTTTGACGCCGGCAGGGCCACTTCCCGAAGGTGACGCACGCTCGTCTACAACACCAAAAAACATACCGCCAGAATCAAAGTCCTTATAAGGAGCAGCGTAACCAGTAGGGTAAGTACCATCGGTTCCCGATTGCCAGTCAGATCCGGCAGAGCCAATGTAGTTGGAGGTTGCTACCGCAAACGGCGCTGAGGATCCAAAACCCTGCCGCGTGTTAAGAGTTGGAGTGGTGTCCGATGGGCAGCGATACCCGGAGATTCGGGTCTGAAGGGCATCTTTGTCGGCTTGTGATGCGCTGGAAACGCACACGCTGTGTAGTTTCCGGGTATCGGGAGAGAGTTGATCGTAGAGGGAGTTTTGCTCGAGATAGGGCAGTATGAATGTGGCCCACCCCCAGCAGCGTTCGCCGCCACTATTGAAATATGAATAGCCAGCCGGAAAAGCGGTTCTGGCATTTTCGAAGGACAGAATGCCAATGCCGATTTGTTTGAAATTGTTTTGACAGGAACTACGCCGAGCTGCCTCACGGGCCGCCTGCACGGCGGGCAGTAGGAGGCCTATCAGAACCCCAATGATTGCGATCACTACCAACAATTCGACGAGCGTAAAGGCCCGCCAGTGTGCCGCGAGGGGGGACGCCGAGACCGCACTAGTGGAACGACGCATAACGACCTCATACATGAAACTGAAAGTGTTTCCGAACATCCAAAGGATAAGAGTACCGTCAGCCCACGCAAATGCCACTTTCCATCGGCGGGCCGGCTACGAGCCCAGGGGATGCTCCTGAAGGCATTCCGGGTCGCGGATCGCCGGGGTGCCCGTCTTGTCAACCGGATGGGTGAAGAGGTACTCCCACACGGGTTCGTAGAGCGGCTGTCCGCCAGCGTCGGTGGGTGAACTCTTCCCAGGCTGCACGGCCGAATGGGCCCGATTCACGTTCCCTCCCACGTCGGCCGCGGAAACAAGCCGGCGTGTGTTGGCATAGGGAGGGCTTGTGTCATCCACGTTCACGAGCGGCCCAAACTCGTGGAGCCCCAGCAGTTCCCACGACCGACAATAATGATCTCCCGTCCAGCCGCCATCGAGGATGTGCGAGAAGCCGAAATAGCGTTCGGCTGGAGTCGCCGACGGCAAGGCCTGCCAGTCCTGATCCTGATCGCGTGGGCCGCAGAGCATCACGACCCGATCAACGCGGACTTCCTTAGCGAAGCGGGCGGCAGTGGTTGCTCCATGCGACGCACCGGCGACAATGACTTTTCCCCACCGCACCTCGGATCCATCAGACGAGAGAAACTGCTGCCAGTTTCCCTGCGGATGAGTCTGTGACAACCACAGCAGCATGGCTCGCACCCGCTCCATCATCGAGTCGGGCTTGGGTATCTCGATCTGGTCGCTCACGTCACGGCCCGTGGCCGCCTCGAGCCGGACGTTGCCGCGATCCATTCGATCGCGCGGCTTCAGGATGCCAAACCACTTGTTGGCATAATGCGGCTGAACAGCGTGAAGACCATAGGCATTGAGCCGTTGGAACAGGGCATCGTTGTAGCCCATCAGCCAGACAACGAGCCGACCCCGGGACTCGACCCGCGTGTCGACCGAGGCATGTTCAGCGTCCTGAGGCTTGCCATCTTTTTCGAAGACGAAGTCGATTTCAGGATGAGGCCGCGCGCGACGGTCGAGTTCACTCGCCCGCGTCTGGATATGATATCGCTGCGGATTCGGATCCCGTACGGGTGGTGCCGCGGTCGCCGGCAAGCCGGAGCCAGCCCCCGCGATCATTGAGAGGATGAGTGCCAGAAGCGGCATCCACTTTGCGAAAGGAATCGCGACGTCTCTCATATTCGCTCCAAGCGTCCGCTGACCTGTGGATACTCCTCAGTCTTCGCGCCGGCAGCCTGGAGAAGCGAACCAAACAGATTCATCAACGGTGTCTTCGGCTCATAGACCACGTGTCGCCCCGGCGAGAGGGCCCCACCTCCGTGGCCGGCAAGGAGGATCGGCAAGTTTTCGTGGTCATGCCGGTTTCCGTCACCAATGCAGCCGCCGTAGACGATCATGCTGTTGTCAAGCAGGTTGCTGTCACCTTCGGGGGTGGATTTCAGTCGTGCGAGCAGGTGGGCCAGGCGCTCGATATGAAAGCGGTTGATCTTTGCCAGTTTGGCATGCTTCGCGGGGTCGTTTCCGTGATGCGAAAGATCGTGGTGCCCCTCCGGCACATCGATGAATGGATAACTGCGGCCGCTCCCTTCGTTGGCAAACACGAGCGTCGCGACACTGGTTGAATCAGTCTGAAACGCCAGTACCAACAGATCTGCGAGAAGTTGCAGGTGATCCTGATATGTCTCTGGAATGCCGTCGGGCTTGTCGACAAGGTGGGGGGCTTTGTGTTCCTTCCGTGACGCTGCGCCGATCCGCTGCTCCACCTCCCGAACACTACTCAGATACTCGTCGAGTTTACGACGGTCGGCAGCCCCGAGTGATCGCTCTACAGACTTGGCATTCTCGAGGGCGAAATCGAGGATGCTGCGACTGAACCGATCCCGCTTCGCCCGAGCTGCCGCGGATTCGCCTGGTCGACCATTCTCGAAGAGTCGCTCAAAGATCAGCCGTGGGTCGTTCTCCTTCGGCAATGGCTGGGTGTCGCTCTTCCATGAAATGGTCGATGAGTAGACGCAGCTGTAGCCGGAATCGCAGGAGCCCGACGTCTTGCCGAGATCAGCGCCCAGTTCCAGTGACGGAAATCGTGTCTTCCTGCCAAGACTCGCGGCAGCAATCTGGTCGACCGAGATCCCAACCTGGATGTCGGCCCCATCGGTCTTCTTGGCCTGCGCGCCGGTCAGGAACGTCGCCATGGCTCGAGCGTGGTCGCCGGGTCCGTCACCATTCGCATTGGCCTTCTTTTGACCAAGCCCTGTCAGGATGCTGAAGTCTCCACGCATCGATTCCAAGGGCTGGAGTGTTTCGGGGAGCGCGGTAAAGGCCCCTTCCTCCGGCGGTGTCCACGATGGCATATGAATGCCATTGGGTACATACAAAAACGCGAGCCGAACCGGCTGCTTGGTTTTGGATGATACTCCGGCCGCCAGAGCGTGGGGCGTCACAGGCTCCATGGCCTCCAGCAACGGCAGGGCGATGCCTGTGCCGAGGCCGCGGAGCACAGTCCGACGGGAAAGTCGCGTCATTGCTTCCCACCTCCTGATTCGATCTGTCGAAAGGCCGGGCTTGTGACTATTTCGGCAATCACGACGGATATTCTGTCGTCTGCGGCGGCCGACACGGCAGCAATCCTTTCCACCGCACACGCGTCATAATACTCCAGACCGCGGCCAAGACCGTAGGTCAGCATTTTTTCAATGAAGCACCGGCGAAACTCGTCTTTGCGCTGGGCCAAAACCGAACGAAGTTCGCTGGGGCCCCGAAAGCCGCGGCCGTCGGGGAGTTCGCCGGACGCGTCGATCTCGGTATCTCCATCACTCGTTCGCCAGGCACCGATTGCATCGTAATTCTCCAGGCCGAAGCCGATCGGATCCATCAGTTTGTGACAGGTGGCACAGGCGGGGTCGGAGCGGTGCTGTTCCATTCGCTGCCGCAGGGTGCCGGTAAGTTGACCGCTCTTGTCGTCAGCCAGTTCGGGGACGTTGGCGGGAGGCTCGGGAGGTGGCGCAGCGAACAGATTTTCAAGAATCCATTTCCCCCGCTTCACAGGGCTGGTGCGGGTCGGATTCGACGTCACCGTGAGAATGCTGGCGTGACCGAGCAGGCCGCCGCGCCGCCGGGTATCGAGTGACACCTTTTGAAAGACATCTCCGGTGATGCCGGCGATTTCGTAATGTCGGGCGAGTCGTTCGTTGACAAATGTGTAGTCAGCATCAAGGAACTCGAGAATGCTGCGATCCTCGCGGACGACATGCTCAAAAAAAATCTCGGTTTCCTGACGAATCGCACTGCGGAGGTCGGTATCAAAGTTCGGAAAGAGTTCGGGGTCGGGGTCAATCTCATCAAGCCCGCGGAGGCCAAGCCACTGCCCGCCGAAATTTCTTGCCAGGGCGACGGCCTTCGGATCGCGAAGCATGCGCCGCGCCTGCGTGACAACCTGCTCTGGAGAACGCAACTCACCGCGAACGGCTGCCCGAAACAGATCGTTATCCGGCATGCTGCTCCACAAAAAATAGGAGAGCCGCGAGGCTATCTCAAAATCATCGAGGCTGCGTGTGGTGCCCGGCTGCGGACTCGCCTCGATGCGGAAGACAAACGAGGGCGATACCAGCATGGCGGCGAGCGCCATCTGGGTGGCCCGCTCGACGGTCTCGCCCCGATCACGAGCACCAAAGAAGACGAGCGAAAGACCCTCGATCTCGTCCTCGGTCGCACGTCTCCGGAATGCTCGCGAGGCCAGTGGTCGGATCAGTTTTGTGAAGATGTCCGTCTGGTCGTGGATGTCGGCATCAACGGGGATTGGCCGTGTGAAAAACCGGATGTGGGATTCAGGTAGTTCGGTCGGGAGCACACCTATTGGGCCCACGATCGTGACGCCACCAACATGCAGGTTGCGGTCCTTCTTTTTTTCCGCCTTCGCATCATAGAAATCATTGTGGAACGTGATGCGGACGGTGTGTTTTCCGGTCGGGAGCCGAATCCGGATCTCATGCTCCTCCGGTGCGGATCGCTCATTGGGCACCTTCAGTTTGCGCTTCTGCTTGCCATCGACGGCGATCGTCATCAGTGGCGGTTCTGAGCCAGCCTGATCACCCCAGACGGAGACCCGAAGGGCGTAATCACCGTCAGAATCGACATTGAATTCACGGTCAAGATCGCCGTTGCTCGACAACACTCCACCGGGCAGCGTGTACGTCGATGCGACATCAATATCGGTGCTGGCGATTGCTGCCCGCGCGACGGCGTCGGCTGCGTCGATATACCGCTCGAGAAGTACCGGCGGCAGGGTCAGCACATCACCGATCGTGTCGAAGCCGAAGCCGATGTCATCAGACGGAAAATCGTCAGCGGGGCGAACTGAGACATGAAGCAGGTCGCAGACTGTGTTGTTGTATTCCTCACGGTTGAGTCGCCGGATGGTCACTCGGCCAGGCCGCTCGCCCTGGGAGCAGTCGGGTTGAAGTGCTTCGCTCTTCAGCCAGGAAATCATGCTCTGTAAGTCATCAGGTGTCGGCTGCTCGGCGTCCGCAGGAGGCATTGCTCTTCCCTCCAACTGGCG
Organism: Candidatus Kuenenia sp.; assembly: GCA_038144795.1. Lineage (GTDB taxonomy): Bacteria > Planctomycetota > Planctomycetia > Pirellulales > UBA1268 > CACORA01. Next base: position 11,790 of record JAYQOK010000065.1, on the reverse strand, counting down.
GAGAACCTTCTGCCAGGCGGCACGGTCAATCGTCTTGGCATCAGCTTCTCGATAAGCCTCGAGCGTGATGCCACCCTCTGCCTGATCGCCTTCGTGGCAGTCAAAGCAGTATTTTTGCAGGAGCGGTCGGATATGCGCCTCAAATGGTGAGGCTCCGGCAGTCACCGAAAGCGTAACTGTCAGCAGAATGCTCGCGCTGAAACTCGAACAACGTGACATGATCTCACTCCGCTTCGCGATACTACGCAGCTTCCAGAGTTTCCGATCATTGCGCCGCTGTCAATCCGATCGGGGCGCATCAGGCAGAAGGACAGAAGGAGCCAGAGCCTTACCCAAACGAGTGCGGCTGGCCAGTCGCTTCCAGCACGGCCAGCCACAGGTCGCCGTCGGGGGAGACCTGGTTGCGGACGCTTACTGCCAGCGGCATCGGGATGTGGACGTAGCGGCCATGCCAGCGGCCAATGACCATCTCGGTTCGGCCCGCCATTGCCGCATGGACGGCGTTTTGGGCTAGCCGCAGACAGTAGACGCTGTCGTAGGGATTCGCGGGCACACTCCGAATCATGTAACTGGGATCGACATACTTGAGGTTGAGCTCCACGCCGGCCGCCGCAAAGTGATCGGCGATCCGCTGCCGGAGATAGCTGCCGATGTCGGCGAGCTTCTGATTGCCCGAGGCATCGACGCCCACGGCCGCCCCGTCGCCCCGCACGGCGAGCAGGTCTTGCCCGGCCCCCTCAGCGGCCACGATCAGGGCATGTCCGCGGTTCTTCACCCGCTTGAGCAGATGCTCGAGCAATCCGTCGGGGCCCTCCAGCAGAAAGGGCACCTCGGGGATCAGCACGTAGTTGGCATCGGGCTCGGCGAGCGACGCATAGCAGGCGATGAAGCCTGAATGCCGGCCCATCAACTTTACAAGCCCCACGCCATTGGGTGCCGCCTTCGCCTCCACGTGAGCGGCCTGGATCGACCGCGTCGCCTCGGCGAAGGCGGTCTGGAAGCCAAAGCTCTGATCGATGTACGGGATGTCGTTATCGATCGTTTTGGGGATGCCGACGACGGCGATCTTCTGCCCCCGTTCGGCCACGGCTGCCGCGAGCGCCATCGCCCCGCGAATCGTGCCGTCGCCCCCGATCACAAACAGGGCATTGATGTTCATCCGTTCGAGGCAGTCGACAATCTCACCAGGCTCCTGGCTGCCTCGCGACGTGCCGAGGATCGTGCCGCCATCCTCGTCGATGTTGCTCACACCGGCGGGAGTGAGATCGAGCACGTCGTGGCCATACTTGGGAATGAAGCCCTGGTAGCCATTGCGAAAGCCGTAGATCCGCTGCACGTCGTAGTGATGCGACAGCTCCATCACGATGCCACGGATCACGTCGTTGAGCCCCGGGCAGAGTCCGCCGCAGGTGACGATTCCCACCCGCATCTTCGCCGGGTCGAAGAAGATGCTGCGGCGGGGTCCGGCCGGCTCGAAGCCGGGCAGATCCTCGACGGAGCAGCCCGTGGCGAGGGCGAGCCGGGCGGTGTCGTGGAAGAACACGCGGTCGTCTTCCGCCACGTAATAATCGCTCGTATTCCGCGACTCGATCAGCGGCTTGAGCGGTGAATCGATCCGGCAGGGGCCGAGCGATTTCACGGCGAGGTCGGTGGCGATGATCATGAGAGAGTTCCCGCGTGGTGGAGGGCACAGGTTGAAGTCCGTCGTCGCTTCTTAGCCAGTTGTCCGCATTCCTGAAGCGATTCCCTGCACGCAGAGCCGAAGCAGGTCGCGAAGCGACTCATCCGGCGGGGCATCAGGTGGCGCCGCCGCACGGCGCCGCATGAATTCGATCTGGATCAGGTTGAGCGGATCGATCGACGGGTTGCGGGCCTCGATCGACTTCTGAAACCACGGGGTCGCGGCCAGTAATTCACTCCCGCCGACGATGTCGAGGATCGCCTGCCGCGTGCGGTCCCGCTCAGCGGCGATTCGCTGCCAGATCCGACGGCGGACGTCGGTATCGGTAGCCAACTCGGCATACCGCTGCGCGATGTACATGTCGGCCTTGGCCAGAGCGAGTGAGGCGTTGTCGATCGTGGCTTGGAAGAACGGCCACTGGCGATACATCTCGCAGATCGTCTGCCATCCGTGGCGGTCTTCGTATTTCACGTCGAGCAGCGCCGTGCCGAGGCCATACCAGGCCGGGATCATGCAGCGGCTCTGCGTCCAGGCAAACACCCAGGGAATCGCCCGCAGGTCGTCGAGCGTCCGCTGGCCACGGCGGCGAGCCGGGCGGGAGGCGATCGGCAGATTTTCGATGTCGTCGATTGGCGTGGTCTGCGAGAAGTAGTCGATGAAGCCCGGTTCATCGACGAGCTCGCGGTAGGCCGAGTGGGAGCGGGCGGCCATCTTCTCGATGAGAGCAAGCCAGGCCAAGTCCGGATCGGGCCGGCGGCTGGAGGCGGCCATCAGCGTGGCCCACGACACCTGCTCGAGGTGGCGGCAGGCGATCTCAGCGTCGTCGTAGCGTTCGGCAAGCACCTCGCCCTGCTCGGTGAGCCGAAGCGATCCGTCGAGGGTTTCGGCGGGGAGCGAGAGGATGCCGCGGGCTGCCGGCCCGCCACCGCGGCCAAGCGATCCACCGCGGCCATGGAAGAAGGTGAGAGCCACGCCGCGGGCGGCCGCGGCTTCGTGGAGCCGGCTTTGCGCTGCCTGCAGACCCCAACAGGCGGCCAGGTAGCCGCCGTCTTTCGTACTGTCGGAATAGCCGACCATTACCAACTGCCGGTGGCTACGGCCGGCCAGATGCTCCCGGTAGGCAGGCGTATCGAGGATCGCGGTGAGCGTCTCATGACCGTGTTGAAGATCGTGGATCTTCTCGAAGAGGGGCATGATCGCGATGTCATGCCGGGCGACTGGTTCGCCGTGATCAGCCGCCTGCTTCTGAGCCCACCGCCACAGCCACAACACGCAGAGCACGTCGGCCGGCGATCGGGTTAGGCTCACGATCGCGCCACCGATGCAGTCGGGCCCAAACCGTGCGCTGGCCCGTTGCAGAAGCGAAAAGAGCTGCAGGGTGTCGCGGGACAGGGGCTGAAGCGACTTGGTCGGGACGGCCCCGACGGTGCCAAGAGTTGACGTGAGGAGATGGCTGCGGGTGGCCTCGTCGCCAGTGCGAAATGCATCCGCGCCGGCGATTCCGGCCACGGTGAAGATATCGGCCATGATCTCTTCGTAGGCCCGCGCATCTTGCCGGACGTCGAGCCGCGTCATGTGGAGGCCAAACGTGCGGACAAGATCGAGCCAGCGGCGAACCGGTGAGTCGGCTGAAAGGCTGTGGTCGCGATCGAGGCATTCGACGAGCGTCGCCACATCGGCCGAGAGCCCGGCTGCCGAGGGGTATGCGGCGGCTGGGGCAGGATCACCCAGGCTTGTCGCCTCCGAGGCCCGCAGGCGAAATTCGATCATCCGCAGCCAGCGGCGATAGGCCTCGTGGGGCGGCACCTTATCAAGCGACGTCGCCAACGCGGGCCACTCGGCAACTGCCATCTGCAGCCGGTCCTCCAGTGGCTGGGAGCCGCGCGCCTCGTGGAGCGACACGGTGAGCATGTCGTAGAGTTGCTTGCACCAATCGAGGTGGGCCTTTATGGCGGTCGACCGAAGGCGGAGGAGCGTGGTCTCGGTGATGTTGGCGGTGACGAATGGATTGCCATCGCGATCACCGCCCATCCAGGAGCCAAACGTAAGAAAGGCGGGGATCTCGAAAGACTCACCGGGATAGGCTGCTGCCAGGCCTCGGCGGAGCGATTCGTGGACCTGCGGCACGGCCTCCCAGAGCCGCGGCATGAGCGACAGGCCGCGGTCGACCTCGTCGAGCACGGTAGGCCGCGCCGGCTTGAGAAACTCGGTCTCCCAGAGGATCACCAGCTCTGTTTGCAGGTCGCTCTCGAGTTTGGCCCGTTCGCGGGGCAGCAGGTCGTCGCGATCGAGGGCCTGCAGGCTTTGCCGCATCCGCCGCAGTTTCGCCCGGATGCTGCGGCGTTTGGCCTCGCTTGGGTGGGCGGTAAACACCAGTTCGATGGCCAAACTACGAAGCGCCTGCTGCATCTCCACTGGAGACATGCCGCCGGCAGCCAATTCCTGAATTGCAGCAGCCAGCGACTCTCCAAGGGGCTGTGGATGGCGGAGCCGCTCCCGATCGCGGAGCACGCGGACCCGCTGCCGGTCTTCAGCGATGTTGGCGAGATCAAAAAAAATGGAAAGGGCACGGGCCACGACGCGGGCCTGAGCTACGTCGAGTTCGGCAATTTTTTCGGCCAGGAGCGGCTCGGCCTCGTGCATGCCGAGACGACGATCGCGGGCAAGCCGGCGGATATCGGCCACGAGTGACGAGGCTTCCAGGCCGGCTTGCTCCACGATCACCGCATCGAGTTTGCCGTCGAGAAGACGGATGTCGCGGCGCAAAAGATCGTCATTGACCACGGGCGAAAGTTTCCGGGGCGGGCGCGGAGGGCGAAAAGACAGCAGCATAGACGCTGCAAAACTCGCGCCAACCGGAACGTACAAGCCAAGGGTTGCAGTCACTGCAATCAAACGCTCACAAATCACGGTATGATGGCGGAATGCGACGTCCCCTCACCGCCGATGTTTCTGCCCACTGCCGCTCGCACATGTGGCATTGTTGCCAACTGGCTGCGCTGATCACTCTCGTTGCGTTTCGGCTGGTGGCACTTGCGGAAGACCCGGTTCGGGGCATGCAGATCGAGGCCGAGATCGACGGCGTCGCAGCCTGGGGGCATTGGGGCGACCAGCCTGAGCGGTATGTTTCGTGGTCCAATCACTCCAACCGGCTAATTCCGGTGTATACGTTCGGAGTCGGGCTCACAGACGTGGGTGGCGCGAACAGTCCGTATCGTAGCGAAGAGCGTCTGCGGTCACTCTACGGCCGGCTTCCCGAGGAGACGGTCGATCCCCGTGCGGACTACTTTGATCAGACCGATGTCTATCGGCTGCAGATGATGGCCGCCGACAAGGGAAAGAGACGAATCGTGCTTTTTGTTTTCGATGGTCTTGACTGGGAGACCACGCGGGCAGCGGCGATCGCCTCCAGCGGCACTGTGACCTATCACGAAGGGCGGGGAGACGTTTTCAGTTTTCAGACGTATCGCGGGGTGGCAACAGACTTTGGATGGTGTGTAACCAGCCCTGCCAATGATGGCACCCGGTTCGATGTCGATGCGCAGGCCGTGCGCAATCCCGGCGGGAAGACGCCCGGCGGATATGATTCTCAACTTGGCGGCGGCACGCCATGGGATCGGAGAGCAAATGCCCGGTACCTGATGGGGCGAGATCGGGATCGCCCGCACGCCGTCACCGACTCGGCAGCCTCGGCAACGTCCCTATGCAGTGGTCGCAAAACCTACAACGACGCGATCAACGTCGACCCTTCCGGTGAGCCCGTAGAACCGATTGCAGTGACGCTGCAAAACCGGGGCTACGCAGTCGGCGTGGTGACGAGTGTGCCGATCTCCCATGCCACGCCGGCTTGCGCCTATGCCAACAATGTCACTCGCGACGATTATCAGGATCTTTCCCGCGACCTCTTGGGGCAGCCATCGGTCGCGCGGCGAACGGCCTCGAGGCCAGGGCTCGATGTGCTGCTGGGGGCCGGGTTCGGCGTGCAGGCCGAGGCCGATGCCCAACAAGGTCGGAATTACGAGTCGGGCAACAAGTATCTCGCACCGTCAACGCTTCGTGCGGTCGACGCGACCCACGGCGGCCGCTATCACGTGGTGCAGCGAACCGCTGGCCGCCACGGGGATGAACTGCTCGCCGAAGCTGCTGCGGTGGCGATTGCTGCAGGCCGGCCGCTGTTCGGCTTTTTTGGCGTGGCTGAAGGGCATCTTCCGTTCCAAACGGCCTGCGGCGATTTCAATCCGATCGGGTCACGCGTCGAGGCGAATGAGCCTGAACCGCTCAGGAAAAAGTATGCCCCCATCCGTCCGTACACCCCCGCCGATATCGATGAGAATCCGACGCTGGCTGAAATGACTCGCGCCGCGCTCGATGTCCTCGCTGCCCGCGGGTCATTTTGGCTGATGATCGAAGCGGGTGATGTCGATTGGGCGTCGCACGCGAACAACATCGACACGGCGATTGGTGCCGTGAAGAGCGGTGACGCCGCCTTCTGGGCAGTGGTGAAGTGGGTGGAGCAGCACGGTGGCTGGGACGATACGGCGGTGATTGTCACGGCCGACCATGGCCACATGTTCGTACTTGACGATGCCGAAGTGTTTGCCTCGCGAAGCCGCGGCACCCCAGCCGCAGTCAAGTAGGATTGTCGCTACTGCACCAACTGTTTCATCTCCCGCACTGCTTGCGTGAAGCCAACCAGCACGGCCCGCGACACGATGGAGTGGCCGATGTTGAGTTCGTGCATCCCGTCGAGTTCCGCCACCGGTACGACGTTCCGATAGGTGAGCCCGTGTCCCGCATTGAGCACGAGCCGTGCCTCTCTTACCAGCGTGGCCGCACTCGCAAGCCGCACGAGTTCGTCATGGCGGGCCGCCATGGTGGTGGCATTCGCATATTCACCAGTGTGAAGTTCGACCGCCGCAACGTGGAGCGAGACAGCCGCCTCGATCTGCCGGGGATCGGGGTCGATAAAGAGTGACACCGCAATGCCGGCATCGTGCAACCGGCCAACCGCTGCGGCGGTCGCGGCACGATGTCCAATTACGTCGAGGCCGCCCTCGGTAGTGATCTCCTCGCGTCGCTCCGGAACGAGCGTCACTTGGTCTGGCCGAACACGACAAGCGATGTCGACTATCGCCGGAGCGATCGCCGCCTCAAGGTTGAGCTTGCCTTGCACCGTGCGACGGAGCACCTCCAGATCGCGATCCTGAATGTGTCTGCGATCCTCGCGAAGATGCACCGTGATGCTGTCGGCGCCGCCGAGTTCAGCGAGTGTCGCCGCCCAGACCGGGTCAGGCTCCACCGTTTGGCGTGCCTGACGAATCGTTGCGACGTGGTCGATGTTGACGCCAAGCAGGGCCATCAAAGGCCCTTCTTGAGAAGCACCACCGCATTGCCCCGCGGCGTGCGGACCTGCAGCACGACGCCCTGGTCGGGCGACTCCTTTTCAAGCGCCGCGGCAAACTCGGCAATCGTGGCCACTGGCGTGCGACCCACTTTGCGGATCAGCACACCCGGCCCGAGCCCAGCTTCAGCCGCCACCCCGTCGGGATCGACACGGTCGACAAGCACTCCATCGAAGTCAGCATACGCGTCGTCGTTCACGGAGCCCTTGTCACGAACCGCCAAGCCAAAGGCCTGCGAGTAGTAGGACTCTTTGCTGGGCGGGGCGGCCCGCGGGCTGGGGCCATCACCACGCCGGGCCAGATCCCCGGGTAACGGCTTGACGGCGATTGAGAGGGTCAGCGATTTTCCCTCCCGGGTGACTGTGAGGGAGTGAGACTTTCCGATGGCGGCCCGCTCCACCACCTCTTGCAGAGTTCGTGGCCCATCGACCGCCTGATCATCGAAGCTGGTGATCACGTCGAGTTCCTGCACACCCGCCTCCGCCGCCGGAGTACCTGGCATCACCTCGGTGACAAGTACTCCCTTGCGGTCGGCAACGCCGAGCTTCTCGGCCATCTCCCGAGAGAGTTGCCCGATCGAAACGCCCATATAACCACGTTCCACCGAACCGTTGGCAATCAGTTGCTCGCTCACCCATTTGGCAAGATTGATCGGGATCGCAAAGCCAATCCCCTGATAGCCTCCGCTGTTGGAGGCAATGGCCGTGTTGATACCAACCACTTCACCCTCGAGGTTCACCAACGGGCCGCCCGAGTTCCCGGGATTGATTGCTGCATCAGTCTGCAGAAACTTTGCCCGACGGATGCCACCGAGTTCGCGCCCCTTCCCGCTAATGATGCCGGCGCTCACGGTTGTCTCCAGTTCGAAGGGATTGCCGATGGCGATCACCCAGTCACCCGTGTCGAGTTGGTCAGAGTCGCCGAGACGGGCGGTGGGCAGATCCTTGGAACCTTCAAGCCGAATGACGGCCAGGTCGCTGTCGGGGTCGGTCTTGATTTCCCGGGCCTTGAACTCACGGCCGTCGGACAGTTCGACGGTCACCTCATCGGCACCTTCGACCACATGGTTGTTGGTCAGCACAATGCCCGACGCATCCACGATCACGCCCGAGCCGACACCCGACCGTGGCATGCCACCCCGCGGGCTGGGGCCGAATTCGAAACCTTCGGGAAGTCCATCGCGGAAAAAGTCTTCCAAGGGTGTTCCCCGGAACGGGTTTTCGCCCCCGCGTTGCGGACCGCGACCTCGTGGTTCGGGGCGAGGTTTTGATTCGCTCCGCACGACAACCACGCTGGGAGTGGCTTTTTCGGCCGCATGGCGGAAGGCCCGCGACAGTGCGTTGGCGTGAGTCAGTGGAGTGAGAGGCTCTTCTGCGCGAATCTCGGGAAGGAATGCAACGCACGCTAACGCCACTATGGCGGCGGCAAAACTTGCAGAACGAACAGCGTTTCTCGATCGAGTCATGGGATTGGCACCTCTTGCAACAGGGTGGCGGTCGCCATCAGCCGCCTTCATTATCATAGCGACACTGACCCATGTAGCGGCACAAGGTGGCGTCCTTGCCGGGTGAAACGAAATTAGGCCAGCCTGAGGCTGGCGGAGGATCGCTTCATTCATGGGTCATACAGGCTATACGCGGTTGGCGAACCGAGGGTTCGGCGGCAGGCTCAATGTCGTTGACTGTCGCTTGACGGGGCCGTATTTTTTTCCTGGGACGGCCGATGAGACATGAGAAGGAAGTGGTTTCCGTGCAAGAGTTTACGATCGATGTCGGGGAATGTCAGCGCCGGCTGGAGTACGAGTTTCGCGACCCGTCCCTCCTCATGGCGGCGCTGACCCATGCGTCGGGGGCCCAGCATCGGCTGGCCTCGAATGAACGGCTGGAGTTTCTGGGAGATGCGATCCTCGGGTTTCTCGTCTGCGAGACACTCTATCGATTGTTTCCCGACTCTCTTGAGGGCGACCTTACGCGGATCAAATCGGTCGTGGTGAGCCGGGAAACCTGCAGCCGCATCAGTGATCAGCTTCAACTCATCGATTTCTTGATCGTTGGTAAAGGGTTATCGATCGGTCGTGCGATGCCCCCCTCAGTGTTGTCAGATCTCTTTGAGTCGCTCGTGGCGGCGGTATACCTCGATGGAGGACTGGAACCGGTGCGGCGGTTGGTAGGGCGGTTCATCGAGCCAGAAATCATTAAGGTGGCTTCGGGTGAGCAGGGCTCCAACCATAAGTCGTTGCTCCAGCAGGTAGCCCAGCGGGATTTCGGCGTCACGCCTACCTACGAGGTGATCGAGGAGGCGGGCCCGGATCACAGCAAGAGCTTTCATGTGGCCGCGCAGATCGCTGGTCGCAGCTACTCGCCGGCGTGGGGCCGCAACAAAAAAGAAGCCGAGCAGCGAGCCGCCTGTAATGCCCTCTCGGAGCTTCAGACGGAAGGCTAGAGCGCATCCATCCTTATGTGTATTGCTGGCTCGGGGGAGGCAAAAGTCCCCTCGCGGGCGAGGATACGCCCAATGCTCGTCGAGCGTTCGCCGACCCCCGAGCCTACCTTTTCTGGATTGCCACATTGTCGCCACAGCTAACCTAGTCGCGGTCTAGGCTCGCGCGACGCTGCCACTCTGGCCGTGCGTTACGTCTGCGATTCCGTCGCGAAGAAAACCGGGCCTGCAGCCCTGCTGTTACCCGCTCACAGCGACGGCGCGAACGATATCGAGGGACGAGAGAATACCGAGAAACTGATCCCGTCGCTCGGTCACCACGAGGTGGTGCACATCGTTTTCGATCATTCGCTTGGCTGCCTCGACAAGTGACGCATCGGGCGGCACGTCAAACGGCACGGGCGTCATCAGGTCGTCGACGAGCGTATCGGAGAGATCGACCCTGTCGAAATGTTCGAGCAGGAGTTCCCGCTCAATCCCCTCGGTGATGCTCATTCGCTCGATGTCAGCTCCTCGCTCTGCGGCGAGCGTGAGGATATCAGAGCCCGACACCATGCCGAGGCAGCGGTTGGCATTGTCGACCACAGACAGCGACGCGACCCGATTGTCATTCATGACCTCGAGGGCATGGGTGACAGTGTCGCCGGGTGAGACGAAGACGGCATAACTACAAGTGGACGTTTGATGCGACACAAATCTACGGTTCAGCATCGCAAAATAGTGGCCCAAGCTACATAGCGGGTGTGACAGGCGTTCTTTTCCGCCTGCAACTTCAGGCTGCGTTTTAGCTTTGCCGGGTGGAATCGAAGTCCACGCCTCGGACGTTCCGGAGATCTGCCTATGGACTCCACAAGATTTCAGAGCCCAGCAGCTTCGCGAGTCATTTCTTAGCCTTTGTGGCAGTGTCGGTTGGTAGGGCGAGTACCTGCCCTTGGGCCAGCAGCCGCTCGCGGAGCATCGGATAGGCAAGCTGTTGAAGTGCTGCATCATGTTTGGCCGCCAGCGCTGCCGCGACGCCGGCAGCTTGTCCGATGACCATCCATGCCCCCTCGATTCGCAACGAAGCCATGGCGACGTGGGTGCATGATAGAGCCACAGGTACACACAGATTTGTGCAGTGCTCCGGCTTTGGCAGGATGGCTCGGAAAGGCACGTGGTATGCGTACCCGACTCCCGTGCCCGGAACTCGCACCGGGAAGATCGTGCCTTCGTTGATCACGCCCCCATCAGGCAATGCAACCCGCTGGCAGTCGTGTGAATCGATGGGAAACGAGGAAATCGCAATCGTGTCGTCCTTCTCTGGTGAGTCGATGATGTCCCGTTGCGAGAGCACGACCATCCCCCTCATGCGGCGTGACTCCCGCACATAGAGCGCCGGAGGGAAATGCTCGGTGTTGGGAAACTCATCGGCGCAGAGCCCCAGACTGATGAACTCGTTGCGGACCTTCGCCGGCACAGCAGGATCGGTGCGGAGAAAATGAAGAAATTCAAGCGTGTACTGCTTGTGCTCCTGCCAGATTTTCCGTCGTTCCACCTCGTCGGCGAGATGCCAGCGATTCCCACCCCCGATCAGCCCCAGTGAAATTTGTCCACCAATCGAATTGTTCCCGTCAAACTTTCCTCCGGGTAACGGGTAGAGGTCCAAGCCAACGCGGCCACCGGCTGCGAACGCACGTCGCGCGAGTTCAAAACGGGCTGGGTCGTAGTGCGGTGGTGCGGGCAGTGGCACGCGGTTGGTGGGATTCTTCGTAAGGCAAAGGCGAAAACTATAGGTCATCACGTTGGCATCGCCAGCTGCATCATCGCCGGCATCAGTGGTTGTAACGAGTGGCAGCAGTCGTTTGCCGTCGCCAAAGCCGCTGATCTTCATGCGGGGTTTGGGAAATTGCTTGCCTGCAAGTGACTCGCCGAACTCGGCTCTGCCTTCGCGTCCAATGGTCCACTCAACACCGGCCGCCGCCATCAGGTCGCCTTCGTAGGTGCCGTCGATAAACACGCGGGCCGTGAAAACATCTCGTTTTGTGGCAAGCGAAACGATCCGTTGGTCTTGTTTCACCACCGACGCGAGATTCTGGCCGGTCTGGACCATCACACCGGCTTCGTTGAGCATGGCCAGGGTTACGCGCATCGCCACATGTGGCTCAAACGTCCACCGCGACTGGTCTTTCTTTGCCGGGTCGTAGGGGGCTTTCAACCCACGATCGGTGTAGTCCTTCACAATCCGTCGGTGCCACTCGTCAAACACGCCCATAAGCGTCTCGCGAACCA
>JAYQOK010000064.1:0-17837 GCA_038144795.1 Candidatus Kuenenia sp. | reverse complement strand
GGTTCATCCGATGGCATCACTTCCACTTTCCCTTGACGTCACGGGCCTTCTCCCCGACCACGAACTCGCCGCGCTTGAGCAGGCCGTCATCAACCGCCCATCAAAAGCGATCCGCCGCCGACCAGCGGCTGCCAGCGGCGGCGCCGAGCGGCTACCGTTGCCGTTTCCCTCTGAGCCCGTTCCCTGGTATCCCGACGGACGCTTCTGTCCTGAGACTCACCAGCCCGGCCGTTTCCTTCACCATGCCGCCGGCGACTATTTCATTCAGGACGCCGGCTCGATGCTCGCCCTGCGGCTCCTCGCTCCACAACCGACTGAATGGATCGCTGACGTCTGCGCCGCGCCCGGCGGCAAGGCCTCAGCAATCCTCGAGATCGTGGGGCCTGGTGGCGGGTTCCTGCTCGCCAATGAGCCGATCCACGGCCGGCTGCCCCCGCTGGAATTCACTCTTGCCCGCGTTGGCTTCCCGCGGTTTGTGATCACGGCGCGTGATCCGGAAAACCTCGAGTCACTCTGGGGTGAACGCTTCGATGCTGTGCTTGTTGATGCACCGTGTACGGGGCAGTCGCTGGTGGGCCGGGGCAAGCAATCGGCCTTCGCGTTTTCTGCAGACCGGGTGGCCCATGCTGCTGCGCGGCAGCGCCGCATCCTCACTGCTGCCGCAGCCCTTGTTCAGCCAGGCGGCCGCCTTGTCTACTCGACCTGCACGTTTGCGACTGCTGAAAACGAGCAGGTCATCAACGACTTTCTGCAGCACCATCCCAGCTGGCGAGTCGAACCGGTGGCGGGGCTTGAGACGTGGATGTCGCCCCTTGAGCCGGGTGGCTACCGGCTCTATCCCCACCGCGATCGCTGCGCCGGCGCCTACGCAGTCCTGCTGCGACGTGACGGGGAATTGCTTCCACAAACACCACCGAGGGCCGCTGCTCCCAACGACGGGTTTGAGCCGCTCACGATCGCTGATGACGTGGTCGGCAGCACCCGCTGCGGCGCGAGGATTCGTTGGAAGCGACGCTGGGAAGAATGGCCCCACGACATTGCTCGCCTTGTGGACAGCAGCACGGCACGGTGCAGCGAGATCGCATACCTGCCCAGGAAGCACTGGATGCCCGCCCACGCCTTGGCCCTGCGGCGCGACTCCAACTGGATGGCCGCTAGCACGCTGACGCTTGATGACACGACCGCCGCTCGCTACGTCCAGGGTCTCACGCTCCCGGCTGGACCGGTCGGCTGGTGCGTGGCAACCTGGCGTGGCCACCCACTGGGATGGCTGCGGGGTACTCACGAACGCTGCAATAATGGGCTCCCGGCAACGGCCCGGTTAGGCTTCGTACCACCGGTAGTGAGCGAGCCTGATCATCGGTGATGCCACTCACTTCGAGATGATGTGGCCGTTGATCGCGGCCAACACCACCGGCAGAAAGACGATGCCGGAGTAGTGGGTCGCATAGAGGCGGAGGTGATGATCCTCGGACAGGCCGGCAGCCTCAGCCAACCGCAGTGAATGCTGCTGCGGGTAAAGATGTATGTGTAGGATCGCAGCGGAGCGGGGTACGCCGCGCTCGGGGATGCCGCCGGCGAGGTCGTGGGATTGATGGAGATCGCCAAATCGGGGAGGAGCAGCCGCTCGGCCACGCCGCTGCCCGGCACCTGGAGCCGCACGAACAGCCCGGCTCGTCCACCAGGGCCATGAACACTGGATTGTTCACATCCCGAGAGATCGCCCGCTTGTTTTGCTGGTCAAGTCGGATGTATTTGAGCACTGATCGCGCCGGTAGGGGCGAGGCGACGGGCCCGCTTGAGCCGGTCGCGGGTGAGTTCGAGCCGCGCCTGCACCTGCTTCCGCTTGGCCTCGGCCTCGCGGACCAAGGCGGTGGCGGCGTTGAGCATCGCCTCCGCCTCTTCCTGCGCGGCCCGTGCCCGTGCAAGCATGGCCTCTTAGGGCCGTAGGTCGATCACGAAGAGCAACTGCCCCTGCTCGACCGGCTGGCCTTCCTCGAAATGATGCGACATCAGATAGCCGTTGGCGCGAGCCCGCACCTCCACCTCTTCGATGGGCGCGAGTCGACCGGTGTTAGGGATCCCAGTCGATCGTCTTGATGGCCAGGGGCGAGGCGATCGTGACCACCGGCGGGCCGGACTGCCGGCGGTTGGCCGGGGCATCGGGAGCACCGGGGCGGCAGCCGGTGGTCAACAACAGCACCGTCGCAAACACGACAACACCCAGACACTGATGGAAATGGAACGAAGCCGTCACGGAGTGACCATGGAATGACTAGTGAATGAGACCTCTCTCGGATGATAGGTCACATCCCGAACCCATGTAAGAACATGCGTTTTTAACTGTTCAATCGCCGAGCCAAAACAAAACTGAATTCCTGCCATCGACAACGTCAAGCCACAACACCGACTCATCATTGAATTGTGATGGAATTACTTGCTCAACGATATCTGGTGACTGACCGTAGGTCGGCTCCTCGACTTTTTCTCCGGTGGGTTTTGCCCAGCGTATTTCCACTCTGTATCGCCCAGGCATCAGCTCAGTTTCGGCCGCAGACACATGAAACCGACCGTTTTTGATGTAGGCTCCAGCCTCGTGCCCACCCGATTCATCCGGAAGCAGGGAAAGAATTCCTCCGTCCACCGGAGACCCGTTGTAGATCACCTCACCCTCAAGAGTCCCCGGCGTGGCGGCTCGGTGACAACCTGACGACATCCACACCACACCACACGCGCAGGCAAAGAAGTATGCATATCGAACGCGACCGGTTTGCATCGCACTACCGCCTAGCCCTTTTTCACTCAGACTGACCCGAATCATCAAGGCCCAACTTGCTCATCAACTCTTTGGCTTTTGATCGAAGACTTGCGCCTGATCGTGTCATTAAATCCTGAAGACCACTTTCTAGAATCTCGGCCTTCTGCAGATCGATACTCCTCACCTCCTCAACCAATGATTCAAAACTTGCAGCCTCACTTGTCAGAGGCTGTCCATTGGCATAATTGAGCAGAGTCGATCTCACGTTGGCCAGTGGATCATGCTTTACAACCGAAATAGATTCCTCACGGGGACCACCGCACCCGACGCAAAACAAGAGCAAACACACAGCGGTTTTGAAATGAGCACGCATGAATTGAAGTTCTCCGATCAAAACTCGCCTACGGCGGCCCCATCAGTCGCAGACCCAAGTTGCTGAAATGTCAGAATATCAATCGAGTCACCGATCACTCGAGCCGCTCCATCACCCATCCCAATGCAGACAACGCCCGGATGCCTGCTTCGTGGAGGGATCACGCCGGGGCCCCAGTCATGAGCACCTCCCGGGCAACAATTGCCACCAGCGGTCGGCCAAACCCAGTTTGGTGGTGCCGCGGTATTAAATGCTGACTGGGCGGCTGAATACCACAGCGGGAGCGTACCGTTATTTGCCTTAACTCCCACGGGGCTGGTTTTTGCCGCATTACCGATCGCATCAAGCTCCGCTTTGGTGGCAAAATCTTTGTTTACTACTGAGCTAAAAACACTGTCTCCGGCGTAGAAAACATCGTATGGATAGGTTCCCGGGCCGCCCGTCTGCGAAGTTTTAGGAGATCCTGACAAGAACTCCCCAACAAGAATGGTTTTTGACAAGCCGTCCGATGCTTCACCGATCGCCTTTTGAGACCGCTGGGCGATCAACCCTTTGGAATTGTTTTCCCATTTTGCATAGACACGACTCCCGTAACACCAGCCATAATTTGATCCGGGCCCTCCCCAAGAATCTGCACTTTTCGTTCGTCCAGGCAGAGCCGATGTACAAACCATCGCCGCAATGCGGGTATTCATGGCGTTGTTTCGAGCGTTGCTCCAGTTCGTTCCATTTCCTGATCCGGCCGCAGACTGGCCTTGAGGGGGTGCATTAGACGGAATAGTGACTGAAGAAAACAGTGCTGTCTCCTCAAGAAACGGAAGAATCCAAAAAGTCGCACTCAGGGACTCCCACACATTGACCCCTACTTGCTGTTGATTCGCCGGAAACTTCATGTTTGCATCGTGGTACCCATGCATCGCAAGAGCCAACTGCTTCACGTTGTTCATACAACCGCTGCGACGTGCTGCTTCACGTGCCGCCTGAACCGCCGGCAGAAGAAGTCCTATCAACACTCCGATAATGGCGATCACCACGAGCAACTCGACGAGCGTAAAGCCCCACCGCCGTGTAAGAGTGACGTACGGTTTCATAAGACGAGGTCCTTGTAAGCATTCCCTGTTCGTAAGTTCAGACTGCACCATCTCGAAAAGATCATCATCCCCACTAAGAATGGTAACGAGGTCGATGACGCCATCAAGATCATTTTCGGCGGGCCTGCACGATGCGGGGCAGGCCCGCCAGATCGTTGAGTGTGGGGCCAGGTTCGAGCACATCAACAGCCGCGATGACCTCCCGTGCCGCAGCGGCAGTGCTCGGGCCGATTTCGACGAGGATCCAGCCACCAGTTGCAAGCAGCTCCGCCGCCTGGCTCGCCAGACGGTGGATCACCTCCACGCCCGTTTCTCCGCCCACGAGCGCCTGCCGCGGCTCATGGAGCCGCACGGCATCAGGCAGCGATGAAAACTCGTCCTCACGGACATAGGGCGGATTGCTTACAATGACGTCCCACGGGCCCGCGCCCTCCGGGCACTCGAGCAGGTCACATTCCGCGAACGTCACCCGGTCTTCCACACCATGGCGCGCCGCATTCGCTCGGGCCACCGCCAGAGCCGCAGCCGAGATGTCAGTTGCAATGATCTCTGCGGTGGGCAGTTGCTTGGCCAGCGTGACCGCGATCGCCCCTGATCCGGTGCCGACATCGATGATCCGCGGCGGTGGCCGATCGGACGGCCGCTCCTTGCAGAGATCGAGCACACGCACAACGAGGCCTTCTGTCTCGGGGCGTGGCACAAGTACCGCGGGCGACACGGCGAAGTCGAGCTAAAAAAACTCCTTGCTTCCCACGCGGTAGCCCCCCGGTTCGCCGCCGCCGCGCCGCTGCACGAGTTCACGAAAGCGACTCCTCGCCGCATCGTCCACGACCTGGTCAAACGTCGCATAGAGCAAAATCCGCGGGCATCCCCGCACATGGGCCAGCAGCACCTCCGCATCGAGCCGCGGCGACTCGCTCCCCCGGTTGCTGAGCCAGTTGGTGGTCCAGGTGAGCAGCCGGCCCACGGTCCAGGTATCGTCGCCCGAGGGTTTTTTATTCATGGGGGGCCACCCCTTCCATCGCCGCCCGCCGCTGTCGACGGGTGAATTCCTCAATGGCCCCGACCACGAGCCCGAGCCGACCGGCCATCACCTGGTCGAGCGTAAAGCTCTCATTGATGCGGTGGTCGGTGACCCGGTTTTGTGGATAGTTGTAGGTGCGGATTCGCTGGCTGCGGTCGCCTGAGCCGACGAGGCCCTTCCGCTCAGCCGATCGCTTCGCATGCTCGATCTGCCGCTCATGTTCATAGAGCCGCGTTTTGAGCACGCGAAGCGCCTTAGCAAGATTCTTGTGCTGGCTCTTCTCATCCTGGCACTGCACCACGATGCCCGTCGCGAGGTGGGTGAGCCGCACGGCCGAGGCTGTTTTGTTGACATGCTGCCCGCCCGGGCCACTGGCGCAGAAAAGATCCTTGCGGTAGTCGTCGGGCGAGAGTGAAACCTCCACGTCCTCCGGCTCTGGCAGCACGGCGACCGTGGCGGCTGAGGTATGGATGCGGCCCTTTGTCTCGGTGTCGGGCACCCGCTGCACGCGATGGCCACCGCTCTCATGCTGCAGCTTGCGAAACACCCCGCTGCCCTCGAGGCCAAGCACCAGTTCCTTGAAGCCCCCCAGTTCGGTCGGGCTGGCATCCATCACTTCCACCTCAAACCCCTGCTCGGCGCAGTAGCGACGGTACATCTCATACAGGTCGCCCACGAAGAGCGCCGCCTCCTCGCCACCGGTGCCGGCCCGCAATTCCATGATGCACCGCGGGCGGTCGGCATCGGCATCATCGGAGCAGAGGTCGACAAGTTCCTCCCATTCCGTTTCGCGGCGGTGGCGGAGGTCGGGAAGCTCCACCTCGGCGAGTTCCCGCACATCTGCATCGGCATCTCTCCGCATCTCCTCATGCTCGGTGATCTGCCGCTCGAGGTCGAGAAAGCCACGATACTTGAGGGCCAGTCGGGCCAGCGAACCATGCTCACGGGCCGCGGCCGAGAGCCGCTGCGGGTCGGCCAGTACCTCTGGATCGACCAACTGCCGCTCCAGTTCCGCGAACCGGGAAAGCTTGGCTTCGAGTTGGTCGCGCATGGATCAGCCGGCTCACGATGCAGCCGGGGTGGATGCCTTTTTCTTTTTCAGGCTCGCATACCCGGCGCCGGCAAACTTCGTCTTAAACTTCTCGATTCGGCCCGCCGTGTCGACAAACTTCAGCTTGCCGGTGAAGTAAGGATGGCAAACATTGCAGATGTCGACCTTGATCTCCGGCACGGTGCTCCGCGTGGAGAACGTATTGCCGCAGCCACAGCGGACGACGGTGTCGATGTAATTGGGATGCACGCCATCTTTCATGAGACTTCCTTTGCAAAAATTCAAGAATTGAAAGAATACATCGTCTCCCCACCGCCGGCAACGCCGCCACTCCCCTTGCCGGCCTTTTGGCTGGCCGACGCTTGTCATGCGTTCGTTTTGGCCGGCTGACCCTTGCTGAGCTTTCGCCGGCCGACAGGTGCCGGCCTCGTTAGGGCACCGCGGCCTCCAGCCGGTCGGCCCGGATACGGCTGCCAAACCGCTGCGGGGAGGTGTCGGCCTCGAGCAAGGCGGCCGCCTCGGCAGTGCGGTCAAGCTCCAGATAGGCCGCGGCCAGATTGATCCGGGCGGAGTCGGTCCAGGGCGAATCAGGCGCCGCCTGCAGGGTGAGGCGGTCAAGGTAATCGACGGCGGCTTCCGTATCGCCTTCGGCGAGCGTGAGCACACCGAGCCAGTAGGTGGCGTCTTCTTTCATCTGCATGTAAAGCCGCTTCACACGATCGGCCTGCTCAGGCGGTAAAGGGGACACGGCGGCATTGATCGCCGCGGTGGTGGGCCGCGCGGCCAGATAGGCGGCTTTTGCCCCGTCAGGGCCATCGAGATCACCACGAAACTCCCGCACTCGTGCCGCATACAACGGCCTTAGGATGCGGCCCCGTTGGAGGCCATCACGGCCGCCTTGCCGCCCCATCGCTAGCGTCATCACCGCCAATTCACGCCCAGCAGCCGCCTGCACGGCCGGCTCTCGGCGGCGGATTGCGGTCTCCCAAGGAAACTCCCACAGACCCGCAGTCGTAGCCTCCACTGATTTCTGCGGCAGCGCTGCACGGGCCCGCTCAGCGACGGCAGAGGGCACGATCGAAAGCGACACGGCGCGGCTTCCCGCCATCCGCTTGTCGAGGAGGTGCATCCGCCGCGCAAGGAGCCACGGGTCGGCCGCCACAAGGATGGAGAGACGCTGCATGTCGGCAGCCTGAACCGGATAGCTTCGATCCGGCAGGGAGAGCCCCGCCAACACCGCTGGATCGGCCGCCGCCTCGCGGGCGGTTGCCACACCATCGCCACCGGGGCCAGGAATCGGCAGGCCATACGTCGGCTCAAACAGATAGGCCTCACCGCCGGAGAGAACTGCCGGCACCCACGGCCGGGGAGATTCCGCGGGGCCGGTTGCTAGCATCACGCCGTCGAGCCCTGCATGCCGCAGCAGTTGCAGGAATATCCACGACCGCTGCGCGGCACTGGCTCGACCAGAGAGCAAAATCTCACCCGGCAGAAACCAACGCATACCAGCGTTAGCTTCACTCGGCACCATCGGTGGGTCAGTGTCGATCGCCAGATTGCGAATCGTCCAGTCGAAGAGCCGCGTCGCGACATCGAGATCGTCGATAGCATCACCACGGGCAATCGTGCTGATGTCTGCCAGCCACCGCTGATCCCGTAGGGCGGCAACATCTGTCGCGGCGTCAAACACCGACACTTCCAGCCCCATCGCGACCGACTCCGGCCGCAGTCGCTCTGCGAGACCGTTGAAGAGGGGATCAACCTGCCACGCACCAACCGCCGCGGCATCGGCTGCCGGGTTCCCGTGGCTCCACTGGTTGAGACGGTCGAACACCTGGGCAAACGCGGCCGCTTCATCATAGTCCTCGAGCCGGCCCAGAACTGTCATTGCCCCATCAAGCAGTTGCTCACGCACTCCCTCAGGAATCAGTTGGATCTGCTGCGCCGCATCGGATGGCTCAGGTGTCGGCACGTTGCGACGGCCACAACCAGTGAAACACGCGAGCCACACGCTGCCCAGCATCACGATCCGCAGTGAAGTTGTCATCGGCCCACCCCTTCGTGTCATCCCTCCCGGCCATGCCGCTCGCCGGCCAGCCGTGCCTCGTGGATCATGATCACCCGCTCCAACACACCCCGCAAGGCAAGAAGGGGCACCATGGTAGCCCCATCGCTGGGGCTCGAATCGGGATCAGGATGCGTCTCAAAGAAGAACCCGTCGATGCCGACTGCCGCTGCCGCCCGGGCCAGCGGTTCGACCAGCGCTCGATCACCCCCGGTCGCCTCCCCGAGGCTCGCCGGCTGCTGCACCGAATGCGTGGCATCAAAGATGACCGGCACGCCCATCGCCCGCATCGTGAGCAGGCCAGCAAAGTCATTGACGAGCCGACCGTAGCCAAAAAAGGTGCCCCGTTCGCAGAGGAGCACGTCGCTGCAGCCCCCGGCGAGCAGTTTCGCCACGACATGCTTCATGTCGGCCGGCGCCACGAACTGGCCCTTTTTCACATTCACGGCCCGACTGGTCGCAGCGGCAGCAAGCAGGAGATCGGTCTGCCGGCACAGGAAGGCCGGGATCTGCAAGAGATCGCAAACCTGGCCAGCAGCCGTGGCCTGCTCAGGGAGGTGCACGTCGGTGGTGACCGGGAGGCCAGATGCGGCCCGTACTCGGTCAAGCACGGCCAATCCCTCGTCGACTCCCGGCCCCCTAAATGACCCACCGCTGGTGCGATTGGCCTTGTCGAACGAGGCCTTGAAGATGACGGCGATCGGCAGTGTGGCAGCCAGACCTGCCAAGTGTTCGGCAATTCTCAAACAGAGCGACTCGCTTTCAATCACGCAGGGTCCGGCAATAACCAGAAGCGGCAATCCAGGCCCGCAACGATGCGGACCAATGAGGGCAGGGAGGCGGGGGTTCACGGAGGGTTCCTCATGAATGGATGATCGGAGGTGAATCATATCGATTCGGCTTCGGCCACGGCCCCGTGAACACGTCCCCGATAGGGTGTCCGCTGCCGCATCCTGCAACAGCCGCATCAAATTGCTGCGTACGGCCGACTGAAAGGTCTGCCGCAGGGACGCCAAGCCTATGACGCCGCCCAGGTAATGTTGGCAAAACTGGTGGCTTTTTGCTTAGACTGCGGCTTTGCCGGGAGGGATGACCCCATTTTTTAACGCTCCCACGGGCTTTGGCACGCTGCTTGCACTGCCTTAACCCGGTGTAGCACTTGCTTCACTAAACACTACCCCATCACTTTTGAATGTGGGGCCTCTGGCTTTTTTCGAGTGTGCGGTCGCCTTGCCCCTGACCCGCTCGCTCGGCGGTGAGACGCTCTCACCAGGCCTGAGGCCCCACTTTGCTTTTTTGGGGGGCTAAGACTGTACTCGGTAGGGCTCTTTCAGCGGCGGTTTGGGGGCTCCGTGTCCCCCGGGCTATGGCCCAGACCCTTGACTTCTTGCCTTCCCGTGCGCTAGGTTGCGGTGCTCAGGTTGTCGCAAACCGAATCTACTCCGGGTGTCCGCCGTGGAGTGGAGGGGCGCCAGCGTAGCTTCAATTGGCAGAGCACCGCATTCGTAATGCGGGGGTTGCGGGTTCGACTCCCGCCGCTGGCTGTTTCGGCCGCGGGCGTCGTGGCCCTAGATCGTGGTGGATTGTGGCTTGGGACTGACTCAAGTCGTGTTCTGATTTCTTTCATATTTCTGAGGTAGGGCTGGTATGGCATCCGCTATTGCTCCCAACGTTCGCGATTTGGTGACCGGAACTGGGGCCTTTGGACCGGCTGAGGTGCGTAGCATGGTTGACGCCCTTGGCACTGACGCCGGCCTGCATCGTGATCTTCGCGAGGCGGTTCGGGAGTTGGAGTCTCAGTCCGATCGCAGCCCGGCAACGGCGGTTCGGCTCGGCGTCTGCCAATATCTCTTGGGCCGATGCAAGGACGCCGTCGACACGCTTCGTGCGGCCGACGGAGGAGCGCTGGCACTGTTTCATCAAGGATTGGCGCACCTTGCCGCAGGAGCCCATGAGGCCGCCCAAGGCTGCTTTGAGGCAGCGAAAAAAGCTGGATATGACGCCGCTGCGTGCGCTAGCGGAATTGCCACATCGCTACGGGCCATCGGCCAATCGGAGGAAGCAGCACGAGTCGTTCATGAACTCGGTGATGACTCGTCTGACTCCGCCGAGTACTGGGTTGCGAAGGGCGATGTCTTGGCCGACAGCGGCGCGGATGTGGCTGACGTGATTGACTCCTATGAAAAGGCCCTCGCGATCGACCCTGGCCATCCTGGTGCGCTGTTTGCCATGGGCGTTCTGAATGATCGTCTGGGCAACGACGAAGAGGCTGAAGCCAGCTACGAAAAAGCGCTGCAGCGATACCCCGCATCGGTAGGAGCGTTGATCAATCTCGGGGTTCTCTATGAGGATCGCGATGATTTTGCCAAGGCACAGCGGTGTTATCGCCGCGTGCTGGAGGCGTTTCCTGACCATCCTCGGGCCCGGCTGTTTCTCAAGGACTGCACTGCGTCCGATGACCTCCTCACAACGGAACAGGAGCAGAAGCAACGGGATCGTCTCGACCATGTACTCAGCCTCCCTGTTAGCGACTTCGAACTTTCGGTGCGGAGCCGCAACTGTCTTCAGAAAATGGGTATTCACACGCTGGGTGATCTGGCGCGGACCTCCGAGGCTGAAATCCTGGCGAGCAAGAATTTCGGTGAGACGAGCCTGTCGGAAATCAAAGACATGCTGGCTTCAAAGGCACTCTCGCTCGGCATGCTCAGCGAGGCGGTTGTGGTAGAAGAGGCGTTCCTCGAACCTGCCGAGCCATCGGCCGATGATCAGGAGACCTACGCAGCCTCGATCAGCGAACTCAACCTGTCGGTGCGCGCCCGCAAGTGCATGACAAAACTCGGCATCAACACCATTGGTGAACTGCTTCGCCGGACCGGCGAGGACCTGATGGAATGCAAGAATTTCGGTGTGACGAGCCTTAATGAGGTCCGCGAGAAACTGACCGAACGGGGCCTGCGGCTCCGCGGCGATTGACGCTGCCGAACAGTCACAAGTCGCTTCGTAAGCCTAAAAAAAGGCTTTTTTGTGCTGTTTCCGCGACCCATTAGTTGCTTTCGAACAGTGTTGAAGATACGGTTGAGGAATCGTTTCTGATTTCTCTCAACCCTCGGTGAGTGGCTTCATGACGACCGCCAGTCTCAGGGAAAAGCCTGTTCGTGATCTCGCGCGACTTGCCAAACGGCAAGGCGTCCCCGGCTGGCATGCGATGCGGAAGGACGAACTGATTCGTGCGTTGGTGAGAAAAGCGAGATCCTCCAAGCGGGGGGGCTCCGGCAAGTCGGCCGCCCCCCAGCTGGGCCGCGACCCTCTGGCCCGGGATGCTACCCGGAGTGCTCTTGTCGCTCAGCGTATTGCCGAAGCCCGTGAACGGCTGGTGAAGGCGAAGAGTCTGGCAAGTCGGCCTGAAGGCGGCCGGTCACCGCGACCGGTACGAGATCGGATGGTTCTGATGGTGCGCGGCCCTCATTGGCTCCACACTTTTTGGGAAATCACCCCACGTAGCGTAGAGCGGGCCCAGGCAGCTCTTGGCACGGAGTGGCATTCGGCCCGACCCCTGCTGCGTGTGCTTCAAGTTGAATCTGGCATGCATGCCAGCCCATCGGAGAGGGTCGTCCGGGAGATCGAAATTCACGGTGGTGTAAAGAACTGGTTCATCGACATTCGTGAGCCCATCCGCTGTCGCGTGGAGATCGGCTACCGTGCCACGTCAGGACGGTTTCACGGCCTCGCCCGCAGCAACACCGTCTCCACTCCGGCAGCATCACACGGCGACACGCTCGATGCTCATTGGGGAGATATCGTCGAGCACTGCGAAAAGATCTATGCAATGAGCGGAGGATTTTCCCTAGAAAACAACAGCCTGGAGCTGCAAGAACTTTTTGAGGAGCGGTTGCAGCGACCGCTGACACCCAACGCCAATCGTAGCGATGGAATCCTGCTGGAGCCGGTGCAACCCGTTCCCGGCGCGGAATTGCAGGTTGACGCCGAAATGGTTGTGTACGGGGTTACGCAACCCGGGATGCTCGTCACGCTCCAAGGCGAACCGATCACTGTCCGCCCTGATGGAACATTTCGCGTCCGAGTCGATCTTCCCAATAAGCGTCAGGTGCTTCCGATCGTAACAAGCACGCCAGAGGGCGTGGAGCGACAAACCGTTGTCCTTGCCGTTGAGCGGAACACCAAGGTCATGGAACCTGTTGGAAACGAATCTGAGGACTGACTTTTTCACGTCTCCGATTGAATCATCGGGAGGATCATGTCGCGGGTGGAACCTGCGGCGATAAGTTTTCTGTCATGTGCGTGCTGCTTCGACCCATGCCGGTGAGCTCTTAACGAGGCTCGTTGGGGGCCGATAAATTGCTTCGGTCGCGTGTACAGCCGTAGATCGTCGCTCGTGCGACGCTTTGCTCGGATCACATGCCCCGGGGTTCAAGGCACCCCCGTCTTTGAATGAAACGAGCTCTCCGCATACTGCGATGCCACGGCATTGCGATGGAAAACTTATCGCCGCCTGTTCCGCCGGCCTTCCTGCATCAGCCATCCTTCGAGCAGTGCTTCGGGCGTGTTCCGAAACACCTCCGCAAACGCTTCTTCAAAGCCTTGGCCTGCATCCAGCGCGGCCAGAAACGCGGGCAACTTGGCCCCCGATGAGCTGAGCCGATCGATAAATGCTGTCGTGACCGTCGATACGGCCTGTGGATCAGCCCGACCAACCAGGATGTCCTGCGGTGAACTGATCTCACCGATCGCCTCAGGAAAGTCGTTGCGCAAAGCCCGGGCCAACGGTGCCCTTGGCACCGCATCGGCGGCCAAGGCGCCTCCCGCGCCTTCAGCAAACCACATCGGTGCTCCACGGGCCAAAAACACGGCTGCTCCCAACTCCCGGGTGATGAGGAAGGCCAGATCCCCCTGCTTTTGGTCTGCCTCATCCAACGCGGAGTCTGCAACGAGTAATGCCGCATAAATCACGTCTCCGCTAATGCCGGCAGTCGACGTGATGCCCCGCGGACGATCTGCACGATGACGAATCAGCCAAAACTCCGAAAAATCGTATGACTTTGCGAAGGCGTACAGTGTTATCCCCCCCTTGATGAGATTCACATCCGAACTTCCTTGACCGTTTTTACCAGTGCCAAGCCGCTCTATCAGTTCGCCCCAGCAGGCATCGGCTACTTCAGCGATCGCCTCAACCCTTCCTGCCGGCAGGTTGCCGATGACCATCAGGCCACCGCGGATTGCGGTCTGTGGACTCTCGTCGGGAAGAAACTGCCGCCAATACCCTCGGGCCGCGTCTTGACGCACCATCCGCAGTTCCTCATCCGTGAGATGCAACGCTCGTCCGGCAGAGGCGATCGCTCGCAAGTCACCTCCAGCCGCAGCCACATCAAGCCGACCGCCTTCGTCAATCCACTTGGCAATTCTGGCAATAATGTCGTTTCCAAGCGGAGGCTTACCGAGAGGCATCCGCTGCCCATCGATTCCTCCTGTACCACGAATCTTTTGCACCAAGAGGCTGTCGGTTGCATTCCCCGGTTCGATGGCAGGCCCACTGCCGCCCCCACGTAACAAGCGGGAAAATGACGCCATACTGAAGCCGGATTCGGTTTCCAGGCCTCCGTGACACGCGAGGCACGATTCAATCAAAACTGGAGCGACGTCGACGGCGAATGACACTTCGCCGGGCTTCAAGCTGACAACCTGGAGATCCTCCATATCTGCTCGACCACGGTCGCCGCCGTTTCCACCCGGCTGCGGACCAGCTCCGAGCGTTGTGATTGGTAGGGTGGGATTCCCTCCGTCATACCGCGCTCCCATGTCGATCCACCGTACGAGTGTTGCGAGATCATCCGCCGCTACCTTGCCTCCCCCACGAGGCATATCGCCACTGGCGATCACTTCTACGATCCGACTCGCCTGTCCAACACCAGGCTGGACCGCCCCCGATTGCATTAGCGCGGCATACGTCGGGATATGAAATTCTCCCTTCTTTCCATTGACGTGGCATCCGCCACAGCTCCGCACGAGCACGGGCGCAATGTCTCGTGCGAAACTGACACCGCCACCCCCGGCTGCAGGTACGCCAAGTCCCGCCTGCGGCGAATCGGCTGGCATTTTCTGAGTGGCAGATGATCCCACCCCTGAGGGCACTGTGATTCCTTCAACGTCGGCTCCAGCCTGCTCCAATTGCTGCAGGAGTGCAGTGCATCGACGAGCCAGAATTCGCAGGCTGGACGGAGGCCGATCCCCCGCCAAAGCTTCTTCCAATCCCTGAACGGCTTCCTGGAGATGGGCTATCGCGTCATCGTTCCGACCGTCTTTCGCGCAGCTTTCACCAGAGTCGATAGCTGCCTTGATCTCACGCGGCGATGCGGCGTAGGCCGGCACAGCCATGCAGGCCGCCGCCACACACAGGGCAACTATCGTCGCGCTCACCCAATCCAGAAACCTTTCCCATTGGCAACGCTGCGTCATGAATGCCTCCCTTCCAATGGTGAATCAACGCTTTTCGATTCCCGCCCATCTTCTCGACCGGAGGCTTCGATGGCCACGATGCCACCCGTGATGGCAGTGACAATCACCATCACGAGCCACAGAACACCTATCACGAGCGCGACGCGACGACAGACAGCCGCCGCGGCAGCATCCCCCAACGCGGAGAGGAGAGCCGCCAAGCCGATGACCACGGCCACTGCGATCGGCATCAGCAGCGCGGCAATCACCGCCCCGGTGAGAAGTCGGACCAAGGTCGAACGCATGGGCTTGAAGGCAGGCGGAAAGGCACCACGCTTTTCGCTGCGGGCGAGCGGGGCAGCGGCCCAAGCCCTGCCAACCATACCTTATTTTGCGATGGCGGACTGGTTACGGTCAAGCAAGATCGAACTGTAGTGGGCGAATGTTCCATTTGGGAGGTACTGTGAAGGGGTCTCGCGGGGAGAGTTCTCCCGAGGATGCTCTCGTGATTCGTGAAGCCATGTGCTCTGATACCAATTCCCGACCGTGTTTCGCGCACCACCCGAGGGTCCACGGTGTTGCGACAACTATTCTTGTGTGGTTGGTGACCGGCTTGTCCGTGATCCGCGCTGACCGCGTGGAACTCGCCGATGGCCGTGTCTTGGAGGGGCGGTTTGTTCTCGTGCCCGGTGTGACGACAGACCCCAGAGCTGCACCGCCGGAAACCTCAGCAACGTCGATTCTCGTCTGCGACGACGAATTGACCCGGACGATGGTGTCGAAACGTCGGGTCACAAAGGCCGAGCCTGGTCAAACCGGGCCTGTACCAGAACAAATTCCCATCCCCCAACGGATTGCGTCTGAGGGCCGGCGAGTGGCGGGAGTCGGGGGAATTCTGGGAACGACGACATTTGACGACCACGGTCGACGCATCCTGTCCCTCATGACCGCCAGCGGGCAACTCGACATCGTCCAAGGAATCACGCAAATCACTCCGCGATGGACCAGGCTCGAAACTGTCGCCATGGAAAACCCTCACCTCCTCGACATGCGGATCGCCACCTCATCGATTCCAAGAGATGCCCTAGCCAACGTCATTGACCGAGGCATTGATCGAAATGACTCCGATGAGCGGCTCCGCGTGGTGCGGCTCTATTTGCAGGCCGAACGATTTGAGGACGCCCAACGAGAGCTCGACGGAGTGCTGCAAGACTTTCCCGACCTCGCTGGCCTCGCTGCCGAGCGAGATGGGCTGACAAACCTGATGCATGTTCGGCTGCTGGAGGAAATCCGGCTTCGCAGCCGTGTTGGCCAAGACCGCCTCGCAATGCGGCTACTCGAGAATTTTCCGACCGCAGATGCTGACGGGGAGATCCTGGAAGAGATCCGTGAGGAACGGGATCGTTACCGTAACGCACAGGCCCACGCGCAGCGGCTGGTCGACGCGCTTGCGGAGCGAATCGAGCAGCTCGGTGATGAAGGTGATCGGCAGCAGGCAACGGCCGTCATTGCCGAGATCCGGCAGCAGATGACGTTTGCCACGCTCGAACGGCTTGCGACGTTTGAACGACTCGGCCTTGATGCCGCGATGCCGATCGATCGGTCGGTGGCAATTGCGATCTCCGGCTGGGTGCAGGGCGCTGCCACGGCTACCGACAATCTGAAATTGGCCCTGTCGATGGTCCGCGTCCGCGACCTGCTTCGCGACTATCTGCGGGCCGAAGACCGCGCCGCACGCACGGAGCCGAGGCGGCGACTCGGCGATGAGGAGGCCTTCGACGCGGCCACAATCGCCGGCATCGCACGGCTCATGCGACCACTGCTCGAAACACCTCCGGAGCA
The DNA here is from genome assembly GCA_038144795.1 of Candidatus Kuenenia sp. GTDB lineage: Bacteria > Planctomycetota > Planctomycetia > Pirellulales > UBA1268 > CACORA01. The sequence continues at coordinate 1,183 of JAYQOK010000064.1, read as the reverse complement.
GTCGCCCGGGCTTTACGAATTGGCAATTCCAGGGCTGGAAGGGCATGAGGGCACATCGTGCCTTGTCCAACTCCCCAGTGAATACGACCCACTTCGCAGCTATCCGGCCGTGGTGACACTCCATGCCTCATGGTCAACGCCGCTTAACCAGATCGAATGGTGGGCCGGCCTGCCCAGCCCAGATGGAGTACGCCGCGGCCAAGCCGACCGCCATGGCACGATCGTGATCGCACCGCAGTGGGGTCGCAACGGCCAGACGTCCTATGAATGCTCTGCCCGCGAACATGCGGCCGTGCTCAACGCCGTGCGGGCGGCAACGAAACGGTTTGCCATCGACACCGACCGCATCTTCTTGTCAGGCCACTCGGGTGGCGGCGATGCCGCCTGGGACATCGCTCTCGCGCATCCCGATCTGTGGGCCGGGCTGGTGGCGATCGCTCCGGCGGCCGGCAACTATGTCTCCCACTACTGGCGGAATGCTGAGTCACTTCCACTCTATCTCGTCGGCGGTGAACTTGATGCCGGCATCTTTCAGCGAAACACGATGGATCTCGATCGATATTTTGCCAAGGGTTTTGATGCCACCTACGTTGAATACCGTGGCCGCGGCCACGAGCACTTCTCCGACGAAATCATCCGCATCTTTGCCTGGATGGCGATGAAGAAACGGACCTTCTTTCCGACTGAGATCGAGGCCGTGTCACTGCGCCCCTGGGACAACTTCTTCTGGTGGGTAGAAATGGCGGGCCAGCCACTGCGAACAATCGTGCTGCCCGACGATTGGCCACCCCCCAAGGGCTCGAGCCCGCTTTCCATCGCCGCCAAGACGACGCCCGGCAACTCGATCGTGGTTCGCTGTGGGGCGGCTGATGTGACGATCTGGCTTTCCCCCGAGTTCATTGATTTCCGGCAGCCAGCCACGGTCACTCTCAATGGCCGCCGTCTCTTTCGTGGCGAAATCGCCCCTGATCTCGACGTGATGCTGGAAGACCTTCGCCTCCGCGGCGACCGCCAGCACCCCTTCTGGGCCAAAGTCGAGGCTGAGTAGCTGTTTCGGCACCCCGCCACGAACGGCAGAGGGCAGGGGCTGCCGGGCCCCGGGGAGCCGGCCTTTTTGGCAAGCGAAGCCATGGATGGCGAAGCGCAGCCAGCAGGGAGAGACCCGAGAACAGGACCGCCGGAT
>JAYQOK010000063.1:10492-17987 GCA_038144795.1 Candidatus Kuenenia sp. | reverse complement strand
CCCCGCCCCCCCCCCCGCGGCGGGCGGTGGGCGGCGTCGCCTCTGGCATGGCGGAGACGGTGTCGACCAGCCACAGCGCCCAGCCAGCCAGTCCACTCGGCTCGGCGATCGGCCGGTTCGACTCGCGTCGTCCGTCGAGCAGTGCCTGGATCACCGCCGCGCTTTTGTCGACGTCGTCGCCGCAGGTGCCGCGGGCAAAGAGGGTGGCCTCTTCGAAGCAGGCGGCATCAGCGTAGCGGGCCACGCTGCGGCAAACCCGCTCGAGTGTCGCGGGCGCAGGGTCTCCAAGCCGCGCGAGCGCGAGACCGTACGCCGCGACCGCCGGCCCCGGGAGCCCGGCCACGATATCGAGCAAGGGCACACGGTCAGCCTCGTCCGCGGGAATCGCGGCCAGCGCCTCAGGGGCGGCTGACCGCAGGGGCGCCGCGATCGCCATCCGCAGCGCATGAATCAGTTGCGTGTCTTCAGTATCAGCTTTGCGCACTGCGGCCAGGAGATCCGACACAGCATCGAGTGACGGACGGGCTGCCAATGCCTCGGCCGCCGCGCGGCACACGAACGGGTCGGCGTCGGTAAGCCGCTCGCGGAGCAAGCGCTCGTGCGACAGCGCGAAGTCGGACAAGGCTTCGACAGCCTTGATGAGTTGCACGCGGACCAACCGCGACGGGTCGCCCGCGGCGGCACTGATTACCGCCTCGTCGAGCTGCCCAAGTAGCCCCAAGGCCAGGAGCGACCGCGCCCGCCGGTGCGCGCCGCCCGCCGGCCCGCGAAGCGTCACCACAACGCTTGGATCAGTACGGCCGCGTTCAACAAGCTGATCGAACGCAAGGCGGCGGAGGGTTTCGGTAGGGGCATCGAGCAGGACCGCGAGGTCGGCAGTTGCAAGCGGCGACAGGTCGGGGAGGCCCGTCGCACCGCCGGCATCCTTCCAAACCACCCGCCAGATCCGTCCCCGTTCGCGGTCGCGCCGGGGATGCTTCAGATCCACCTCGTAATGACCAATAATGCAATTGTAAAAGTCGGCCACATAGAGCGCTCCGTCGGGGCCAACTGCCAGATCGACCGGGCGAAACCACCAATCATCGCAGGCGAGAAACTCAGCCGGTTTTTCGACCCATGGTGACGAGCCATGCCACTCGATTGGGTCGCGGTGGACAATGTTGGTGACAACGTTGCCGATGAACACCGACCCCTGGTAGGCGGGAGGCATCTTCGCCGTGTCACAGATGGCCACCGCGCAGATCCCCGTCGAGCCGTGGCCGTCCGCCGTCGTCTCCGGAGCCGGCCCGAGCCCATCGTCAAAGTCGGTGTTGCGAGCACCGAAGGGGCTCAGGTAGCGACCGCCGCGCAGGAGCATCGTCAGCGGCCGCGAGTGGCAGTCGGCATTGAACCGATTCCCGAGGGCGTCGAAGTCCATTCCGAAGGGATTGACCTGGCCCCACGACACCTGCTCAATCGCCGAGCCGTCAGGGCGAAATCGGTAGCCGTTGCCGGACTTCAGTTCAAGTATGTCAGGCCCGACGCCACGGAGCTTTACGCGGGATTGGTTGCGAAAGCCGTGGTTGGCATAGACCCAGCCGTCGGCGGAAAGCCGAAACGAGTTTTGATTGCCATGCGTATCATCAAACGAGAAAGGACCGTAGAGAACCTCACGGCGATCGGCCCGATCGTCGCCATCGTCGTCAGTCAGCTTCCAGATGTGCGGGATCGACCACACGATCACCTCCTGTCCGCGGCCGGCTGGGTCGGTACAGGCCAACGGCAGGACGCCGATCGGAATGTTGAGACCGTCGGCGAATCGGGTCGCCTTGCGGGCCAGCCCGTCAGGACCGAAGTCTTCAAGCACGGTTAGCCCATCCCGCGGCGTTCCATTGCCCTCGGCTGCGAACGGATATTCAACCGAGTGCGTGACCCAGAGCCGGCCCCGCGGGTCAAACGCCATGTTCATCGGCTTCTGAATCGTGGGCTCTGCGGCCACCAGTTGGATTTCAAACTCGGGCGGAAGCCGAAACTTCGTCTGCTGTTCCCGCGGCGACAACGGTTCTGTTTCAACGACCGTCGGGGCCGCCGCGGCAATTGTCGCCATGACTCCCACGACTGCGGCGACTTGGATTGAGGTCACTTTCAAGATCAGGGCCCCGCAAGGACGTGTGGCTTATCGCACACTATTTCGCTGACCAGCCGTGCAGTCGCCCGGCGGTATCGCCGGCGAACACGATAGAGCCATCGTTCGACACGGCCACCCGTGTCGGCAGGATTTTTACACCCACTGGTGGCTTGGCGTCGGCAGGAGTGTCCTTGATGATCGAAAACTGTTTCGTCTCTTTGCCTTCGGCGGACCACAACCGCACGAGGCCGTCGCGTCCGCATGTAGCCAGTTCACCCTGCGGACCAAACTGGCAGTCGAGTACCCCACCAGCGTGCGCAGTGGGTTTGTTCATGAGCGGCCAGCCGTCCTTGACATCCCACCACACCACCTTCCCATCCTCCCCACAGGAGGCGACAACGCCCGAATCGCTCCGCCACGAGAGCGCCCGAACCGACTGTGTGTGCTCGGCGAGCGGTAAAATCACGCCGCCAGAGGCGCCATCCCAGAGATGAATGTTGCCGATCCGATCGCCGGTGGCGAGATACTTTCCATCGGGCGAGAACGCGACGGCCGTCACCCAATCGGTGTGCTTGTCGATTGTCGCCTTCAGGCTCCCGTCTTCGGTAGAGTAAAGCTTGATCAGCCGGCTTGTGCAGCCGATGGCCACCAATTTTTCATCGGGAGAAATGTCGGCGGCGATGATTGCGTCGGGTTCATCGCCCACACTCGCCAGTCGCTTCCCGGTCGCGACGTCGAAAAGTACCGCTGATCCGCTCTGTACCGGTCTGCCACCGGCGGCCAAGAGAAGCCGGCCAGAGCAGCTGAAGCCGAGAACCAGCGGTTCGCCCTCCGGAAAGGGCAAGGCTCCATACCGCGTGTCGAGCGAACTATAGAGATCGATCGCGCCGTAGCCGGCGGTGGCTACCACCGGGGCCCGGGGGCTCGCCGCGAGGGCCACCACCGGGAAGGGCCGTATCGTTTCTGGCCGCTCAATCGCAGCAAGTTTCACCGGCACCGCACTGGGACCGGCGGCCGTTGCCGGAGCGGCCGGCTTGAAACCAAGGGTTCGCATTGCGGCGGCACTGCTACCTGCGTTCTCGCGCAGGCCCGTGTCGATCCATTTCGCAATCAGAGCAACCTGATCGACCGAGACTCGGTCACCATCGGGCGGCATTCGCTCGCCGTCATCCGGTGCGGTGATAACTTCGATGAGTCGGCTGCCGCTCGAGCGGCCTGCCACGACGATCTCTCCGCCACCCGAACCCTTCATCACGCCAGAGTAGCTGGCAAGATTGAGGCCCGCCTCCTGCTTGCCATCGCCATGGCAGGTGGCACAGTTTTTCTTGAGAATCGCCGCCACGTGGTCTTCGTAGGTAATCGGCTTCTCCTCCGCGGCGGCCACGGCCGGCACCAAGGCGATCCAGAAAACGATGGGAGCGACTCCGAAAGCCACCCGGTGGCGTGCGACACGGTCATCAGGGTTGCATGTCAAAGACGGCATGGTAGTCACTCCGGTTTCGTAACGTCTCGCCTCGTACCTTGACGTCGGATGCGATTTTGGACTTGCCCCAAATCTTCGGTACAGACGAACCGAGTTGTCACCGGGCGTTCCAACGTTGGCACTGTCCAGCGGCGGCAGTATATTCGCTAATATAAAATAAAGCATGAAAGGTCGACGATCCTTCATGAGCCGATCTCGCTGATCATTCTCTGTTCGATCGTCTTATCGAGGCCAACATTCTGTTTTTTCGGTTCTGGATATGCGCCCATGGGTGACCCTGAATCGTCATCCACAAGCCGAGCGGCGCGGTCCTACGATCGGCATTCTGACCAGACCGGCTGTACCGGCTTCCATGCTACGGCGCCACGGCGAACCGTTCTTCGCGCCGGTATGCTCAGCGGGCTTGGCCTGTCACTCGGCGACTTTCTGCGGCTCGAAGCCCGCGCCAAAGACGGTGCAACAGCGGCATTCTCGGCGGTCGGATCTAAGGCGATCAAGGCGAGAGCGTTGAGCGTGATCCAACTGCACCTGCCAGGTGGTTTTCCTCATCATGAGTCATTCGACCCCAAGCCGGAGGCTCCGGTCGAGTACCGTGGGTCGTTCGGCGTCCTCAAAACCAAGCACGGTGACATCCTCAGCGAAAACTTGCCACGAACGGCAGAGGTCTGCGACAGCGTCGCCATCATTCGCAGCGTAGTCGGCAAGATTCCCGACCACGGGCTGGCGACCTACCACCTCTTCAAGGGCTACACGCCGACGGCTGTGATCGACTATCCGCCGATGGGATCGATCGTGTCGCACGAACTCGGGAGCCGCGGTGTCATCCCTCCATACATAGCAATTCCGAATCAGGAGGGCTTTGTTGGCGGCACGGGCTTTCTAAGCAGCGCCTACGGCCCGTTCGAACTCAACGCCGATCCGGGCGTGGAGGGCTTCAAAGTCCGTGACCTCTCGCTTTCTGCCGACCTTCCGCTCGATCGCTTCGACCGTCGGCAGCGGGCCCGAGAGGTGATCCAAAGAAAGATTCGTCGACTCGAAGCCGATCGCACAACGCTCGACACAATGGATGGCTTCTATCAAAACGCGTACGGACTCCTGACCTCGGAACAGGCACAGCGGGCCTTCAGCTTCGAAGGGGAAGCGGAAGAGTCGTTCAAACTCTATGGCAGTGACGTCACGGGACTCGTGAAGGGGCCCGACGGAAAATACCACCCCAAGGGTCTCGCCGAGCGGCTGATTCTTGCTCGCCGGCTGGTCGAGGCCGGCACGCGGTTCGTGACGGTCACCTACGGCGGCTGGGATTCCCATGTTGACGTCAAGAAGAACTGCGACGACCAAATGGCACCGCTCGACCATGCGATCGCGGGGCTCGTCACCGACCTCGCCCAACGCGGCATGCTCGAGACCACCCTCGTATGGGTGACGAGTGAGTTCGGCCGGACGCCAAAAGTCAATTCCAACAGCGGCCGTGACCACTGGGCGCGGTGCTACTCGATGCTCATGGCCGGAGGCGGCATCGCCGGCGGAGTGATCCACGGGGCGAGCGACCCGGTGGGAGGCGAGCCGTCGCGGGATGGCGTACCGCTGGAGCACCTGCAGTTCACGGTGTACCACCTGCTCGGCATCGACGCTGACAAGGAACTTGTCGCGTTCGGCACACGGCCGATCGAGATCATCAAGGACGGCGCTCTCGTGAAGGGCATCCTCGCCTGACACTGCACGGGCCTTACCACACAAACGGCACTCGAGACCGTTTTGGCAGAAGAGTTTCACCTCCGAAGAGGAGCCTGCAGATGAGGGCTGATTTCGACATTCCTGGCCGGTGGTTTCTGCGAGCATGCCACGCTGCGGGCGTCGTCGCGTGCACCCTCATCGTGCTGCACGATAACGCTGCGACGGCAGGTAACTGGAACTCCATCGACTCGGTGCGGCCGCGGATCGGCCAGCAGGGAACGACGGTCGAGGTGACGATCAACGGCTCATACCTCCTCGATGCGGAGGAGATCGCCTTCTACCGCCCGGGCATCCGGGCCGTGTCGATCGAGCAGTTCGGCAAGAAGCCCGAGAATCAGTCGCTCTGGCATCCGGCGCTCAAATGCGTGTTTGAGATCGCTCCCGACTGTCCCGTGGGCGAGCACGTGTTTCGCGTACGAACACCCACGACGCTCTCCTTTGCGGCCACGTTTAACGTGACTCCTTTCCCCGTCGTCGATGAGGTGGAGGACGACAAGGAGCGCGGCACACGCGACAACGATCGTATCGCCACGGCGATGCCCGTCACGCCAAACGTTTCGGTATACGGCTTCATGGACGGACGCGCGACGGGTGACAGGGACGTCTACCGGGTAGCCGTCAAGCCGGGTGGCCGGTGTACAACGGAAGTGGCCTGCGTGAGGATCAGCGACTTCACGCACGGTCACGGCGAAGACTCCGGCTTCGATCTCAAGCTACGGGTGATGGACGCGGCCGGACGGCAACTCGCCGCCAACGACGACAATTCCTTGCACGTGCAGGATCCGTTCGTGTCCTTTGTGGTGCCTGACGACCTGCCGCCCCTGGCTGCCGACACACCGAAATCACCTGCGTCAGCCGAATCATTCGTGTTCGTGGAAGTTCAACGATCGACGTTTACGACCTATCGCGCCCCCTATGTGGTCCACATCGGTGACTATCGCCGGCCATTGATGGCCTACCCGTCCGGTGGCCCCGCGGGTGGAGCGGTGCCGCTACGATTCCTTGGTGATCCGCCGGGCGAGTTCGTCGAAACGATCGTGATCCCGAAGGAGCCGGGGACGTTTGGCCACGTCGGTGAGAGTCCGATCCCGATGCTCCTCCGGTCGAGCCCATATCCCAACGTGCTCGAAGACGCCGCCGCTGCTGAGACGGCCGTAGTGCCCCTGCCCGCCGCCCTCAATGGGATCATCGCGGAGCCGGGCGATGTGGACCGCTTTCGGGTGGTGGCAAAGAAGGGGGATCGCTACCGCGTGCGAGTCTTCGCTGCAGGGCTCGGTTCGCCGCTTCAGCCGCGGCTCGAGATCACCGCCCCGCCCATCGACGGCCAACTGGCCGGGAAGCCGCTCGTGAAATTCTCCGCCGACCGTGAGGAGCGCGATATCTTCGGCATCTCGGCGTACGGCGGGTCCGTACTGCCCGAGGCAGCCGATCCTTCGGTGATCTGGGAGCCAAAGACGGACGGCGAACACATCATCTCAATCACCGACCTTGGTGGCGGTGGATCGGCCACGGCCGTCTATCGGATCGAGGTCGAGCCCACCCGAGACGCCATCGAGGTCGTGCTGCCGTGGACGCTGTATTGGTGGGAGGCGCCCAAATGGGCAAGTCTCGGGATTCCGCAGGGCGACCGCTGGACGGTGAACGTGAACCTTATGCCCTGCCAGGGCAACACGTTCAAGGGAGAGTGTGAAATCGTGGCGGAAGGGCTGCCGTCAGGTGTCACGCTGCTTCCCAATCGTGTGCCGGCCGGGGCCACGAAGTGGCCGATCCAATTCGAGGCGGCTGCTGACGCACCGCGCGTGGCCGCCGTGATCGCACTCCGCGTGCGGCCGATTGATCCGGCCATCAAATTAGTGAGCGGCTCGCAGCAAAACCTTCCCTTTCTCAACAAGCCGGGTGGCGACGCATGGAAGACCGTGCGGCTCGATCGGTTCATGCTCGCGGTGCTGGAATCGCCGTCATTTTCCCTTGAAATCGATGAGCCGGCGGTACCGATTGTCCGCGGCGGCGAGTTGGCCATTCCCGTCCGGCTCGTGAGACGCGGTGGCTTCGACGAAGCGGTCGGGTTTCAGTGTGACTGGAAGCCAGGCGGCATAGGCGTGCCTCCGCAGGAGGTGATCGACCCGGGCAGCACGCAGGGCACGCTTCGGCTTTCCGCCGATCAGTCGGCG
>JAYQOK010000063.1:0-10482 GCA_038144795.1 Candidatus Kuenenia sp. | reverse complement strand
ACTCGGGCCCGTGCCACTAGTGGTCACGGCCAGCACGAAGGATCGAGGCGACCAGGGATGGCACGGTGACGGCCAAATCCGGGTGTCGTCGCGGATCGTGCAACTTGTCGTGGCCGAAGCATTCGTTGAGTTCGCTACGGCACCCAACAGCCTGAGGCGAGGTGAACGCAAGAAGATCGGCTGGAACGTCACCCATAAAACGCCCTTCGAGGGATCTGCGACCGTCCGGCTCGTGGGACTGCCCAAGGGAGTCGAGGTTCACGAGCCACTGCCCTCGGTCACCCGTGAATCCAAGGAGATCGTGTTCGACATCGAGGCGACTGACGACGCCCTGATCGGCTCCACAAAGGACATTACGTGCGAGGTCACCGTTACCCAGGCAGGACAAGAGATCAAGCAACGGAGTGGTCGTGGTGTATTACGAGTTGATCCGCGGCTCTGATGCTTCAATCGCTGAATCATTTGGAGAACCATGCCCATCCACACGATCTATCAGGCTTATCATTCTCCTGGGGAACGGCTTTCATGATGAATCGCATCTTTTATCTGCTGCTGATCGTCTTTGCTCTGGCGAAATCCAACGTCGTCCTCGCGAAGGACACTACTGCGACTATCGCGACGAGCCCCACCAATGTGCCGAGTTTTCGCCGCGACGTGATGCCGATCTTCTTTCGGGCCGGATGCAACGCCGGCACTTGCCACGGTTCCGCTCGTGGCAAGGACGGCTTCATGCTCTCCCTCTTTGGCTACGATCCGAAAGGTGACTACGTTCGGATCGTGGAGCAGTTGCCGGGGCGACGGGTCAATACCGCCGTCCCGGAAAAAAGCCTTTTGTTACTCAAGGCAGTGGCGGCAGTACCCCACACCGGCGGCAAGCTCTTCGACACCGACAGCGTCTTCTACAAGACTCTCCGCGACTGGATTGCGGCGGGGGCTCCGGATGACGACGGTGCGGTGCCAGACACCGTGGACGTGGTTCTGTCGCGCACGGGCTTCGTCTTCGACAAGGCGGGCCTCACGGATGAGGTCTCCGTGACGGCCGTCTACGCCGACGGGTCGCGGCGGAACGTCACCGGGCTCGCTCGATACTTTTCCAACAACCCGAGCGTGACGGAGATCGACGCCGACGGACGGGTGACGGCGAAGGGGCCCGGCGACACGAATGTATTTGCCCGCTTCGGCCGATTCACCGTTGGAGCCGAAGTGATCGTGCTACCGCCGGCGGAAGGCTTCGTCTGGCCGAATCCGCCCGCCACAAACTTCATCGACGCGCTCGTCTTCGATCGACTGCAGAAGCTCCGCATCGTTCCCTCTGACTTGTGTGACGACGAGACCTTCCTGCGTCGCGTCACGCTCGATCTTGCCGCCCGACCGCCGTCGGTCGAGGAATATCGGGCCTTCATGGCCGACACCACCTCCGACAAGCGGGCTCGCAAGATTGACGAACTGCTCCAGAGTGACGGGTTTGCAGAACTCTGGACCACGATCTGGAGCGAGCACCTGCGGATCGTCGGGGGCAGCTACGCTCCTCCGGGCACACTCGTCAAGGCGGCTGACACCTTCCAGGAATGGATTCGTTCCCAGATGAAGGCCGGCCGGCCGCTCAACGAGTTTGTGGCGGAAATGGTGGCCGCCTCCGGCAGCAACATCGCCTCCGGACCACCCAACTTCTACACCATGCTTGTGCATCAGGCTGCTATCGACCCGAAGCAGCTCGCCGCTGACTTCTCCCAACTGCTGCTGGGCGTGCAAATCCAATGCGCCGAGTGCCACAACCACCCTTTCGACCGCTGGACAATGGACGACTATTACTCACTAGTCAGCTTCTTCAACGGCATCAAGCGGATTAACGGCATCGAACCGCGGGAGCGAAGGATCTTCTTCGACACGACGTCCGAGCCCGCCAAACATCTGGTGGACGACCGTCCCATGCCCGCTCGTGTGCTCGGTGGAACGGAGCCGGTGGCGGCCGGCACCGATCCTCGCAAGGCACTCGCCGCCTGGCTCACCGCGGCCGACAACCGGCTGTTTCGCGAGAATCTCGCGAACCGCGTCTGGGCCCAACTGATGGGCCGCGGCGTCGTCGAGCCAGTAGATGACGTACGGGTGAGCAACCCACCGTCCAACGCACCCCTTTTCGAAGCACTCGGTGCCCGCTTGGCGGAACTGAAGTTCGACCTCCGCGGGCTCGTCCGCGACATTTGCAACACGCGCACCTACCAGTTCTCAAGCCAGCCGAACGCCTCGAATTCCCTCGACACCCGGCAGTTCTCGCATGCCCACCTGCGGCGACTCCGGGCTGACGTCCTGATGGATTCGATTGTGGCGATCACCGGCGTGCCTCGGCACTTTCCCAACTTTCCAGAAGGCACGCTAGCGATCCAAACCCACCCGCGGAAGCAGGGAGATACCAACAATGGCGCCGGAAATGACCATTTTTTTCACAACTTCGGCCATTCGACTCGGAAGACAGTGGCAGCAGCGGAGACGAAACGGGAGCCAACTTTGGCTCAGTCGCTGCACTTGATCGTAGGCGACACGGTTCGCGACCGACTCTCAGCCGGAGGCGTTATTAAGCAGTTGGTGGAAACAAAATCAACACCCGAGGATGTGATCGAGGAGTTATTTATCCGCACGCTGTCACGACGGCCGGAGAATGAGGAAATGGCCGTGATGCTTATGATCGTCGGTGACACACCCAAGGATCTGGCCGTCTACGAGGACATCTTCTGGAGCCTGCTCAATTCGACCGAGTTTCTCTTCAATCATTGATCACCGTCATCCCGACTCAAATAACCGCGGAATGGGATGTCAGATCGCCCAGCTTTTGCCAAGGATCACCAAACCTTGGCCTTCAAAGGCGACCGGTGTGGATTCTTCCTCCCCGTGAAATCCTGAATCATGATCCACTAGCGACCGCCTCAGATCAATGATTGAAAAGAAACTCATTCGAGGTAAGTAGGCCGGCAAAAATATCCTCGTAGACGGCTGGGGCCTGATTCTCCGCCACGAGTTGGAGCATTGACTCCATTTCTATCGCCGTCGGACGCCGCGAGAGCACGCGAATGAAGATCGCCGCGATGACGCCCTCGGGCGTGGAATGGTCGTCGAGAATCTTCTTGAGCACACCGCTCTTTGCGGCTGTGTGCACCCGCGGCCCCACCGTGTCGCCCACGAGCAGATGCATCACCTGCGAGAGTGAGGGATCGGTCCGAGTGTCACAGGCACAGACTGAATTCCGGGCCGATTGGCCGAAGGTATCGAGCACGTAATCACCGCTCGCAGAGTTAGGAGTGCGATTCGCATAGCTGATGGCCTTGGTACCCGTCGGAAAACGGGGCAGGGAACGGGGCACCCCGGTGACCGCCACAATCGCGTCGAGGAGCACATCGGCGCGCAACCGCCGCACCCGAGCGTGCGAAAACTGCCGCTGGTCGGCCGCCCCGGACGGTGTCGGCTCGACCGAAAGCTGGTACACCCGCGAGTTGCAGATGTCTCGCATCATCGGCCGCAGTTTTCGATCGTGCTCCGTGAACCGGTCGGCGAGCGCCTCGAGGAGCGGGCCGTTGGCAGGTGGATTCGTGGCCCGGAAATCGTCGACCGGTTCGACGATCCCCACGCCGAGGAGGTGGGCCCACAGCCGGTTGACGATATTCCGATTGAAGAGATCGTTGTCCGCATCACGAATCCACGCCGCCAGCGCCCGCCGCGGGTCACCCGGAGCATCGACCGGTTCGACAGCTCCGAGCAGTTTGGCCGGAACCGGGCGATCATCCACGAGGTGCCTGGCGGGCGGTGCAGTCGGGTCGTAAATCACCCGCCGATCGCGACCGTCGCTACCCGGCTTTCGCTTCACGCAGGTGAAGAAGCTCACGAGGCCGTAGTAGTCGTCCATCGTCCACCGGTCAAACGGATGGTTGTGGCATTCTGCACATTGCATCCGCACACCGAGAAAGAGTTGGGAGAAGTCGGCCGCCAGCACCTTGGGATTCAGCTTGTAGTCCTTGATCAGCATCGTGTAGAGGCCTGTCTGGCCGTCCGTGTTCGTGCTGCCGACGGCGGTCACCATGTCAGCCACGACCTCGTCAAACGGCCGATCGGCTGCCACCTGATCGTGAAGCCAACCAATGAAGGCATTGGCCGGCTTGTGAGAATCACCCCGCCCCGTGTAATCGATGCTCGACACACGGCACAGTTCTCCCCACAGGCCCGTCATGTAGTCGGTGAAGTCGTCACTGGCAAGGAGGGCGTCAATCTTTTTGGCCCGTTTGTCTAGGGATGAATCGGCCATGAAGGCCTGGTATTCCTCGACCGTGGGCGGACGAGCAGCGAGGTCGAGCGTCACCCGCCGCAGAAATGTCTCGTCGTCGCAAAGGCCAGACGGGACGATTCGCAGCTTTCGAAGTCGGGCGAAGACAAGTCGGTCGATGAAGTTGTTTTCCGGTGGATTCGACCAGACGAATCCATCCGTCGGCGGCAGCACGATCACCTCGGCCCCAACGGTGAACCGACTGAAGCGGGCGAAAACCGTGGTGTCACCAGATCCCTTGGCAGTGACGTGGCCGTGTTCGTCGATCTCAGCCACGCTGGGGTTGTTGGTGCCAAAGAGAGCTAACGAGGTGACGTCACGGGTGGATCCATCGGCATACGTGGCCGTGACCCGCAGGCTCTCGGTCTTCCCAACCGCCTCGAAGACCAGCGACGGCTGGGAAACGGCGATTTCCACGACATCGGGCACGCTGCCGACGTCATCCGGAGCGCCCGCCGTGATCCAGTCGAAAACCGTCTTGTAGAGAGCGCTATCCTTCTCGAACCGCTTGCCGCCGGTGTGGGCCACGGCGCCGGTCGCCTTGAGGAGCAGGAGGCTCGCCGCAGGCGATGCCGTATTGACGCGGCGCCCTGGCATCTCCTCGACTGTGCGGCGGTAGTCGCCGGCCGAGTCAAAGCCAAAGAGCGACAGCATGTAGCCATCCTTCCCACGGGCCGAGCCGTGGCAGGTACCGGCGTTGCATCCGGCCCGAAAGAAGACCGGCATGACATCGCGGCGAAATCCCGGCACAGTGTCACCGGGGGCGGGAGCGGAAAGGAGAACGCCCGCGGTTTCAGAAGCAACGCCCACACGACCAGACACCATCAGACTTGCAACTGATAGCATCACGGCCAATTTTATGTTCAACGGGTCACCCTCTCGCTGGTGTCACGACATGTTCGGGAGATCATTTTTCCAGCCTGGGGTCGATTCGCAGTCGGCCAGAGCCCGTCTGCAGTCTGATCGCTCCCCCCTCGGTCGGAAACCGCACATCACACTTGAGTTCGCTGACCAACCCCAAGAGGGCGTCATCGGTCGCTTCGAGTTCCACGGCAACTTCGCGTGAATCCTGATCGATCGTCGGCTCCGGGCCGACAGCAGTGACCCCGACCGGCAGGCCGAGCATGCGAACCTGCGCCCGCCCCTCGAACGGTCGAATCTGCTTCACGGACCAGCGATACGCCACCCGCTCACCGCGCCGCACGCTCTGCGGCTCCGTGGAGAGTGAGACGAACGGCTCAGCCACCTCGATCGTGACAAGTTTCGATGAAACCCTCACCCGCTCCGAACCCCGGGCTGTGTCGCCACCCGAACCGCCGCGACGTGGCTGTGTGGTCGTAACCATCACATAGAGCGGTGCTGAGCCAAGCTTGGCATTCGCATCGGCCGACAGCGTCAGATTTGCCTGAGTCTCACCCGACGGTATCAATTCGGCCGATGGCGTCCCGACGCCCGCAGGCGCAAATTCACATTGCAGTTCGAGCGGTTCATCGAACCCCGGCTGCCGGACGATTGTGACCGGAATAGTCAGTTCCGAGCCCCGCATCAGCGGCTGCCTCGGAGCCTCCAGTTCCACGGCAAATCCAGCCGACTCACTCACGGCGGCCACAAACCTGTCGACGCGGATGCTTCGCCACGGGTAGTGCGAATACCGCACCCGCAGCAGGTTTTGCTGGTTGACCGTGGCGAAGGGCTCGCCGCCATCGGCCGGTCGGCCCGTGATGCGGATGAAAGAAGCCGCCAGCGGCGCGTCGGCATCAGCGACAAGTGTAAACGGCCAGACCGATTGGAGAGCGGGCAACCGAGGAGAAAGCATTTTCACTCCAGCCGGCAGCCCGTCGACAGCGAGATCAAAGGGCCCGTTGATGCTGCTCCCTTGACCAGGATACAGCGAAAGCCTGACCGTCCAGCGGCCACCCCGCGGAACCGTGAGCGATGTCTTCCGTGGCCGCTCGGGCCAGTATCCCTCCTGGTGCAGACCGACATGGAGCGTGTTGACGGGGGGAGCGATCTCGACGCGATAGACGAACGTCGGCCCCCCGGCGGCACGCGAATCGGCAACCTCAAGCACATAGTCGCCGTCCTGCTTTGGCGTCCAAATCACCGAGGGGTCAAACAACTCCGGGAAGTCACCCTGTGCCCCGAAGATATCCCGGTCGGCGAGCGTGGCGTCATCGGCCGTGAGTTCCACCTCGCCCGGTGAGCCCGCGGCATCGACGGGCCGCAGTTTGATTACGGGATCGACCGGCAGTCCCAGCCCACTCGCCCACACCCGCACCTGGAGCGGTGCATCCTTCGTAACGGTGATCCGAAACCGGTCGGTCTCGTCGGGCTTTGACAGAATGCCGTTGATGGCGACGGGGATCGCAGGCACCTTTTTTTCCGACTCTCCGGGCTCTTCCAGCAGGTTGGGAAACGGGCTCGACCTCATGAACAGCGGGAGCGGCGCCGCGCCGCCCAGGGGAAACGTTCCCGCCACCTCCGGCACGGCGACGGACCGTGACACCGGGCCCAGCGGATCGCCGAGCAACTGCACCTCGAGCGGTTCGCCGGCGGGACCGCCGGCTGGGTAGGCGGCCAGTGGACGGAAGAACCGGCCGATGTGAATCGCATACTCCCGATCGTGCGGCACGAACATTGATCTTCTCAAGACGACCGTATAGTCGCCATCGACGGGCAGCCTGAGCGAGAGCAGCGGATCCTGGCGATTGAGCGGCGAGTCGTCGTTGATCATCAGCCGCTTCCCTGACGGGTCGAGGATTTCCACCACTGAGTCGTAGCCCTCGGGGACGGGCTGCCACTGAAGGTCGTCGCCCATCTTCACCATGTCGACTTCCACAGAGAGCCGCTCCCCCGCCTTACCGGCCACCCGAAAGCAGTCGACGTCGGCAGCGATGCTCTTGGAAAGCGTTCCGCGGATGGTGATATCCGGCTCGACTCGCACGGCCGTTGCAGGCGTATCGTTCGAATTGGCGTCTTTTTCCTCCTCGTCGATCACCGGAAAAGGACTGACAAACACGGTGCCCATAGACGAGAGCCCCACTGCCGTGAGCACACGGAAGGGATGCTCCCCGGCGCGGCAGTCGGCAGCTACTTCGAGGTGGCACACAAGCCGCTTCTTCGCGGCGTCAAACGTCGTGCCCACACAGCGAATGCCGGATACTGCACTAGAACTTGACTCGTGAGCCGTCCACGGGGCAAACGTCGCCGGCGGGTAGAACACAACCTCCGACGCTTCGTGGTGCCACGGTGCCACCACGATGTCGCAGGCCGTGCCCCGGCCGATGAGCCGCGGCTTCACGCCATCGATCCACGGGTCGGCGACAGACTCAACCCCGAGAAGAAACAGAAAAACGACGATCAGAGAGACCACCGACGCACGAAAGCCGCGTGCAAATGCGCTCATGGAATCGGAACTCCGTCGGAAAGCAATGGTCTGGCCAATCAGCTGAGCAAAGGCTTCACAACCTCGGCCTCTTTCACGATCTCGATTGGCCGTGTTCCGAAGGCGACGAGTTCCTTGTTGGAATCGATGCCCATCTGGTAGTAGATCGTGGCCATTAGGTTCTCGAGGGTCACCGCATCACGGGCAGGTTCACCACCGGTCGAATCACTCGCTCCGTAGATCAAACCGGGCTTGAACCCGCCGCCGGCGAGCATCATCGAGTAGACACGGGCCCAGTGATCGCGGCCGCTTTCCCTGTTGATTTTTGGAGTCCGACCGAATTCAGACGTCACCCACACCAGCGTCGAGTCAAGGAGGCCGCGGCGATCGAGATCGTTGACCAATCCGGCAAGGGCATAATCAAGCGGCCGCATCTGGTCGAGGCAGGCCTTCTTCACGTCCCCGTGACAGTCCCACGAACCGTACTCGAGGGTGACGAACCGCACGCCCGCTTCGACAAGCCGACGGGCAATGATCAGCCGCTCCGAAAGCCCCTTGGGGTGAAGCCTCCCGTCGGGGCCCTTGATGTCCCCGGTGACCTCGCTGCCATAGAGTTCGAATGTCTCGTCGGTCTCGCCGTCGAACGAGAAGGCCTTCTGGGCATTGGTCGAGGTAAGCAGCGAGTAGGCCCGGGCATGAAACTCGTCCATTGTGTCGAGGAGCACCGGATTCGCCTCAAGCGCACGAATCCGCTGGTCCACGATGTCGCGGACTCCACGTCGTCGGTCGAGTTGCTCGTGCGAAAGGCCGGCCGGGAGAGAGAAGTCACGGACCTTGAACCCCTTCTTTTGCGTCCCCGGGTCGCCGCCGGTCTCGAACGGGCCATGAATGCTGGGCAGAAACCCGGTGCCGCCGCTAAAGTTGTTTTTGCCGGGGATGGCGATGTAGCAGGGCAGGTCGCCAACCGCACCGAGTTCATGGGAAACGATCGACCCCATCTGCGGATAGTCGATCACCGGCGTGGGCGTGTATCCGGTGTGGAGATGGTACGTCGCCAGGGCGTGGTCGGGAATCTTGCCAACCACGCTGCGAACGACAGTGATCTTGTCGGCGATGCCGGCTAACTGAGGCAGGTTGTCGCTGAACACGTCGCCGGTCTTCGTCTTCACCACACCGAATGACCCCCGGTATTCGACCGGTGCCTCGGGCTTGGGATCAAACGATTCGTGATGCGGAAAGCCGCCCGGCAGATTGATCTGAATGACGCTCTTGATGCGCTGCGGCAGTCCCTTCAGTCCAGCGGCACCGCCGGTAATCGAAGCCTCGCCGCGGGCCGACTGGACCTTGAAAAATTCAGCCAGCGACACCCCCAGGGCTCCCAGACTCCCCGCCCGTAACATCGAGCGCCGCGGCATCCGACAAAAACGGTCACACCCATCACGAGAGGCAACAACCCGAGTAGCCGGGAGGGCGTTGAAACTCATAGCAAAAGGCTCCAGAGGACTAAAAACACCTCATACACACCTGGGTATGCCGTCTACTTTGTCACTTTCTGAATTTAATATCTCAGTAGAGGAAGGCACAATATAAAATAGCATCATGGCGAAGGCCATCATGCCGTCGTCGATGACCGCAAACGCTCATGCCGCAAGGAGTATCTATTGACTGCACACCGGCACATTCCAAGCGTGAGCCGATGCTGCTTGATTTTCTGGGTTCGATCAGGGTCTGTACTGGTGATTGCGGGGCTTCTGACAGTCCCCGTCGCCTTCCGTACCGCCTGTCTGGTCGCGACAGCCGCTGAGCCAGAAGCCGCCCTTCCTCCAGCGGCATCCAGCGAGCAGTACATTCTCGCCCGAGTTGTGCTCCAGGCTCGCTGCGTCGAATGTCACGGCCCTGATGCCCAGGAATCCAACCTGCGGCTCGATTCGCGGGCCGGGATGTTCCGCGGCGGAGACTTCGGTCCGGCGGCGGTGGCGGGCAAGGCCGAACGTAGTGAGATCCTGCGGCGGGTGAAGACAAACAACCCTGCGCAGATGATGCCGCCCGACGGCGATCGGCTAGCGATCGACGAGATTGCCGCCCTGACCGCGTGGATCGATGCCGGTGCTCCGTGGCCCGGCTCCGAGGACGACGTGGCTGACGAGAAATATGACCCGCGGTTCGACCACTGGGCCTGGCAGGCAATCAAAGATCCTCCGGTGCCGACGGGCGTGGCCACCTTCTCGCGACTCCCAGGCGTGGAGGCCGAGCGGAATCCGATCGACTTTTTCATCAGGGCTCGACTTGCTAAGGAAGGGCTCGAGCCGGCAGCCGAAGCCGACAAACGCACGCTCATTCGCCGCCTCTCGTTCGACCTCACCGGCCTGCCGCCGACACCGGAGGAGATCGCGTCATTCATCAACGACCCCGATCCACAGGCGTATGAAGACCTGGTCGAGCGACTCCTCGCTTCCCCAAGGTATGGCGAACGGTGGGCCAGGCACTGGCTCGATGTGGTCCACTACGGTGATACCCACGGCTACGACAAGGACAAGCCCCGACCAAACGCCTGGCCATACCGCGATTACGTGATCCGGGCCTTCAACACCGACACTCCCTACGCCCGCTTCATCGAAGAACAGATCGCCGGCGACGTGCTCTTTGCCGATACTGCTGACGGCCACGAAGCGACCGGATTCATAGCCGCTGGCCCCTGGGATCTGATTGGTCATCGCGAAGTGCCCGAGACCATGTACGACGGCTAGATCGACCGAGACCTTGTTCGGGATGTTATGTTGGGTAACAC
>JAYQOK010000062.1:9769-18404 GCA_038144795.1 Candidatus Kuenenia sp. | reverse complement strand
TGCGGTCGATAGTGGGTGACTTTCGCCCAGCGCCGCTACGCAGTAGGAACTGGCTTTGCATGTCGACCGAAGATTTTGAAAAAAGCCTGAGCGACGAAGCAACCTTCGCCGGGGCGGGGAAGCGTCGCCCCGCCGCCGAGATGAGCCTGGGCGACGAGCGGACTCTCGGCGACCGGCTTGGTGACCAAGACACGGTGATCGACGACATCGAGGTCGTCGATCTTGAGGCCCGCTACAAGGTCGAGGGCACGCTCGGTCAAGGCGGCATGGGGGCGGTGCTGCTCGCGACCGATACACGGCTCGGCCGCAAGGTCGCTGTTAAACGGATTCTCGGCGAGGCAGCCCGGAGCAAGACCGCGATCATGCGGTTCTTGACCGAGGCGAAAGCGATTGCTGCCCTAAACCACCCCAACATCGTGCAGATTTACGACTACGGCCGAGCCAAGGACGGGCCGTTTCTGATCATGGAATATGTGGACGGCGGGAGTTTGCTTGACCGCTGCCGTGAAGGAGCTTTGCCGTTAGAAGACGCCGTGGATCTGGCCTGCCAGCTCTGCGACGGCTTGGCCAAGGCCCACGACGCGGGCATCGTTCATCGCGACATCAAGCCGGCGAATGTACTGCTTAACAAGGATGGTTTGCCCAAGCTTACCGACTTTGGTCTCGCCAAGGCTGAGGCCACTGATCACCAGATGACAATGACCGGCGCCGTGATGGGAACACCCGATTTCATGCCGCCGGAGCAGCGGCGGGATGCCAGCGAGGTGGACGCCCGCAGTGACCTCTGGAGTCTCGCCGCGACGGTCTACCAGATGGTCACGGGACGCAGCCCGAAGATTATTCGGTTCAAGGACGTACCCGAGGCCCTTCACGACGTGCTGGGCAGAGCGCTTGAAGAAGAAAAAGACGCCCGATTCCAGTCGGCTCGGGAACTGCGTGATGCGCTGCGTAACGCGACCTCAGTAGCTAAGCCCCGTCCGAAACGTGGTGCGGCCCCCGAGCCGCCGGTTGACCTGGGAACTGGCGAATGCCCGCAGTGCCATACCGTCAACGACTCACAGCGCAAATTCTGCCGCGAGTGCGCGGCAAGCCTCCGCGCACCTTGCCTCGCCTGCGATACGTCGATTCCTATCTGGGACAAGGTCTGCCCCGAGTGCGGAAAGAAACAACCCGACTTACTTGCTGCAAAACGCGAGACACTGTCCCGTTGCCGCGATGAGGCCGAATTACTTCGGCAACAGTTGCGATTCGACGAGGCAATCGCGACCGCCGAAGGCGTTGAAATTCCTGCCGACACTCGTTTCAGCGATTACGATGAATGGCGTCAGGCATTTCTTGATGAGACCGGGGCCGAAAGGTCGACTGCCGTTGCGGATCGTGACTCCAAGCTTAACGAGGCTAAGAAGCATCGCTCCGCCTTCGATTACGCGGGAGCTATCCACACGCTGGAGACCATTCCAGAAACACTCCGCACGAATGACGTGAATCGCCTACTCGACGCTTCACGTTCCGAGAGCAACGAGGCAGCGAGGCTTCTTGAAACTATTCGTGAACGAATCGCCGCGAAGGAACTCAATGAATTAGCACCTTTGGTCCAGCGTGCGATGACGTTGCGAGGAGATCGCCAGGACCTCCCAAAACTGCTGGCCCAGTTGGTAGAACGCGAACAAAGACTTACCGCCCGTGATCGCCAGCAACGCGAGTGGGTTCAGGCAACGGCTAATCGGGCCTGGGAGGTTTTTCGGCGGCAGGGCGACGCGAGGGCCGCGCTCGATATAGCAACGCCCATCGAGCGACTGCTGAACGAGGAGCAGGCGACTCAGATATCGCGAATGCGGGATGCCATTGAGGCCGAAAAACGGCTCGGAGAACGACTTGCGGCCGCGAAAGCAGATGGCACGATCACGACGGACGAGGTCGTGGACCTGTCTCGGGCGTTGGCAGATTGCCTGACCTTGATGCCGAAAAACCCACGGCTACTTGCATTTCGTGATCAACTTATCGGGCGAATTACCAAGGTGCCGTCGGACTTTATCCTGCGTCAAACAGATCTTCATTCTTTCCTATCGTTGCTCGACACGGCAGCACTTCAGGCGTTGCCTGAGGCTATTGGTCGGCCATTCCTTGCAAAGCGACACCTAGCTCCGTGCCCGCAGTGCGGCGTGGCGCTCAAGCCCAGCCGCATGGAGTGGCACCTCGCAAACAAGTGCCCGGGCGCTAACTCTGGACAGGCACGCCGTGATTACACCCGCACTGCCAATGCAGCACGGTCGGTGGTTGATCCACCGGGAACGGTAACGAATTCAATCGGCATGAAGTTCGTTCAGATCCCCGCTGGCGAATTCCTAATGGGATGCCCTGCTAATTGCCCACTCGGCGATCCTGAGGAACAGTTTCAGCACCGAGTTCGAATCACCAAGCCATTTTTTCTTGGCATGCACCAAGTAACGCAAGAACAGTATGAACGCGTGGTAGGGGCAAACCCTAGCGTATTCAAAGGCAAGAACCTTCCGGTCGAGCATCTCGCCTGGAAAGATGCAGACCGATTCTGCAAGTTGCTATCGTCTCTTTCCGAGGAGCAGCAGGACGGCAGGCGTTACCGCTTGCCCACCGAAGCGGAGTGGGAGTACGCGTGCCGTGCGGGAACGACCACACGGTTCAACACGGGGAATCGCCTTACCTCCAAGCAAGCGCGATTTTGCCCGGAAGAGTTAAGTGTTCCGTGCCTCACGTCGCCCGTTGGCAGTTATCCGCCGAACGCCTGGGGGCTTTTCGACATGCATGGCAACGTATGGGAGTGGACGGCCGATTGGTTCGCGGCCGACTACTTCCGGCGCAGCCCAAAAGATGATCCGCAGGGGCCGCCCATGGGCACTCACCACACACTCCGTGGTGGATCCGCATCAGTGCAGGCCCACGAATGTGCGTCCGCGGAGCGGGGAGAGGCTGTGCACGATGGACCAGAGAGGCAATCTATGGCGCGTTACGCCTACATCGGCGACTTCGGCGTACGCGTGGTCTGCGAGCCTGCAAGCCTCACGTAATCTCATGCATGCGAACACTCCCCTACTTCGCAAAAGGGGGCCGTCTCACCATTCGGAGCCACCGCGCAAGCTCACCCACCACTGGCTCGACCAACAGGCGTTCGCAGTTGGTTGACGTGGCTGACCCGAAACGAACACCCGCGCATCGGACTGAGCAGCGAGAGCGATGCCGCCAACAGCCTCAGGAGCGTGTGTCGTGACAGCGGCTGTTGGTTCAACCCCGTTTTGATCGTTGCCGCAGTTGCCTTCGGACGAACCACAGCCAGGCGCAGGCCAACGCTGCTATCGGCAGCCATTTCAAAATGACAGCGTCACTGGTCGCATCGAATCGCTCCCGGGCAAAAATAGCGATAGCCCCTCCGCAGCCTGCCGTCACAGCAACCAGCACTATCGCGTTCGCCACAGTCGCCCGTATAGCATTGCGCTGCCGTGCCCGTAAACGATCCGCTGGGTGAGGAGTCGTATCGGTGCTGCAAGTGCGGCGGCAGCCTCCATGTGAACTGGGCGTCGGGTTCGGTACATCCGCAATAGTTCTCTTGTTGAGTCCAACGCGCGGGCTTTCTGCAAGGCTAGAACGTCTGCCCCGTCAGGGGGTAGAGTACGTCTTGCGGTCGATAGTGGGTGACTTTCGCCCAGCGCCGCTACGCAGTAGGAACTGGCTTTGCATGTCGACCGAAGATTTTGAAAAAAGCCTGAGCGACGAAGCAACCTTCGCCGGGGCGGGGAAGCGTCGCCCCGCCGCCGAGATGAGCCTGGGCGACGAGCGGACTCTCGGCGACCGGCTTGGTGACCAAGACACGGTGATCGACGACATCGAGGTCGTCGATCTTGAGGCCCGCTACAAGGTCGAGGGCACGCTCGGTCAAGGCGGCATGGGGGCGGTGCTGCTCGCGACCGATACACGGCTCGGCCGCAAGGTCGCTGTTAAACGGATTCTCGGCGAGGCAGCCCGGAGCAAGACCGCGATCATGCGGTTCTTGACCGAGGCGAAAGCGATTGCTGCCCTAAACCACCCCAACATCGTGCAGATTTACGACTACGGCCGAGCCAAGGACGGGCCGTTTCTGATCATGGAATATGTGGACGGCGGGAGTTTGCTTGACCGCTGCCGTGAAGGAGCTTTGCCGTTAGAAGACGCCGTGGATCTGGCCTGCCAGCTCTGCGACGGCTTGGCCAAGGCCCACGACGCGGGCATCGTTCATCGCGACATCAAGCCGGCGAATGTACTGCTTAACAAGGATGGTTTGCCCAAGCTTACCGACTTTGGTCTCGCCAAGGCTGAGGCCACTGATCACCAGATGACAATGACCGGCGCCGTGATGGGAACACCCGACTTCATGCCGCCAGAGCAGCGGCGGGATGCGAGTGAAGTTGATGCCCGCAGTGATCTCTGGAGCCTCGCCGCCACTATCTACCAGATGGTGACGGGCAGAAGCCCGAAGATCATTCGGTTTAGGGACGTTCCTTCAGAGCTCGAAGATGTGCTCACAAAAGCACTGGAGGACCGCAAAGATGATCGATATCAGACAGCAAGAGAGTTGCGGGATGCGCTCAAAGGGGTTGGTGCCAGCAAGGTGAAGTCTGCCGTGTTATCCGACGAGTTGCAGGAGGGCCAATGCAAGGCGTGTGGCACGGTTACGAGCGACCTGACAAAGAAGTTCTGCCGGAATCCGAAATGCGGTGCGAGCCTGCGGGTGCCGTGCCTGAAATGCGACGCCCAAATCCCAGTATGGGACGGTGTGTGCGGGGAATGCGGCGGAAACCAGCCGGCATTACTGGAAGAGAAGCGCCGCGTGCTCATCGCCGCACGGTCTGAAGCCGAATCGCTGCTGGGTACGCTGGCATTCGATCAGGCATTGGTCCGGGCAGCCGAGGTGGCTCAGGTATCCCACCCCGATCTTGCCGAGTTTGCGGAATGGGGCGCATCGTTCACAGCATCAGCAGCAGCCGAGCGCGACCGCCAGCTCGTTTTGGCGTCCGAAAAACTTGCAGAGGCTCATGCCCACATGGCTGCGTGGGATTACCCGGCGGCGATCCACGCGATCGAGTCGATTCCCGAACCACTTCGCAACGCCTTGGCGACACAGCAATTAAGAGAGTGCCACGAGAAGAAAAAAGAGTCTGAATCACTGATTGCGACGATCACGGAGCGAATCAATCGAAAGGAGATTGACGGGATCGTGCCACTCATAGAGCGGGCAGTGTCATTGCGTGGAGACCGAAAGGATCTCGCAAAGATTCATGAGCAACTTCTCGAGCGAAGAGACGCTCGACTTACACGGGCTCGGGCTGCAATGGACGCTGGCGATGTGCCGGCTGCTGCGGCGGCGTTCGCGAAAGCTTCGACGGAGGATTACTCTGCGGATGAGCAGGCGTTGATCACCCGCGTGCGTCGAGCTGTGGTTTTGGAGAACGAGATTGTTCGGCTCGTCAAGGAGGCCCGGGCTGACTCCAAGGTTACCCCTGAAGAGGCGATCGGGATACTGAAGACGGGAGAGGAATATCTGTTGCTCAATCCGCAGAATGCGAAGGTCGAGTCGCTCGTAAAGCAGAGTAAACAGATTGCAGAGCCGCTGCTTAGACAACGTATTCTTGCACTGCCCGCAATTCACAATTCTCTTGGTATGCAGTTGAAGCACTTACCAGCGGGTACGTTCACGATGGGGGAAGACGAAGATGCCCACGAGGTGACGCTAACTAAGCCCTTCTACATAGGCGTGTATGAGGTGACGAATGCCCAGTGGAAACAGGTGATGGGAAACGTTCCGAGCAACTGGAAGGACGACGACCGCCCTGTGGAGCAGGTGAGTTGGGAAGATGCGGTGGAGTTTTGCAAGAAACTGTCTGCTCTTCCGGAGGAACGGAAGGCCGGTCGTGTATATCGGTTGCCGACCGAGGCTGAGTGGGAGTATGCGTGCCGGGCGGGTTCGACGACGGACTTTTCGTTTGGGGACAAAGAGGCTCTGCTGGGAGATTTTGCGTGGTTTTCAGACAACTCAGGCAATTCAACCCACCCCGTTGGTCAGAAGCAGCCGAATGCGTGGGGTCTGTATGACATGCATGGGAACGTGTGGGAGTGGTGCAGCGACTGGTATGGGGAGTATCCCCAGGGTTCGGTGACGGACCCGCAGGGGCCGTCTGATGCCTCCGGCCGGGTCAACCGGGGTGGCAGTTGGAACTTCACCGCCGGGCACTGCCGGTCGGCTTTCCGCGACGGTAACGGCCCGTCGAGCCGCGGCAGCAGCCTGGGCTTCCGCCTTGCCCTGAGTCCGTCTGGAGCGAGTCCGCCGGAGGCGGTTGAGTAGCGAAGCGAGGCTCGGAGGGAGTCCGGCGGATGCCGGCGACCGGAGGGGCCGAAGCGAAGCGGCGGATGCCACGGAGATTACGATGAACGATGAAAAAAGCCTGAGCGACGAAGCAACGTTCGCCGCGGCTGCCGGGCCGCACCCGATGGCCGATCCTGCCGCCGGCTCGTGAGTTATGCCATGCCGCTGGTCACGCTTCGCAACCTGTCGCTTCGTTTTCGGGGCCCGCCGCTGCTCGATGACGTTACCTGCCACATCGAGGCTGGGCAGCGGATCGGCCTGCTGGGCCGCAACGGCGTTGGCAAGACTTCGCTCATGCGGCTGCTCGCGGGGGCGGTCAAGCCCGACGCCGGAAGCGTCGATCTCTTCCCGGGGGCAACCGTCGCGATCCTGCAGCAGGATGTGCCACAGGACGTCTCCGGCTCAGTGGCCGAGATCGTCGCGTCTGGCCTGCCATCGGCTACGGCCAACGGGAATCCCGAGGCGACGCCTGCCTGGGAGCGGGAGCAGGCGGTCACGCAGATCCTCTCGCGGATGGGGCTTGATGGTACGGCGGCCTTTGCCAGCCTCTCGGCCGGCATGAAGCGGCGGGTGTTGCTTGCCCGGGCGGTCGTTGCCGAGCCCGATCTGCTCCTGCTCGATGAGCCCACCAACCATCTCGACATCGACGCCGTCGAGTGGCTGGAGACGTTTCTGGGCCGCTGGCGGGGCACGCTCATGTTTGTCACCCACGATCGCACCTTTCTCCGCCGCATGGCCAGCCGCATCCTCGAAATCGACCGCGGCCGGATCTTCGACTGGTCGTGCGACTACGACACGTTTCTCGTGCGGAAGGAAGAGGCCCTCGCCGCTGAAGAAAAGCAGAATGCGCTTTTCGACAAGAAGCTCGCGCAGGAAGAAGTCTGGATCCGCACCGGCATCAAGGCCCGTCGCACCCGCAACGAAGGGCGAGTGCGGGCCCTGGAGGCGATGCGTCGCGAACGCAGCCAGCGGCCGGATACCGTAGGCAGGGTGAAGCTCGACATCCAGGAGGCCGACCGCAGCGGGGCACTCGTGGCGGCGCTGGAGAATGTGTCGTTTCTCCGCGGCCCGCGGCCGATCATTCGCGACCTTTCCACGTCGGTCATGCGGGGCGATCGGATCGGGATCATCGGACCCAACGGGGCGGGCAAGACCACGCTCCTGCGGCTCATGCTCGGTGAGCTTGCTCCCTCGGCGGGGGCCGTACGGCTCGGAACCAACCTGCGGATCGCCTTCTTCGACCAGCTTCGCGATCAGTTGAACGACGAGAAGACCGTGGCCGACAACGTGGCCGACGGATACGAGACCGTGCAGATCGGCGGCCAGCCGCGGCATGTGATCGGCTACCTGCAAGACTTTTTGTTCACGCCCGACCGCACCCGCACGCCGGTGAAGTTTCTGTCGGGCGGCGAGCGCAACCGCGTGCTCCTGGCGAGGCTGTTCGCCAAGCCGGCCAACCTGATCGTGCTCGACGAGCCCACCAACGACCTCGATGCGGAGACGCTCGAAATGCTCGAGGCACGGCTGGTCGAGTTTGCCGGCACCGTGCTGGTCGTGAGCCACGACCGCGCCTTCCTCGACAATGTCGTGACCAGCACGCTGGTCTTCGAGTCGACCGGTGAGAGCGGGGCCTATGCCGTGAAGGAATACGTGGGTGGCTACTCCGACTGGGTGCGGCAACGGCCGGCGGTAGCTTCAACGGCACCATCTCGGCCGTCATCCGTGGCGACCAAGCCGCCGTCGCAGCCGCCGCTGCCGCATCCTCCTGTGGTCAAGAAAAAACGCTCCTTTAACGAACAGCGGGAGCTCGATGCGTTGCCGGCGTTGATCGAGGCCCTCGAAACCGAGGCAGCGGAGGTGCATGCCCTGATGGCGGAGCCCGACTATTTTCATCAGCCGGGCGACATGCTGGCCCGCGATCAGGCCCGCCTTCGCGATGTGGAGGCGCGGCTGGCCGAGGCCTTCACCCGGTGGGAGGCTCTCGAAGCAGGCGGGACATGATCATGCCTCACGACCGCGTGCCGATGAAGAGCCAGTTCCAACTGCCACTGGTTGGATAGGCGCGGGCCTTGACCACTTCCACAGCGAAGCCCGCCTTCGTCATGCCGCTCACAAACTGCGGATCGGGATCGGCCGACCAGACGGCGAGCCGGCCGCCGGGCCGCAGCGCGTCGCGGGCCGCCCCGAGCCCCGCGACGGTGTAGAGCCCACTATTGGCAGCGGCCGTGAGCGGGCTGGCGCCGTTATCGACATCGAGCATGATGC
>JAYQOK010000062.1:8639-9759 GCA_038144795.1 Candidatus Kuenenia sp. | reverse complement strand
GCATGATGCTGTCGAACCGGCCGGGGCTCGCGCCGCGCACGTCGGCCACATCGCCGACAACGATCTCTACCCGCGGGTCGTCAATCACATCGGCTGCGAGAGCAAAGGCCGGATTGCGATTCCAGGCGATCACGGCCGGCAGGAGTTCGGCCACCACGACGGTCGCGTCGGCGGAGAGATTGCGGAGCGTCTCGCGGAGCGTGAAGCCAAGCCCAAGCCCCCCGATGAGCACGGCCGCGCGGCGGCGATCGCGGAGACCGGCGCAGGCGAGTTCCGCGAGCCGTTCCTCCGAGTGATGTTGCCGCGTTGACATCAACGGCACGCCCCCAACTCGGATCGAAAAGTCGCCATCATGCTCGTAGAGCGTGAGGGGCGCACCATCGGGCGTGGTGGCCTGGTCGAGAAGCCGGGTGGGTTTCATGGTGTGATTACCTTCGGTGAACCCCACCCCTGAGCCTACCGGCGGATGTTGATCACGCCCACGGCGAGGCGACGGTCGGTGAAGTAGGGGTCGCCACCGCCGTTGCGGCCTTCCGGCACGTGGTGAAACTGATCGACCCAGTAATAGCCGTCGAGCGCCCCCACACGAATCGTGTCGCTGACGAGCTTGTTGCGCTCCTTGTCGATGTCGGGTCCGATCTTGTGCGTGACCCCGCCCGTCGTACGGCTGATTTCGACCCGTTCGTCAAACGTGGCCGCCCCGAGCCAGAGCGGCTTGGCGCTGGCATCGACCTCCTGGGATCGCCAAAACCGCACGTGGTGCCGCTGCTTGGGGCTGTCGCCGTGGGGTTGCTCAAACGCTGCGTCTTGCTTACGGCCCCAGAGGTAGAGATCGCTCACCGGGGCATGGGGGTAGGGCTTGTGCAACACGACGTCCGCGGCGATCCGGATCGACGATTGCAGCGTGATCGGATCGGAGGCATACCAGCCGGCTGCTGCGAGCGTGCGGTGCAGGTCTTCTTCGGAGCCGATGAAGGCGACATTGATCGCATCGCCGGAGTGTCCTGCCTTCGTGGTCGTGTGCCGCGGTGAACGGGCTAAAGCCGGATGACCGTCAATCGTGCCTTCCGGTGTGCCCTGAGGCGGGGCCGCCCCCGCGGAGCCCCGCCGGGGCCCCCCG
>JAYQOK010000062.1:0-8629 GCA_038144795.1 Candidatus Kuenenia sp. | reverse complement strand
GGGGGGCCGGGGGGCGGCTCGGGGGCGCCGGCGCCGGGCCGGGGCCCCAGGCCCGAGAGAGCGATCAACAAGACAAATATTCCGAAGAAGTTTCCAAGACCCCGCCGGCACGAGAAATCCGCATGCTTTTGATGAAGCACGGCAGTCATCGGTTCGTCCCCAGGTTTTGGTATCGACGTCAGTTTCGGTGTGGGTGATTACTCGAGGAGAAACAATAGGTGCGATGTTCCGCCTGATTCAAGCCCAACTCGCTGCTGACCCAGTGGCCAGATGGCATGCAAATCGGGGTGTTACGGTTTTGCCGATGACGCCGGATTACTATTCCTCAGGGGAGTAGATCGTCACATGAAAGAGTGGTCAATCCGCTCCGATCATTGAATTCAGGATTTCATGGGCTATGATAAAAAATCTAGGTTCAATTTTCCCTGTTTGTTCACACGCTTTTTAAAAAGGTCAGGTAGGTTCTATGTCAGAGAAAAGTGGGGTCGCTAAGAAGCCAGCCAAGGAAGTCAACAAGTCTGAGGAAATTCGCAAGATTGCGACCAGCATGAAGGCCAAGGGAGAAAAGCCCCGACCGGTGGCCATCATCGCCACGCTGAAGAAGCAGGGAGTTGAAGTGTCATCCCCGCAGGTCAGCATGGTCCTCAAGAAGATGGGGTTTCGGCCTCGCAAGCGTCGCAAGGGTGGCAAGGATTCCGCCGCCGGCAAGGTCGCGGCGGTAAAGGCTGCTCCGGCACGGAATGGGGCAATCTCGGTCGATGACCTACTGACTGCGAAGAAGGTGGCTACGACGTTTGGCGGTGCTGACCGGGCCATCGCGGCCCTCTCGGCGCTGAAGCAGTTTCAGGCGCGATAGGTGTCTGATTTCACGGAAGCTGTTTCGACTCACGGGCCCGCAGGGAGGAATCTCGCTGCGGGCCCGACTCTTTGGTGAGCCCGACCGAGCCGGATGATTTGACGATTTCCCTGCAGGAAACCTATTCTCCGCGAGTTGGTTTGGCCAGGAGCGGCCCCTCGACACCGGCGCTGTCGGGGTTGCAGCGAAGCTTGCAGCATGGAGGCGAGTGTGAGTGGATTCAACCGCACGACGCAGTGTGCGGTGGTGGTGGCATTGATCATTGCAGCGAGTGGCTCTCCTGCAGTAGCTGCTGAGGCAATCCCTGGCGTCGGTGCCAAGGAGCATCCGCTCCCGCTGCCCACCAGCACAACGCACCTCAAGTACGAAAAAGTTCTCTTCCCGTTCATCAAGAGTCGGGCCTACGCCACCACGCTCGGCTGGAGTTATGACAAACGAATTCGCGACACGGGCCCGTATGTGAAGGGTATCTCCTTCGGCACGCACCCGGCCGTGCGGTGTTACTACTCGCCAAAGGTGATGTATTGGCTCACCGGCGACCCGGCCTTCTGGCCGGAGGGTCGCGACGCCGGGTGCGCTCCGCCAAAGCAGCCGCGGGAAGGGAAAATCCCCGACGGCGGCATGATCGTTAAGGAAATGCTGCCGCCGCCGGCCCGCCGCTATGACGGCCTGGGCGAGGCCGAGATCGAAAAGATGATGCGGTTACCCACGTCCCCCGGCTTCGATGTGATGATCAAAGACTCGGCGGGCTCGCCGAGCGGCTGGTTTTGGGCGAGTGTGTTTGAGGGGCAGCAGTACGACGAGCCGGGCTCGTTCAACTATCCCCAGGCGGGGTTCGTGATGGCCTGCGTCCGCTGCCATTCGGTCGCGGAGGAGGGGGGCACATTTTCCTCGCTCCGGAATATCACCGGCTTTTCAGGTGATCCGATTCAGTTTTTTGTGGACGACACCTGGCGAGACATTCCCGCCGCTCAGCAGCCCTACGGCTTTACCCACGAGCGGGAGCCGCCGGAGCTGCGGGCTCCGCAGGGGCCGGGGCCCGCGCGGCCCGACTTTGCCTTCATGCAGATGTTTCCGGCGGCGCAGCATGTCACCTACCCGGAGGTGAAAAAGTTTCCACCAGAGTCCAACGATCATGTGCCGCCGCATGCCACCGTGCCCACCCGGTATCTCACGTCGGACCAGTGCATGATGTGCCACAGCGGGGCTAGCAGTAAGCATGCGTTCGGGCCGATCATGTTTCTCGAGACCGACCGCGGCGGGCTCAACGTGTCGCCCTACGGCGAGTGGCGGTGGTCACCGATGGGGCTGGCCGGTCGCGATCCGGTGTTTCATGCCCAGCTGGAGAGCGAGCTTTCCCGGCTCGAGGCCGAACTGCCGCCTGACAAGGCCCGGCTTTACGGCGATCAGGTGGTGAATATCTGCCTCCGCTGCCATGGCGCGATGGGGAAGCGGCAGTATGACTTCGAACGCGGCCGGGCCGATGAGCCGTGGCATCCCGACGCCGCCTTCAGCCGCGACTGGTTTCATGTGGCCGACCAGAAGCATCCGCATCATGCCTACGGGGCCCTCGCCCGCGATGGCATCAGTTGCACGGTCTGCCATGGCATGGTCGAGGAATACAAAGACCTCGGTGATTTCCTTGCCAACTCGATCACGGGCCAATACAAGGCCGGGCCGGCCACCGAGATCTATGGCCCCTTTGCCGACGTCGTGACCAAGCCGATGCAGGTGACGCTCGGCGCGGCCCCGAAGGCGAGCACGTTTCTCCAGTCGTCACGGATGTGCGCGACCTGCCATGTGATCAATCTCCCGGTGATCGACTGGCCGCTCGATGTGTCGCCCCCCCACGCCGATCTGCCCCCGGCCGAAACGATCGAGCAACTCCTGGCGTCGGAGAAGAATCCGCACTTCCATGGATTCCTCCACCGGATCGAGCAGGCCACCTACCTCGAATGGCTCAATAGCAAGTATCAGGATGAGTTTAGCAAGACGGCGGACTCGCGAAGCTGCCAAGACTGTCACATGCCCAAGGGCTACGATAGCCCGGATGGCACGGTGGCGATCGATCAGATACAGACCAAGATCGCCGTGCTTCAAGACCAGGAATATCCCGAGGCCGACAACCGCATCCCGGCCGCGGATCACACAGTGCGGTTTCGGAAGGAAGGCTATCGACGGCACACCTTCCAGGGGGCGAATGTCTACCTCATGGAGCTCTTCCGTCAGTTCAACGACGTGCTCGGCGTGCGGCTGAAGGATTATGAGACGGGCGTGGAGGGGATCCACTTCGCGATCGACAACTATGTGCACAACGCCCGGAAGAACACGGCCACGCTCGAACTCGTCAACGTCGAGACGGCGGGGCAGGTGATTGCGGCCGACGTGAAGGTGACCAATCTCACTGGTCATCGCCTGCCGAGCGGCGTCGGGTTTCGTCGGCTGTGGATCGAACTGCTTCTGATCGACAGCACGACCGGCCGCGACCGGATCATCTGGGCATCGGGGCTGACCAACGGCGCCGGCGTGATTTTGGGGGGCGATGGCAAGGTGCTGCCCAGTGAGTTTTTTGAAACCGTGAATGCGGCCGACGGCCGCGCTCAGGCCTACCAGCCCCACCACCGGCTGATCACCGATCAAAGCCAGGTGCAGATCTACGAGGAACTCACCAAGGATGCCCAGAGCCGCTTTACCACAAGCTTCCTGCACCGCGCCCACGACGTGAAAGACAACCGGCTGCTACCGATGGGCTGGTCGGCGCGGGGGCCAAGCCCGGCGATGCCGGCCGCGTTTGTCGAGGCCACGCATCCACACGGTGTGGGCGACGACCCGCAATATCAAGACGGCCAGGGCACCGACATCGTCAGCTATCGCATCACCGTGCCGGAGTGTTTCGACTGCAAGAAACTGCGGGTCAAGGCGACGCTCTATTCGCAGGCCTGGGCTCCGTACTACCTCCGCGATCGGTTCACTGACATTCCGCCGGGGCCGGCCGGGGAGGCGCGGCGGCGGTTCTTCTACCTCACGTCGCACCTCAAGACAGAGGGCACCGTGATCGAAGGCTGGAAGTTGGAGATCGCCACCGACGAGGCGGCGATCACTGACGACCATCAAACGGCCGTGATTCCCGACAAGCGGTGCGGGTAGCGGCCACGCGTTGAAAGCAACACGCCACAAGCTTGGAGATTCCTTGCATGCTCGCCTGCCAGTTGTTTGCGGTCGCCACGTGGAATCCCTGCGTGACCGACATGATCCACGTGGCCAATGTGCTCTATCTCCTCTCGTACATGGTCCGCGACATCCTCTGGCTGCGGGTGCTCTCGGTGGTCGCAGGCCTCTGCCTGATGCCCTACTACTGTAACTGTGGCAATCATCCGCTCTGGGCGCCGATCTCATGGAACGCGCTCTTCGCCGCGGTGAACGTTGTGCAGATCATCCTGCTGGTTGGCGAACGCTGGCCACGGAGCCTGACGGGGCCGCAGCGGCAGATGCACGAAAAGATTTTCCCGGAGCTTACGCCTGGTGAGTTTGTGAAGCTCATGAAGATGGGCACGCAGCGAGACGTGCCGGCAGGCACGCAAATGGTTGCCCAGGGGAGCGTGGTCGAAGACATGACCGTGCTCATTCAGGGCGGGCTCGAGGTGCGGGCCGACGGCCGCGTGATCGCCCGGCTGCAGCCGGGGCAGTTTGTTGGAGAGATGAGCTTCATCACGGGCGAAAAGGCATCGGCCGACGTGATCGCCTCTGAGCCGTCGATCGTGGTGAGTTGTTCGCAGGCGAGCCTGCACGAGCTCCTCGAAGCCAAGCCGGCCCTGGCCCTCAAAATCCGTGCGGCGCTGGGCCGCGATGTCGTCGGCAAACTCCGCGCCCACGCCGGGAACAGCGCCTGAAGCAGAGCCCTGCGGGGTCGGGCTTGGACCAGGCGGCCCGCCCGGTATGCTGATGCCGGTTCGAGAGGGGGCGAATGCCATCGACACGCATCGCCCGCAGCACAGCCTTTTCAAAGGAATCCGTATGCACGCGACCAATGCTCACGTCTCGACCCATTCCTCCGCACCGCTGGCGATGACGCGGCTCGGGGTGATGATGTTTCTGGAGTTCTTTTTGTGGGGCGCCTGGGCTGTGCCGATGGGGAAGTATCTGGCCACCGTTTTCGTCGACCGTCCGGATGTGAGTGGCATCATCGGCCAGGCCTACTCCACCGGGTCGATCGCTGCAATCGTCGCGCCGCTCTTCGTCGGCCTTCTCGCTGACCGCTTCCTGCCGGGGCAGGTCGTGCTCGGGGTGCTCCACCTGATCGGGGCGGCGTTGCTTGTCGCCGTTGCCCGGGCCACCGACCCGACTTCGTTCTACTGGCTGCTGCTCGCCGCCGGCCTCTGCTACATGCCGACGCTGGCCCTGGTGAATTCCGTGAGCTTCGATCAATTGGCTGAGCCGCGGAAGCAGTTTCCGCTGGTGCGGGTGTGGGGCACGATCGGCTGGATCGCCGCCGGGATTACGGTGGGCTCGATCCTGCCGCGGGTGATGGATGCCGGGCTCGTGCCGGCTGGCATCATGGGCATGCTGCTGGGCGACGCGTCGGGCAACGACGCCGGCAAGACTAACCTGCCGTTTCTGCTCGCCGCCGCCACGTCGCTCGTACTCGGCATCTACTCGTTTACGCTTCCCAACAGTCCGCCCAAGGGGAAGGGAGAGCCAGTGAGTTTTGCCAAGCTCCTCGGGCTCGATGCGATCGGCCTGATGAAGTCGCCGGCGTTTGGCATCTTCGCGGCCGCCAGCTTCCTGATCTGCATTCCGCTGGCCGTCTACTATGCGATGGCCAACAAGTACATCGGCGATATGGGCATCCAGCAGATGCTTGGGCTGGGGAGCGAGACAGTGATGACCTTCGGCCAGATGAGCGAGATCGGCTTTATGCTGCTGATGCCATTTTTTCTCGCTCGGTTTGGTGTGAAGACGATGCTCCTGGTGGGCATGGCGGCCTGGGTGGCTCGCTATGTGCTTTTTGCCTACGGGGCTGAAAGCACATGGATGCTGGTGACGGCCGTGGTGCTCCACGGCATCTGTTACGACTTTTTCTTCGTGACGGGGCAGCTTTACACCGATCACGTCGCACCGCGTCAACTGCGGGCCAGCGCCCAGGGGTTGATCGCGCTGCTCACCTACGGGGCCGGCATGTATGTCGGCAACATCGCGTTTCCAGAAGTTGCCAAAGCATTTACAAAAGTGCCCGACGTGTTTCCCTGGCAGCCGTTTTGGTTTGCGTTTGCCGGGATGGCGGCGGCGATCATGGTTGGGTTTGCGATCGCGTTTCGCGACCCAGTGCGGCTCGGCGCGGAAGAGTGAACGCGCGGGCGTGGTCGGCGATCACGGCTTGTTCTTCGGTGGGGATCACCCAGGCAGCGATGTGGCTCTCTGGCGTGCTGATGCGGGGGCCGTGGACGGCGTTGACGGCTTCGTCGAGGTCGAGCCCGAGCCAGCCGAGGCCGGCCGCGATGAGGCTGCGGATCGGCGCCGCATGCTCGCCAATGCCGGCCGTGAAGACGATCGCGTCGAGGCCACCCAGGGCTGCCACGAGTGAGCCGATCTCGCGGACCGCGCGGTAGCAGAAAAGCTGAATCGCTTCCGCGGCGCGGGGATCGTCGCTGGCCAGCAGCCGCCGCATGTCGCCGCTGATCCCAGACACACCGAGCAGTCCCGACTCACGGGCGAGGAGCGTGTCGATCTCGGCCACTGGTATCCCGCGCTGTGCGGCCAGATGGAGCACGACACCCGGGTCGAGGCAGCCACACCGCGTCGCCATCACGAGGCCGTCGAGTGGCGTGAAGCCCATCGTCGTGGCGATGCTCCGCCCGGCGCGGATCGCGCACAGGCTCGCGCCTGCGCCCAAGTGGGCGATGATCGCCCGCTCTGGCAGGCTGCCGGTCACCGCGGGGAGGCGGGCTGTCACTGATTCGTAGGAGAGCCCGTGGAACCCATATCGCCGGATGCCGGCGTCGTGCAGCGGCCGCGGGATCGCAAACCGCATCGCTTCCGGGGGGCAGGTGTGATGAAACGCTGTGTCGAAGCAGGCCACCTGCACCGCGTCGGGGAGCCGGCCGATCGCCGTGCGGACCGCGGCGACGCCCTGGGGCTGATGGAGCGGGGCAAGCGAAATGAGCGAGTCGAGCGTGGCGAGCACGGCGGGTGTGACGACCGTCGGCGTGGTGAAATGGATGCCGCCATGCACGATCCGGTGGCCCACGGCAGTGATCCCCGCCGGATCGGCCATCGAGAGCATCCGATCGAAGAGCAGATCGAGAGCTGCCTGCCAGGAGCATGAGCCGGCGACCTGCTCGGTCCGCTCCTCGCCGTCGCGGGGCCGGGCAACGAGCCGTGCTGCATCGTCGCGGATATCGACATGCGTTGTGAGGCTCGGGCCGGCGTCGTCATAGACCGCGGCCTTGATGCTGCTTGAGCCCGCGTTGATCACGAGCGTCGTGGCTGGAATCGGAGCGGTCATGAGGAGCCCGTCGCGCGGGCATGGGCGAGGTGCATGGCCACGGCGCAGGAGAGCACCCGCGAGGCGAGCGAGTCGGCCCGGCTCGAGAGGATGATCGGCACCCGGGCCCCAAGCACCACGCCCCCCGCCTCCGCGCCGGCACAATACTCGAGCTGCTTGGCGAGGATGTTGCCGCTTTCGAGGTCGGGGGCCACGAGGATGTCGGCCCGGCCGGCCACGGGCGACTCGATCCCCTTGGTGCGGGCGGCCGCGATCGACACGGCGTTGTCGAAGGCGAGCGGGCCATCGAGCACACCTCCCTTGATCTGACCGCGGTCGGCCATCTTGCAGAGGGCGGCTGCGTCGATCGTGGAGCGGAGCTTCGACGTCACTGTCTCGACGGCCGACAGGATTGCCACCCTCGGCGTGGTGATGCCGAGCGCCCTAGCCAGGTCGATCGCGTTTTGCACGATGTCGACCTTCTCCTCGAGTGTCGGGGCGATGTTAATTGCGCCGTCGGTGACCAGGAGCGGCCGGTCGTAGGCAGGCACAAGCATCACGAACACATGGCTGATCCGTCGCGCCGTTCGCAGGCCGGCATCCCGCTTCACAACCTCGGCCATCAGCTCTTTGGTGTGGAGGCTCCCCTTCATGATGGCCTCTGCTTCGGCCCGGCGGACGAGGTCGACGGCCAGAGCCGCCGCGGCGTGGCTGTGGGGGGCGGGCTCGATCCGCAGGCCGCCGATACCTGCTCCCGCTTCGGCCGCCGCCGCCTCGATCTTGGCGGGGGGGCCCACGAGGATCGGCTCGATCAGGCCACGGTCGCGGGCGGCGACGACGGCCGTGAGCGACGATGCGTCGCAGGGGTGGGCGACCACGGTCACCAGCGGCGGCAACGCGGCCGCCCGGGCGACGATATCAAGCGGCTGCGAGGAGGAACTGTCCGACATGCCCTGCATTATCCCTAGGCGACATGAGCAGACAATGCGCGGCCGCTACGGCGGCTCAAGGAGATGCGGCGGCGGTGCGTCTGACTAGGTTGAGCGCCTGCTGCACGTGGCCAGCGGCTGTAAACGACGAGTTGAACACCAGCCGCACGATGCCCGCCCGATCGATCACGTAGGTGACCCGACCCGGCAGGAAGCCGAGCAGCTTCGGCACGCTGAAGAGTTTGCGAAGTTGGCCGTCGCGGTCGCTCACGATCGGAAAGGGGAGCTTGTGCTTGCGGGCGAAGGCGGCGTGGCTGGCCGGTGTATCGGCGCTCACGCCCACCACTTCCGCACCCGCCGCCG
>JAYQOK010000061.1:13017-18540 GCA_038144795.1 Candidatus Kuenenia sp. | reverse complement strand
CCGGCCTCGACCGGGGCGATCTCGTGCATGTGGCCTTCGGGACGGTGCTGGGGGAAGACAACCGGCCGTTTAAGACACGGGCCGGTGATACCGTGGGCCTCGAGGCCCTGCTCGATGAGGGCGTGGAGCGGGCGCTCGGCGTGGTGACGGCGGCTGATCAGGAGCGGGGCACGGGCATGCCGGTTGAGGAGCGGCAACGGATCGCTGAGGCGGTGGGTATCGGAGCCATCAAATACGCCGACCTCTCGCAAAACCGCACCACCGACTATGTCTTCAGCTTTGATAAGATGCTCGAACTCAAGGGCAATACCGCCGCTTACATGCAGTATGCGGTGGCCCGCGTGGAGGGCATCTTCGCGAGGGGAGACATCGACCGCGAGGCGGTGCGGCGGGAGGCGGTGGTCAGGTTCACCGATCCCCGCGAGCGGGCGCTGGCCCTCGAACTCGTGCGATTTGGTGAGACGCTCGAAGATGTTGAGGCCGACGCCCGCCCCAACCTGCTCACCAGCTGGCTCTTCGACGTCGCCGGGGCCTACTCGACCTTTTACGATGCCCTGTCGGTGCTCAAGGCAGAGGGGGAGGAGCGGACGACGCGGCTAGCCTTGTGCGACCTCACCGGTCGTTCCCTCCGCACCGGCCTCGAACTTCTCGGCATCCAGGTTCCGGAGCGGATGTGATGGCCAAGAAGCGCACGCTCGAAGGCATACGCAACATCGGCATCGTGGCCCACATCGATGCGGGTAAGACCACGCTCACCGAGCGGATGCTCTTCTACACGAAGACCAGCCACCGGCTCGGCGAGGTGGATCGCGGCACCACGATCACCGACTTCGACCCCGAGGAGCAGGAGCGGGGCATCACGATCTATTCGGCGGCGGTGTCGTTTGAGTGGCGGGATGTCGCGGTCAACCTGATCGACACGCCGGGGCACGTCGATTTCACGGCCGAGGTGGAGCGGAGTCTGCGTGTACTCGATGGGGCGGTGGTGGTCTTTAGTGCTCGCGAGGGTGTGGAGGCGCAGAGCGAGACGGTCTGGCGGCAGGCCGACAAGTACGGTGTGCCGCGGATCGCGCTGGTCAACAAGCTCGATCGCGAGGGGGCCGATTTCTTCGGCACGATCAACCAGATCGAGAAGCGGCTCGCGGCAAGGCCACTGGTGCTGCATGTCCCTTGGGGAATGGGGCCGCCGCATGTGAAGGATCCATTTCGCGGTATCGTCGATCTGGTTGAGATGCAGCTGCTCACGTTTCCGCCAAAAGATGAGGCCCTCGCCGGAGGCGTGGCGCTCTCGGAGATCGCGCGGTCGCCGATTCCCGACGAACTGGCCGACACCGTCGCGGAATATCGCGAGCACCTGGTCTCCACGCTCTTTGACTTCTCCGACGAGATCGCGGAACTGGCGATGGGCGAGGCCCCGATTCCGCCGGAACTGATGCGGAAGGCGATTCGCGAGGCGACGGTGCAACGGAAGGTGGTGCCGGTGCTGGCTGGCTCGGCGCTCGACTGCATCGGCATCCAGCCGGTGCTCGATGCGGTGGCCTGGTATCTGCCGAGCCCGGCCGACGTGCCTCCGGTGGAGGGCCTCGATCCGACGAAAAAGGGTCCGACGACGATCGAGCGGAAGCCCGATCCGACCGCCCCGTTCTGCGGGCTCGTCTTCAAGATCATCGCCGAGAAGCACGGCGACCTCTATTTCGTGCGGGTCTATTCCGGCACGCTCAAGGCCGGCAGTCGGGCCTGGAATCCGCTCAAGCAGAAAAAGGAAAACATCGCCCAGCTTTGGCATGTGCAGGCCGACCGTCGCGAACAGATCCAGGAGGCATTTGCTGGCGACATCGTGGGTGTGATCGGGCCGCGGGCGAGCGTCACCGGTGATACGCTCTGTGATGCGGCGGCGCCAATCGTTCTGGAGAGCATCGAATTTCCCGAGACGGTGATCTCGATGGCGATCGAGCCGGAGACGAGCCTGGAGCGGAAGAAGCTCGGCGAGACGCTCGAGATGATGAAGCGGCAGGATCCCACCTTCCGCGCCGTGGAGAGCGAGGAGACGGGGCAGACGCTGATCTCGGGAATGGGCGAACTCCATCTGGAGGTGATCCGCCATCGGCTGGAACGCGACTTCAATCTCCATTGCCGCGTGCACAAGCCGCGGGTGAGCTACAAGGAGACGCTCGCCAAGGCGGTGAGCGTGCGGGGGGAGATCGATCGGCTCGTGGGTGGTCAGCAGCTCGTGGCCACGGTATCGCTGCGGGCCGAGCCGATCGCTGACCAGACCGGGCCGATCGTCGAGCAGGGCTGGTTTCCGGAGAGCGAGTCACTCGCCGCGCTGGCGGCGCTGATGACCCAATCGGTTCGCGAGAGTGCGGAGCGGGGCGGCCTTAAGGGCTGCCCGCTGTGGGGCGTGAAGATCACGGTGCTCGAGAGCCTGATCCCCGACCCGCCGCCGAGCGACGTGGCGATCCGGATGGCGGCCGCCGAGGCGGTGGATCAGATGCTCGAGACGGTTGGCACGGTGCTCCTGGAGCCGGTGATGCGGGTGGAGGTGAGCGTGCCGGAGGATCACCTCGGCGACGTGATCAACGACCTGCAGCAGCGGCGGGCGATCATCACGGCCACGGAGATTCGGGGGGGCGTGACCGTGCTCACGGCCGAGGCACCCCTGGCGAGCATGTTTGGCTATTCGGCGGCGGTGCGGAGCGTGAGCCAGGGCCGGGCCAGCTTTACGATGGCCCCGCTCAAGTACGGGCCGGCGCCGGCAGAAACGGCTGAGGCCTTTGTATGATGCACGTGCGATGCGATCTTGCATCAAGCGATTATTCAACGGTCCGGCGATCCCTGGGGGAGAGAATTCGATGAGCAGTGTCGATGCTGACGTGCGTGTATCGGGAATGGGAACGGATGCCAGGCGACCGCGTCGAGGATGGTGCTGCTTGTCGCTACTGCTGGTATTGACCGGTTGTGGCTCAGGGCAACCCGCTCTCCATGCAGTGACCGGCACGGCAAGTGCCATGGGTCTTTCTCCTCCATAGACCAATTCTATCGTACACCTTGTGGCTTTGCTTCTCTGGCTCCATTCGGATCGCTTTGGAAAAGCTTCTGTTTTACTGTCAGGCCAAGCCAGGGATCGGCCGGCCCTTGGCGAAAACGTCCTGAAGTTGCTTGGGTAGTCCATCGAAGAGGCGGACTTCGGCCATATCCAGCAGACTACCCATAATCGTTGCCACAAGGTCGGGGATCAAAACGGGATTCGAGCTGGGCTGGCTACCATCCCTCGTGGACCTGCCAATCACCCGGCCAGCACCGAGGCCGCCGCCGTAGAGCAACAGCGGTGCGAGGCCACCCCAGTGATCGCGCCCCCCATTTTTGTTGATCATCGGGGTGCGGCCCATCTCGCCGCAGCACACGACCATCACCTTGTCGCGAAGTCCGCGGGCCTCAAGATCGTCCACCAGCGCTGCTAGAGCATGGTCGAAGGGGCGGCCGACATAGCCCATCCCCTCAGTCATTGTGGCGTTGTTTACGTCGGCGTGCATGTCCCAGACAAAACTCGTCGTGACGGTCACGAAACCGACGCCCCGTTCGCAGAGCCGTCTGGCGAGCAGGAGGAGTTTGCCGAGTGTTTGGCCATGGTCGGCGTAATTTTTGTGATTCTTCCACTTCTTGCTGATCCGGTCGGGATGTACGAGCCCCGATGTGTCATAGCGGGCGATGGTTCGCGGATCCTCTCTGGTAAGGTCGAATGCCTCAGACGCCCCCTTGAGTAGCACGTCGAAGGCAAGGCCCTGAGTGGCCATCACATCTCGGAGCGCCGGCGTTTCCAGCCAGCGGCGGCCACGATCGATCGCGGTCAGGAGACGCCTGCGATCGTGAAGTCGATCTTGAGGGAGTTCGAGCCGCATGTCTTGCTGAAAAGCCCCGCCACCTCCGGGTACAAGCGGAGCGTAGCCAGCACCGAGATCGCCGGCCGACTCGAAATCTCCAAATTGCTTGATGACGGGTTGCGTTGCTGGCTCTACAGCCTGTGGAAAAAGCGCCACATTCGTGGGCATGCCGGTGTCAGGTCGCATCGTGCCGGCCACTCGGGCGTAGAGTGAGCCCATGTTGGCCTTGAGCGTGGCGCTGCCCACAACCGGTTTGATGTCGTGATTTCCGTCTCCGGTAACAAACGATCGGACGATGTTGAAGAGGTGCGCTCGCTTGGCGAGTTGCTCGAAGGTCGCCCCAAACGACACGCCGGGGAGCGATGTGGAAATTTCACCGGTCGCACTGCGGGCATGCGCTGGACCATCCCCCTTGGGGTCGAATGTCTCATGCTGCGCGGGACCACCGTGCATGAACACGAAAATTACCGATCGATCGCGGAGAGCCGCAGGGTGCTCAGCAGCCCTTGCAGAAGCTGTTGCGAGGGCTGCTGGCAAGCCACCCACCGCGGCGAGCCCCAGACCGCCGATACTCAGGAACGGACGTCTGGCGAGCCGCCTTCCGATCCGCACGGTATCTTCAATGGTCAGTCGCATCTGTCCGAATACCCCACTGGGATTATGGAAAAGTGTACCATTCAAAGGCTGGGGCAATGCATCCGTCCTTGGGACAGCACGCGATCAGGGTATTTACGCCAGCTGCCCACGGAGCGACACCAGCATGACGAGACAGATCGGCAGGTTTGGTCACAACGCTGCCCTTGTGGCGGCCATCCTCGGCTGGCTTTTTGATGGCTTTGAAATGGGGCTCTTTCCGCTCATCGGCGGGCCCGCAATCAAAGATCTGCTCGGGTCGGACGCTGCCCCCGGCGATGCCGACAAGTGGTTTGGCGCGATCATCGCCGTCTTTCTCGTGGGCGCGGCGACCGGTGGTGTTCTCTTCGGCTGGCTGGGCGACGTCATCGGCCGTGTGCGGGCAATGACGTTGAGTATCCTCACCTATGCAGTGTTCACGGGCCTGTGTGGTCTGGCGACCGAGGCATGGCATGTCGCTGCGCTCCGATTCATCGCGTCCCTCGGCATGGGCGGCGAGTGGTCGCTTGGCGTGGCACTGGTCAATGAGATCTGGCCCGGGAAGTCGCGAGCCCTTACGGCAGGCCTCATTGGTGCGGCGGCCAATGTGGGCTTCCTGCTCGTCGCGCTCCTCAGCCTCGGGCTTGGAAGCGTTATCAACGGTACGCGTGGCCTTCTTTTGGGCGTGGGCCTGCCAGAGTCGATCGTCACACAACTGGTGGCGAACTCCGCATGGCGGCTGCTCATGATCAGCGGTGCACTGCCGGCGTTGTTGATCTTTCTCATCCGCATCTGGGTGCCCGAGTCGGAAAAGTGGGCAGCCCAGAATCAGCGTGGTGCGACCGCGCACTGGATGAAGGCCGACCTGCTGGGCGTGCTCGTGGGAGGTGTGGCGGCA
The DNA here is from genome assembly GCA_038144795.1 of Candidatus Kuenenia sp. Classification (GTDB taxonomy): domain Bacteria; phylum Planctomycetota; class Planctomycetia; order Pirellulales; family UBA1268; genus CACORA01. The sequence goes on along the minus strand of JAYQOK010000061.1, from coordinate 13,149 downwards.
CTCTCGATCATTTGGGCGTGGTCTCCCGCTGGACTCGCGCCCTCGGGCGCGACTGCTGTCACGGTGATGGGCCTCGTCGTGGGCGCAGGTGGCTACCTCTTAACGGGGGGGGGGTATATTTGGCGGGGCGCG
>JAYQOK010000061.1:0-13007 GCA_038144795.1 Candidatus Kuenenia sp. | reverse complement strand
CCGAGGCGGCTGGTTCGTTGCCGACCGGGTCAGCCAAAAAGGTCGTGAAGTTGATGCTGTTTGGTGCCGGGCTTGCCGGCGTGACGCTCCTGGGCACCTGGGGGGCGATCCAGTGGATTCCCCGCTGGGCGATGCAACTTGGTGGGGATGCCGCGCCGCATGCGAAGGAATATTCACAGATCGCGACGGCGTTCGGCGCGATCATGTCAACATTCCTCACGGCCCTCGTCGCTGACCGGATCGGCCGGAGGCCGACATTCGCACTTCTTTGTCTGGCGACGATCGCTGCCGCGCTGTGGCTGTATCAGGGGCACGATTCGTACGGCACGTCGTTCCTCCTGGCAGCTTTCACCGCCGGCGGGATCAGCGCGTCGTTCTACGGTTTCTTCCCGCTCTACTTTCCCGAGCTTTTTCCAACTGCAGTCCGCGCGACGGGCCAGGGCTTCGCCTTCAACTTCGGCCGAATCATCGCGGCGATCGGCGGCCTGCAAACGGCGACCCTGATGACCTTCTTCGGCGGAAGTTTTCCGAAGGCCGGGTCGGTGCTCGTGGCGATCTATCTGGTGGGTGCTGTACTGGTCTGGTTCGGCCCCGAAACAAAAGGTCAGGCCTTGCCCGACTGACGGCCTGTCGGTCGGTGCAGTTGATATGTCGTCAATCGGGCAGGGGCGTCCAGTCGGTGAATGTGGCGGCCTGGCCGTAGGGCGTTCCGGTGGCATCAGAGAGATTCCAGACGATCGCCCGCTCGATACGGAACCGACGGCCACTTTGTGAGATGCGCACGCCTGAGTAATCGTCGACGAAGCCATTGATGGCAGTCCGTGCTAGGAGCCGGGCCCGCTCGTCGCGATGCACCGGTTCGGCGGTGAGTCGTGACGGCGTACCGTGGAACTTCTCTGCGGTCATCTCCCACAGCGTCAACGCCGACCGATTCCCGTAGTTGAGCAACGGGTCGATTTCCGTGCCGTGCGAGACGACGACGAATGTTGCCTCGAAGAGCCGACGGGCCTGCTCCTCGGGAGGCCCAATGCGTGACAGTAACTCTCGTCCCACCAGGCGGGCGAATGAGTCGAGCAGCATCTGTACATGAGAAGTTTGGTAGGGCTGCGGATTGGTGGGTTGCATACCGGGCCCGTTGGAGGTGTGGTAGTGCTATCGTGGCTGGTCAGCCCGGCAGGTGGAAGCGACCACACTGGCCGAGAAATGCCGCAGGATTGTGGAGGCTGATCGTGTCGACGAGCGACTGAAGATGGCCACGGCGGCGCATCTCGATGTGGCATTTCGGCACAGCGAGTGGATCGCTCTGCCCCCAGTCACCAGCCGAGTTGATCCAAATTCGCTCACTCCCCCAGCACTCGAGGATGTCGACGGCCCGCTGCGGCGTGCACTTGCTATCTGGGTAGAGCGTCATGCCCGCCCAAAAACCACGGTCAAGCACCTCTCCGACAGTGTGCTCCTCGACGTGGTCGATAAGCACTCGCCCGGGATCAATGCCAGCATTTTTCAGGGCGTCCATCGTGAGCCGCGTTCCCTTGAGCTTGTCCTCGAGGTGCGGTGTGTGCACGAGGATCAGCCGATCGTGCCGCTTTGCAAGTTCGATCTGCGCCTCGAGCACGGCCAATTCGTTGCGGGAGTTCTTATTGAGGCCGATCTCACCAATCCCGAGCACGTTGGGCTGATCAAGAAACTCTGGAATGAGCGACATCACCTCGCGGGCAAAGCCGACATCCTCAGCCTCCTTCGGATTGATGCAGAGCCAGCAGTAGTGGGCGATGCCGTGGGCGGCGGCTCGCTTCGGTTCAATGTTCGTGAGCTGCCGGAAGTAGTCGCGAAAGCCGTCTGGACTACTGCGGTCGAAGCCGGCCCAAAACGCCGGCTCCGTAATTGCCACGCAGCCGGCCGCTGCCATGCGGCGATAGTCGTCGGTCGTGCGGCTCACCATGTGGATATGCGGGTCGATGTAGGCCATGACAAATGCGGTGGATATGAGGATGGTGGGCTGACGGGCACCGCATGCAGCGGTTCGCGTCGACATGTCGTGTCAGTATGTACCGTAGGGATCGGCACCGAGGGCTGATTGGGTGTGGGCGGCGGCGATCGGCTCGCGAGAATGATCACTCAGAAGGTCGAGGATGCGCCGCACACGGTCGGTCTGGTTGTCGATAAGCAGCGGGATCGCTTGGCGAAGCGCCCGCACGCGGACGTCATCGCGGCCGTCCGGAGCGGCGGGTAAGTCTTTCGCGGACCGTTCGAGCCGGTCGAGGAAGGCGGCGATGTCGAGGAGCTTTGCTCGATGCTCCATAAAATAGAGGTCGACGACTTGGCGAGCCGTAAGTGGGCAGGATGCAGCGGCGGCAGGCATGTGGTGAACTCCTCGGGAACGATACGGTGATACCACAAAATCCAGCTCCACTCCTCCCCCTGCCGCAGCCGGCGGCAGACACAATGCTGTGGCATACTTGGAGAGCATACGGTTCCCGTGCCGGATCCTGGCCAGATTGTGTTACGCTTCAAAAATGGAGTTGGCAGCATGAGTGATGGCAGACAGTCCCGTCGGACGGTGCTGATGGGGGCTGCCGCTTCCTGGGGGCTCAACATCCTCAGTCGCCGAGCAGTGGCTGCGGACCCTCCGCCCACCCCTTGGAAGCCGCACTACATTCTCGCCTCAGCGATGTATGGGACGGCCAGTCTGGCGGAAGTGCTCCCAGAGGTTTCAAAGACGGGCGCCAACATGATCGATCTCTGGCCGCCACCACATGGGTCGCAGCGGCTGGAGATCGATTCGCTCGGTGAAACGCGAGTGGCGCAATTGCTCAAGGCGCACGGTGTGAGGCTGGGGAGCATCGCCTGCTACGGGCTCGGCCCCTTCAACGTGGCCAATGAGTTCCAGATGGTAAGAAGGATCGCCGGTTCGGGCGTGACGCTTGTGACCGGGGCATCCGGCAAAGGAGGCGCGATCGGAAACGAACTGAAGGCGCAGATTCGCGACTTCCTTCGGAAACTCGCTCCGAGCGTGGCGGCGGCCGAGGCGACGGGCGGGATACTGGCGATTGAGAATCACACCAACTCCATGATTGCCTCACCCGACTCGATCCGCTGGCTGGGTGAGTTGGTGACGAGTGACCACGTGGGCATCGCACTCGCGCCACACCATCTGCCACAGGATGCCACCTTGCTGGCTAGCCTGGCCCGTGACTTGGGGCCGAAGTTAAAGTTTGTGTATGCCCAGCAGCATGGAAAAGGGTCCAAAGTCAAGCTGCCGAAGGACGAGGAACTCCTGCAGATGCCGGGCCGTGGGCCGCTCGATTTCGGCCCGCTCATGCAGGCCTTGGCGACAATGCGGTTTGCCGGGCCGCTCGAGATCTTCATGCACCCGGTGCCGCGCGGAGTGCCGATTCTCGAGTCGCTCCCGGCGATCACGGCTGAGATCAACCGCGCGAGGGCATACCTGGAGAGCCTTCTTGGAGAGGAAACCACCGCGCATCATCTGCGCGAAGGTTCGGTACCGTGAGAGCGTTCCATGAAAACCGCGACAATCTCCGTGGCAGTTGCTTTGTCGGCATACACTTCCTTATGCCTGATGGCGACCGAGCCATCCATACGGTTTGCAACACCCGCTGCGATTCGAGAATTCGAGACCACGGTGCTTGAGACGGTCGCCGATCTCGCCCTTGTTCCTCCAGTGCTCGATACAAAACCGCTGCCGAAGTACGACTACGACCAGCTTGACTATGGGATGACAATCGGCATCGCCGGCACACCCAAGGGGCGGATCTGGGCCTGCTGGGTTGCTGGGGGCGATTCCCCGGAAGCGTTCTTCGTGCTGGCAACGTCGGATGATCGTGGGCAAACCTGGTCGAAGCCCCGGCTCGTCCTCGACTCTCACTCAAGCCGACTTCCACGCCCCCGCAGCATTCTTGTCGGTACCCTCTGGACCGATCCCAGGGGGCGGCTTTGGCTGTTCTTCGACCAGTCGATCGACATGTTTGATGGGCGGGCAGGAGTGTGGGCGACTGTCTGCGAGAATCCTGACGCCGCTGAGCCACAATGGTCACCCCCCAGGCGAATCTGGCATGGTGTTACCCTCAACAAGCCGACGGTACTGGCATCAGGAACGTGGTTGCTACCGGTTTCGCTCGACCAGCGAGGCGGCTTCGGACCGTTTCGCGGCTGCTTCCATGAACTCGATCCGTTTCGGGGAGCAAATGTCTTTGGGAGTCGTGATCAGGGGCGACACTGGGATCGAATTGGTGGCGTCCAGTTCCCGAATCCTGATTGGCATGAGCACATGGTGGTGGAACGCGGTGACGGTTCACTTTTGATGGTGGCCCGCACGGCGACTGGCCTGATGGAGTCCACATCGACCGATGAGGGGGCGTCTTGGTCTGAGCCTGTTGCCTCGGTGATCGCCCATCCAAATGCTCGATTCCACTTGCGGCGGCTTGCCTCCGGCCGGCTTCTACTTGTCAAGCATGGCAACCGGATCGACAGCCATCAGGGCCGCAGTCAACTCAGTGCCTGGCTTTCGGATGATGATGGCCGAAGCTGGAGGGGAGGGCTCGTGCTCGATGAGCGGGGAGGGGTCTCCTACCCGGATGGCTTCCAGCAACCGGACGGCACCATTTTTGTGTCGTACGATCGCAATCGGGCGACAGATGGTGAGATTCTCTTGGCGCGTTTCACCGAAGCCGATGTGCTGGCCGGCACGCTGGTTACAGATGATGCTCGGCTTAAGCTAATGATCAGCCGGCCGCTGGCGCGATTCACCAAGCCGGAGGCGGCCTTCAGACCCCTCGGCGATGGTGTGACCTTTGCTGGCTGGGAGCATGCTGGTAATTGGGCGATGGCGGACGGCGCTTATCACCGGGTTCATGGTGGTGGTCCTCTGACCTACACCGCGGCCACGGTGCCCGACGACTTTGAACTGCGGTTCGAATGGAAAGTTTCGGTCGGGTGTAACAGCGGTGTCTACTATCGTCCGGGGCAGGTCGAGTATCAGGTGCTCGACAATGTTGGCAGCCCCTACGGCCAGAATCCACGGCAGGCTGCGGCATCGCTGTTTTTCTGCATGGCGCCTTCCAAGGATCTCACCAGACCGGTCGGTGCGTGGAACACCGCGAGAATCCTCTGCAAGGACAGCGTTATCGAGCACTGGCTCAACGGCGAGCCGGTGCTTTCCTTTGACTACGAGGATCCCCGGTGGGCTGAATATGTCGAACTCTTGGCGATTCGGGGTGGTGATCTGACGGGCCGCGGCGGTCGGCTCTGGCTACAGGATCACGGCCATGAGGTCTGGTTTCGCCGACTGCGATGGCGGGAGATTCCCACGGGTGAACCGCTCGTGCAGAAACTTTATTTCCAGCCGCAGTCTGTGACTGGCGCCGCGTTGGCAGCTGAGCAAGAGCGGGTCCGAAAAATGAAGCAGGCGGCAGCAGCCAGCGAACGTTGAGTTGCTGACGCGTTTTTTCGAGGCCCATCGTGTGGCATAAGTTCCTTCTCAGCTATCGCGTGTTGGCCTGAACAGCATGCAAAACGGTCTCGGAGAGAGTCAGAGACGGCTCTCACGCCCCACCAAATGACCAAGTCTCGAGTGCGGAAAAGTATCCTCGTGGGCGAGAATACGCCCAATGCTCGTCGAGCGTTTGCTGATCCCCGAGCCTACTTTTTCTGGATTGCCGCATCGTCGCTAAAGCTAACCTGGATGCGCTCGAGTGGGAAATCAAATATGAGCCTTGGCAGTTTCATTGCTAGGGTGCCATGTTTGCCTTTGCCGATGGCTTGGCACTGTGTTGCTCACGTTGGACTTATCGTGCGGGAATCGGTGGGGGCAGGAATTGCGAGAGCCGCTCAATCACGGGTGCATGCTCACGTTGGCCGGCGAGGTTGACCGTCTCCTGCGGGTCGTCTTCCTCATCGTAGAGTTCGCGGGACACGATCCCCGCACCGTCACGCTCGCGCCAGAGCGTTAGCCGCCAGCGGTTATCACGGATACTGTAGCCCATAAGCGGACGCCTGTTCGGCCCCGACCGCGATAAAGAGAACGTTGGGCTTCGCCAAAGTGACCGGTGCTATTGCGAGGCATGCCAATGCCGTCAGACAACACTGCAAGAATCGTGGTCGTATGGCCAAACAACGGCACGACATGATCGGCATAAGAGGTGCTGTCCAGAAATGATCAGACGACAGCACAAGGTCGCAAAAGATGTTTGTTCTGCACAAGAGCGTTGGTTGTGATCCGTGCCCATTATGGGCCAGAAGATTGAAAGGAACGGAGAGATATCGATCAGCGCCAGTGAGTCTGTTAAAGCCGTTTACTCAACCGGCCGTGGTCGTCGGTCTCTCCGTAATGGCCTGTCACTCCGCAGGTTCACTGGCGTGCCGCGAAAACCCCGGGGAATCACCGGCCACTCCGCCGTAAGAAAGTAGGCGTATGTTCCCGACGGAAATTCGGGCGTTACGCAAGTGCGGCCGTTGCACTCGTCGAGGTGCCCTTTGCCGGCAACGAATTCGTAGTCCTGCACGAAGGCACCGTCATGAGGGCCACCGGGGCCGAGGTTGCCACTGGGTCGCGTGCCCTGCTTAAGCCGGTAGCTGCTCTTGAGTGGGATGATCGCAGAATCAGCGTTCTGGGCGTTGGCAAATCCGAACAGACAGTAAATCGGAAAACCATCAGCAGCCCACCCGATGAGCGGTGAGTGGGAGTCGGCAGCATGTGCGATGTTAGCCAGCCCGAGCGTTGCAAGGAGCCCGGTGGGAAGGCCGTGATAGTGATAGATGCCGCCGGGCTGAACGTGGGCATGGTTCGCGTCGAGGCCAAGTGGCACGGCACCACCGAGGGCTTCGTAGTTCCAACCCGCGGTTCGATCACCCATCCAGAACTCAGCCGTGCCAGGATCAAATAGTACGCCATTAATACCGATTCCAAAAGGCAGGGGAGGCCCCCGGTGTTGAGGGTCGTGCAGCATGAGGGGAGTCGCATTTACCATTGGCGCAAGGGGTAGTCGTATCCGCCACGCCTGCTCGGCGATCGCGTGAGGATTCCCGCGATTTGGAAAAGCACCCACGGAATGGTTCGGGATGTCGTTGGCTGTAATCGTCCGAAACCCATCTTGCGTCGTGATCGAAACACGATTCACCGTGGGTGGCTGTTGATCTGCGGGTAAGAGCGATACTGGTCGGGCGGTGATGGCATGATGCATCTGCCGCGGCGGTTGGGCGATAGCAATGGTCAAAAATCCAACCAGAAACAAGCTTCCCAGAGAGGCAATAGTAGTCGTGGATCGTGACATACGGATGAGTATAGCGCGATACATGCTTTTTCTACCACATAGGCCATTGGGTGGACGGTTGATGCGGACTCGCCCCTAGCCCGTTGAATAACAGCACCACGATGATCTGCCAACAACAAGGAGGGGGCCGAGGATGACTATTCCCACTCGGCCTCCAGCGGCGTGATGACGCCGTCGCCGCCGACGATGATTTCGTCGGTCAGCGAGGAACTGCCGCGGATCGACTCCAATGAGTCGCCGATCACCCACGACCGATAGGCGGCGTCGATCAGACTCTCCGGCGAGTTTGTCGCATCGTTGGAGAGATCCCAGAACATCATGCCGCCCAGCCCCAACTCCTCGGCCCACTGGGCCTTGAGCGCGATCGAAGTGGGCGTCTCGAACGAACTGAAGATGTCTTCGGAGGCGTTGTAGAGATACGACGCCTGCGCCGTGTCGTCCCAATAGAGCTGCCAGCCACTATTCGGATCCTGCACCTGGGCGAGCAGATCCTCGTAGTCGTAGTTGCCTGCCTCAAACGTGCCCGGCGCGGACCCGGATGAGCCTTCCGCATAGCCGCCGTCACCGCCGTCGGCCACGCCGCTCCAGGCCCGCGTGTAGAGCGGTGCCCCGAGCACGATCTGGCCCGGCGCCACGCCCGCATCGAGGTAGGCCTTCACGGCCGTCTCGATGTCGTACCCATTCGGGTCGCCGGTGAAGGCGGCCTGATGGCCGGTCGTGCTCTCCCACGTGCCGTGGAAGTCGTAGGTCATCACGTTGAAGAAGTCGACGTGCGGCGTGAGCCCCGGCAGGTTGAAGGTGGCGATCTTGTCGAGCCCGGCTGGCGACGCCACCGAGATCTCGTAGGTGCGGCCGCGGGAATCGCCGAGGGCATCGAGCTTCGCCCGCACGTCGGCCATCAGAAGGGCGTAGTTGGCGCCGTCGTTCGGGCTCACTGAGTTGCCCGCCTCGCCGCCTCCGCCCGGATATTCCCAGTCGAAGTCGATGCCATCGAACATTTCGTAGGTGGTGAGGAAGGTCACGATCGAATTCGAGAAGGTCTGCCGCCCCGCCTCCGTGGCAACGACGGTGCTAAAGTGGTCGGAGAGCGTCCAGCCACCGACAGCGATGCTCACCCGGAGATGGGGAAACTTTTCCTTGAGCTGGGCGAGCTGGTTGAAGTTGCCCCAGATCGTCTGGTCGGCCCGTGGGTCCCCGGGCGGGTAGTACCACAGGTCGGCCTCACCGCTCACGCTCTCTGCCGCGGAAAACCGCTTCTCGACCGCGGCATAGCTGTCGAAGAGCATCATCTCGCCAGCCGCCGTCAGGTCGGCAAACGAGTAGATCAGGTGCGTGATCTTCTCACCAGGCACGTCGGCCAACCGGTAGTTGCGACCGTAGATGCCCCACTCGGGGAAGTAGGCGGCCAGCACCTTGTCATGCGTGGCGATCGGCAGCTCGGCTCCAGGTGTCGCGGGATCGGCGAGTGGCGGATCGGCAACGATCGGTTTGTCGCTCGCGGGATCAGCCGGCGGGGGCTCTGCGGGCAGCGGCTCGGTCACCACTGGTGGATCAATGTTTTCACCTAACGGATTGCCGAGCACGACCATACTCTGGAAGTAGTTGATCACGCGATCGTGGGCGACTTCCAGAGCCGGCCACTGCGGCCAGTCGAACGTATCGTTCATGAAGGGCTGCATCTGATCGTGGCTGAGCACCGTGAGGTGATTGAGGTCGTGGGCGATGGCCACTCCGTCGATGTCGAGCCAGCCATGGCAGCGGTCGTGCATCCAGCCGGCGTAGTGGGGCTCCATCTTGAGCGAGTTGATAAAATGCTGCTCGAGGCCCTCGGCAGCCAGATACTCGCTGAAACCCTCGTGGCCAAATGCCTCGACCATCGCCAGCACGTCGGCCGCCGCACCCAGCCGCGCTGTGCGTTGGATGTCGGCAAGGATCTGCGGATCAAAGGCGGCATCACGGATCCAGCCCACCTTCGCCCCCTGCATCGAGTAGTAGAGCCCGACGCCGAGCAGGTCGTTGCCCCAGGCATGAGAGTTGTTGGTGAGCTGGTTGTCGAAGGCCCACTGGCCGACGGCCTCCAAATCGACCGCGGCGAGCCCGAGGAATCCGCGGAGGCCGTTGTAGGCCACGAGTGCCTCGGTCGTGATCGGCGTGCGGCCCCCTGCCAGTTCGTCGAGGTGGGTGTGATCACTCCCATCCGACATGCCAAAGGTGGCCAGATCAATAAAGCCGTCGCCAGCCGGCGGCATGGTGTCGTGGCCATCGTGAGGATCGCCAGGCATCGGGTCAGCGGGCATCGAATCGGCCGGATCCATGGGGTTCACGGGATCCATGCCGCCGTGGTCATGGCCAGGGTCATTCATAGGCCCAGGATCGTGGGGCTGCACGCTGCCCGGGCTCGTCTGGTGGCCGTCGGTCATCTGGCCGGCCGGCGCCTGCGGCGTGAGCAGGGCCATGCGGCTCACCATAGACACCTGATCGACCGTGAAGCCAAACGGCACCTCAAGCTGGTCCTCTACGATCTGATCATGGTGAAACTCAATGTTGGCCGGCACCAGATCGCTCAGGGCGACGCCCGAAAGCAGCACGCTCTGGCCTGTTGGTGCTACCGAGATGAGCAGGCCCTCGGCTGTGTCGCTCACCGAGAGTCGCTCCCGGGTGCCGAAGTAGAGAAACGAGAGTTTGTTGACGGCGGGATTGAAGCCGTCGATCACCTGCGTCACGCCATATTCATGCGACCGCACGTAGACCGTACCGGCCGTCCGCGGGCCCACCCCCTGCTCCCAGGAGATCGCGCCGCCGATGTCCTGCCGGAGGTGTTCGTTTTGCACGATGCCGAAGTTTTCGATGGTCAGGTCTTTGAAGGTGATGCCCTGCAGCACCTGATATTCGGGCGTCCAGGCCCAGGGATTCACGATCGCCACCTCGCCCGAAGGGAGTTTGCCGACGATCAGGTTGTGCACGGAGACTGCGCCGAAATCGAGCCGATCGACCGCCGGATCGAAGTCGATGATGTCGGGCCCGGCGGGGTTCACGGCGAACACGCCGCCGATGCCATCCGACGGCGGAGGAGGTGCCGTAGGCGGTAACGGCTCCGGCTCTGGCTGGGGAGTCGGCGTGGGCTCAGGAACCGGTGGTTGTGAAGCAGGAAGCGACGGTGTGCCCTGATCCAACCCATTTTGTGTGCCATAGTCCACGAAGATGCTGCTGAAGGCGCCCGCAGGCTCATTCAGCCCGGAGGCTGTGGACGTGGCCTGACCGAGGCTGCCCGGGTTGTCTCGTGCCACTGACCACATCGAGAGCATGCCCAAGCCTGTGGACCGGGCAAAGTCTTCGAGGGCCTGAGCGTCGGCTACCGTAAACACCTCACTCAGGACATCGTTCACGCCGATCATCGGAGTTACGCCCAACTGATTCCAAGCGAATGGCCGACCAAAATCCTCGAAGAGGTTTGTGAGTTGGGCATGGGTGCTCTCAGCCGACTGGATCGCGTACTCGCCCATCGTGCGGGCATTGGGGCCCGATGTTGGTGCGGCCCACTCGCCATAGTCCATGGCCATGACGTTGATGCCGTCGAGGTTCACACCTGCAACCAACGCGGAGCGGATAACATTGAGCCCGTCTGGGGTAAGTCCGGAGGGCAACACCGGCAGGGTGTACCAGATCTCCACATCGGGTCGCAGTTGCTGCAGGAGAGCGAGCGCCTCACTCCGCAGTGTGATCGAAGCAGCGTCGGCCACTGCCGCTCCTTCGATGTCGAAGTCGATTCGGTTGAGCGAATAGGTGTCGATGACGTCAGCGTAGGTAGCGGCGAGATCCACCGCACTGCCGCCTGTTGACACGACTTTCTGGGCGAGGCTGATGCCGGCCGCTCCACCCAGCGAGATCATCACGTCGCCGCCGACTGCCTGAAAGGCTGCAATCGACTCGTTGATCGCGATCGCCTGATCGAACGTGGAATCGGGCGTCAGGGCCGAGAGGCCTGCCCAGCCAAGCGAGCCCTCCGGAGTGGCCTGAAGAAAGCCAAGCGTCAAGAGGGAGGTGCCACGGGCGGCAGCAATGGCGGAGAGATTGGGCACTGGCCAGAGGCCCATGTCGACGTAGGGCGCAAAGTATGCCTCGCCCCAGCGCTCGTCTCCGGGGTTTCCGGAGTTGATGCCGCCCGGCTGCGGAGCGGGGCCTGCCTCTGAAACGGGAGAAAGGGGCGCCGGCGGAGGAATCGCAGCGCCGGGGGCAGCGAATTCAAACTGCACAGACTCCAGCGCGGTGACCTTGGCAGTGTTCACCGTGGTCCAGTCATCGGCAAGAATTCCACCGGTGTCGCCCGAGTTGGGATTCCATGACCAATACGTCCAACTCACACCCTGCTGACCAGTGGCGAGGTCGATGTGGCCGTCGCCATTGAGGTCACCCTCAAGGTAGTTCACCAGTGCATCAAACCAGCCGTGATCGCTGGCCGTCTCAAGTTTTGTGCCAAACTCACCGAGCAAGATCGGTGCCGTGCCCGTGCGGAAGAGGTATCCCCAGTTACGATCCCAGACATCGAAGAGATTCTGGGGATAGTCAGGGGCGCGGAAATAGCTCTGCGGGTAGACGCTCGCCGGATAGTCGTGCGCGGAGTAGACGAGGCGGCCGGCGACATTGAGCCGCACGGGCGCATCACCCGCCGCAGAAAGGTTGCCCCCCCACCAATAATTTCCGGATGGGCCTCGTTCGACACCCTCGACAATGATGAGAAGGTTGGGATTGGCGGCCAGCACCGCATTGCCGGCCCGCTCTGCCGCCAGTCGCCAATCGTTGGCGGACCCATCGCCCCATGTGGCGGGGCCATGCGGTTCGTTGTGGAGATCGATGCCGATCACGGCGGGGGAGGTGGCATACCGGGTTGCCAGCATCGACAGGTTGGCAAGCCAGGCCTGTTCGGGGTAGGCCTCGGTGTACCATAGCCCCGATCCGTTGGGGCCACTTCCGGCTTCAGAGCGATGATGGTCGAGAATGATTCGGAGGCCGATCTCACCGGCATACGCAACGATGCGATCCATCACCTCAAGCCCATTGAGCCCTTGCAGGTCGGCATTCTTGAAGAAGTCGATGCCATTGGGAGTGCTGCTTGATTCGAGCGACTGATCGCTGTAGGGAAGCCGGATCGTGTTGAAGCCCTCAGCCTTCATCTGATTCATCATCTCGCGATAGCCGCGGGCCCAGAGGCCGTGCGGTGCAAAATTGCTGGTCTCCAGGCCGAACCAATTGACTCCAGCAAGTCGTATTGAATCGCCGTTGGCAGCCACGATCTGGCTGCGGCTGGTGCTGAGATACCAGTTGTGAGCTGTTGTATCTGAGGGCGGGGGGGGCATTGGGGCAGGCTCAGGAACCAGGTTTGGAGTCGGCTCGGGAGCGGGGGGTGGTGTAGGCTCCGGCGCAGGAGCCGCGACGCTGTCGAGGGCGACGGAAAGATTCCGCAACTGAGCCGCGGCCCCGCCGGGGGAGGCCGTGAAGCCGAAGGTCGCCGACTGACCCACGGCAAGGCTGCCATTCCAGGCCGCGTTGGCCACCGTGTAGGTCGAGCCGGTGCGGGCGATGATCGTGCCGTTCCAGAGGCTCGCGATCTCGCCATCGAAATCAAAGGAAACGGTCCAGCCGGCGGTGCTGGCTGAACTGCCGGAACGGGCCTCGAGCGTGAGGAGGCGATTAGTCACCGTCACATCGCCATTGAAGCCA
>JAYQOK010000060.1:0-18592 GCA_038144795.1 Candidatus Kuenenia sp. | reverse complement strand
AGATACTCCGGCCGCGAGGAAACACAGCCGTGCGACACGCACGTCTTGCTGGCAATGACTGCGCCCCGGCCGCTGTATGTTGCCAGTGCAATCGAAGACCAGTGGGCTGATCCGCGTGGTGAGTTCCTTGCTGCCGTCGCCGCAGAGCCGATCTGGAGACTCTTTGGGGTGACCGGGCTCGGCACGACCGAGTGGCCGGCGATCGATACGGCAATCGGCGGGAGGATTGGCTACCACGTCCGGTCGGGCGGCCATGATCTCCTCGAGTACGACTGGCAACGGTTCGCCGACTTTGCCGACAAAAATCTTCCCGGACAGAAGACACTCCATGCGCCGGATGGAGCCACGGCCTTCCAGCCGATCCAGCAGCCGTTGCCGGTTCTGCCTCCTCCTGATGCGATTCTTCTCTTCGGAGACGGCCGCGAGGGGCCACCGAGATTCACGAACATGGCCGGCGGCCTGATCAACTGGCAGATCAAGGATGGCAGCCTCGTTGTGAACACGACCAAAGGTCACTCGAATCACATCCTCTCGACCATCCCATTCGAGGATGCCGACATTCATGTCGAATTCATGGTCGCCCCCGAGGCCCATGGCAACAGCGGGCTCTACATTCATGGTCATTACGAGATGCAGATCTACGACTCGTTTGGCACTGATCCACCCACCGAGCAGGACGAGGGCGCACTCTATCGCTTCGGGAAACCGCTTGTGAATGCCTCCCGGCGAGCCGGTGAGTGGCAGGTCTATGACATCCGTTTCATCGCCCCGCGGCGGGACGCCGCCGGCCAGATCACGCAGGCGGGGAGCATTACGGCATGGCTTAATGGCTCGCTTGTGCAGCAAGGCATCACCTTCACGGAGCCCCGCTCGCCATACATTCCCTACCGCCACGGCGTGACCGATTATCTGAGGGATGTCGAGACACTCCTGCGAAGGACTGGAGCCGGGCCGCTCTTTCTTCAGGATCATGGCAGCCCCACCCGCTTTCGCAACGTGTGGATCAGGCCGCTGAACAGGAAGTAAACAGCTGGTAGGTTTGTCACCACGGAATCCCTGCGTTACCCTCTGACGAGTTCACGCTCAAACCCCGTTCCTTGGGAGGTCTTCATGCCAAGGCTTTCGTCATCCTTCGCTCCGACGGCATCCCGCCGTGAGTTTTTCAAAGTCTCCGCCACGGTCGGGATCACCGCCGCTGCTCCCTATGTGATCACGTCAAAAGCACTTGGCGACTCAAGCACGCCGCCCGCCAGCGACCGAATCGTGATGGGCGGCATAGGCATCGGCAACATGGGCAAGGGGGACCAGGGGGCCTTTTTAAATCGCCCTGACGTGCAGTATGTCGCGGTCTGCGATGTTCGACAGAAGTGGCGGGAGGAGGCTAAGTCGCGGGCCGACGCGAAGCACGGCAACCAAGACTGTGCCGCCTACATCGACTTTCGGGAACTCTTGGCCCGCACCGATATCGACGCCGTTCATATCGCCACCCCCGACCATTGGCACTCGATCATGACCATCGCCGCCTGCCGGTCGGGCAAGGACGTGTATCTGCAGAAGCCTGAGACGCTCACGCTCCGCGAGGGCCCGTTGATGATCGCTGCCGCTCGCCGCTACGGCCGCGTTGTGTCCGGCGGCAGCCAACGGGTGCTGGGCGACTACCGCGGCATCGTCGATCCGATCTGGGCCGGCGAGATCGGCAACGTCAAGTCGATCGATATTTCGGTTGGCGGCCCGTCGATGCCCTGCTATCTCCCCGCCCAGCCCACGCCTCCCGATATCGACTGGGACCTCTGGCTCGGGCCTGCCCCGTGGGAGCCGTACAACTCCGGTCGCTGCGATGGCAACTTCGGCACCGGTGGAAACAGCTGGCGATCCTATGTCGACTACTCTGGCGGTAGCCTCACCGACTGGGGTGCCCATCACTTTGGCGGAGCGATTTTCGCTGCCGATCTGCGGGAACTGCAGCCAACCGGAGTCACCTATCACCCAGCCGCATCCGACGGCAAAACAGCCGGATATGTGTCGGTGACCTACCCCAACGGTGTTGAGATTTTCCACAATCGACCGGCACATCTGCGGCCAGTTCCATCGATCTCACACCAAGGTTCGATTCAGATCGCAGGCGACGGCAAGCCTCGTGCAGCCAAACCCGTCCCACTCTACCGCAACGGTGAAACCAGCATCTATGGCGACTTCATCGAGTGCGTGAAGACTCGTCAGCGGCCCTTTCGAGACATCGAGCTGGCAGTCAATACGATGACAGCCCCGCACATGATCGCCATTGGCTATCGTCTCGAGAGATCCCTCGCGTGGGATCGCACGAGCCAACAATTCCGCGATGATGAGGAGGCCAATCGGCTCCTCGACCGCGCTCGACGCGAACCCTGGTCAATTTCCTAGTCGACGACTCGATTCCACACGGGAGATTCCGCATGCCATTCGATCCTGCCACACTCGATGCGCCGTTTGAGGCGCTCGCCGCCTACGACTGGGGGGCAGACTCCGCCTTCTTCAAGACGATCGACGCGGCCGTCATCGCAGCCCATGCCGATACGGCACTCCGGAAGGGGCTTGAGTCACGTTTCAGCAGACTGCTCAGTGGGGGCTCAAGTCACGCCGCCAAGGAGTATGTCTGCCGCAAATTGATGATGATTGGAACTGCGGCCAGCGTCCCTCCCCTCGCCGCCCTGCTTGGTGACGCCGACCACTCCCACATGGCCCGCTTTGCCCTTGAGCGGATTGCCGACCCCGAGGCGGGCGTTGCCCTCAACAAGGCTCTTGGCATGGTGAGTGACACCCTCAAAGTTGGCATGATATCGTCACTCGCTGCCCGCCGTGACACGGCCTGCGTCACCGTGCTCACGACACTCCTCAAGGGGTCACCGATGCTGGCGATCCCAGCTGCCAATGCCCTCGGTACGATTCAGTCGGCAGAGGCGAATCAGGCTCTGGCTGCTGCCGACCCCTTTGCCGCCGAGGGCGTGGGCGAGGCGATCGTCAATGCACGGCTCGCCTGTGCGGAGGGGCTTCTGGCCGGTGGGAAGCGGGCCGATGCCCTGGCCATCTATCAGGGGCTGGTCAAGTCGGCGGCCGGCAAGCCCGACGCCAAGGCGATCGAACTGGCGGCCACCCGCGGCATCCTCGCCTGCGCCGACGCGGTCGCTGCCGCGTCCTGACTTCACACCTTCCCTTCTGGAGCCTGCACCATGCGGACCTTCGCCCTTCTCGTGTCGCTGACCGCGACCATCCTGCTGACCCCGGCCGCCGTCTCGCGGGCCGCTGACGACCCCGTCGCGATGACGATCGACCTCTTCTCCCGCGACGATGCCGATTTCCGCGCGATCGGGCTCGATCGTGTTCGGCATGGCACGAAGGGTGCGGCAGCCACCCATCGCTTCGCCGCGGAGATCGCCAAGCAGTCGCCCGAGGGTCAGATCGAGCTGGTGCGGGCGCTTGCCGATCGCGGTGATGCCGCCGCGATTCCCACCATCACCGCGATCCTCCTGCAGGCCACCGATCCAGCCGTGCGGTCGGCGGCCGTGCTCGCCCTCGGCACGATCGGCACGCAGGTCGAAGTGGCGGTGCTCAAGCGATCGCTGGCTGGCGGCGACCCGGAAAAAGCAGCGGCTCGCCGGGCTCTCACCATCATCCGCGGCGATGCCGCCACCAAGGAATTGATCGATACCGCCAAGTTTGGCGACCCGGCCCTGCGGCCGATCTTCATCGACATCCTCGCCGACCGACGGGCCAGGGTCGCCCTGCCGGAGTTTGCGGCGTTGACCGTCGATGCCGACGCGGCAGTCCGGACGGCCTCCTTGCGGGCCCTTGAAAAGCTCGGTGGCCCGGAGCAGGTAGCCGGGCTGATCGCCGGCGTGCTCAAGGCCGCAGCCGGCAATGAGCGTCGCGATGCGGAGCGGGCGCTGGTGACCGTGTGCACAAAAAATCAGGACCATGAGAAGGCGGCAACGATCTTCCTCGAGTCCTTCAAGAAGGCTCCTGAGAGCGAGCAGGAGACGCTCCTGCCTGCGCTGGGCGGCGTGGGCGGCCCGGGTGCGATGGCGATCGTTGATGAACTAGTCGGGAGCCCCGACGCTGCCAAGCGGGCTTTTGGTCTCTCCGCGCTGGCGCGCTGGCCTGACGCGATGGTGGCCTCACGGCTGATCGACCTTGTCGGGAAAGCCTCAGATCCGGCCGAGCGGACCCTGCTCCTCGGTGCCCTGATCCGTATCGCCCCACTGCCATCGAACAACCTCAACGACGGCCAGAAACTCGATCTTGTGAAAAAGACAATGCAGTTGTGCCAAACCGATGAAGATCGAGCCCGTCTCATTGAGAGAGTGAACGCCATTCGCACGGTCGATGCGTTCAGGTTTGTCACGGGCTATCTCGACTCGCCCGCACTGGCTGAGCCAGCCTGCAGGAGCGTTGTGGAGTTGGCGCATCATCGCCAGCTTCGTGATGCCAACAAGGACGAGTTTCAAAAGGCTCTTGACCGCGTGATAACGACGACGAAAAACGCTGAACTTGTCGAACGAGCCAACGCCTACAAGGAAGGCAAAACCTGGGAACGAAAAAAGAGCTGATGGCGGCCTACCGCCGAAAGCTGGCACCGTCGAGGCTGTGGCTCTTCATCAGCCGGTAGAGTGTGCCCCGAGGAACACTGGCGTCGCGGGCTGCCGCGGAAACGTCGCCCGTGTGGCGTCTCAGCAGGTCGGTAAGATACTGGCGTTCGAACTGGGCCATGTGCCGGGCTCGCTCGGCGAAAAACCCGTCCCTCAGCGTGTTATCAACGGCGTCACTGGCACCGTTCCCAGCCGCAGCCACGACATCATCGGGGAGATCCTCCACACCAGCTGTCTGAGATCGGGTCATGGCGATTGCCCGCCGAACGGCATTTTGCAGTTCGCGAACATTACCAGGCCAGTGGTAACCCTTGAGCACCTGATAGGCATCGGTGGAAAGCCCTCCGCGGCCGCGGCCCATTTCTTGGGCCGCACGATGCGCGAACATTTCGGCGAGGAGACCGATATCATCGCCGCGGACCCGCAAGGGGGGCAAATCGATCCGCACGACATTGATCCGATAGAAGAGATCACGGCGAAACTCACCCTGGGTCACCATCGCGTCGATGTTTCTTGATGTCGCCGCCACCACTCGAACGTCGACCGCATTTTCCTGCCGCGCCCCCACCCGACGCACCCGTCGTTCCTGGAGGACGCGCAGCAATTTGGCTTGCACGGCCGGCGGTAGTTCTCCCGCTTCGTCGAGAAAGAGCGTGCCGCCGTCAGCACACTCGATCAGCCCCATGCGCCGCACATCGGCACCGGTAAATGCACCCCGCTCATGGCCAAAGAGTTCGCTTTCGAGCAGGGCATCGGGAATCGCCCCGCAGTCAACCGGCACAAACGGTCCCGCCGCCCGGCGGCTGCGGCGGTGGATCGATCTCGCGACAAGTTCCTTCCCGGTGCCCGTCTCTCCCGTGATGAGGACGTCGACGGAACTGCCGGCCACACGATCAATCAACGAGTAGACCTGCTGCATGGCCGGGCTGGTACCGAGAAAGTCATCGAATGAATAGGGCTTCTCGACGACTCTGCGAAGCACCAACTCGGCCGCCTTGTGGCGCGACGTGATCAACAAGCGCTCCAGCGAGTCTTCAAGGTCAGCATCAACCCTGCGCATATCCAGATAATCGCCGGCACCCGCCTGCAAGCATGACCGGGCCGTGTCGATGCTCGGCTGAGCATCGATGACCACCAGTGGAAGGCCCGCATCGGCTTCTCGGAGCGTGGCCTGCAGGGCATCAGCTGCCTGGCCCACCCGGGCCGTTACGATCGCCACGTCCCAGGCGTCGTCGGTAACTGCCTGAGCAGCCTCGTGGGCAGTCGTCGCGACCCGCATGTTCATTGGCTGCAAACGCGCCACGAGACGGGCGTACGGCAAACCAGTTGCCCCCTCCAAATCGACAATCAGGATGCGGGGCTGCTGCATGGTGACGCAAATACGGGAGAGTCGTGACGATCACCAGTCACGCGGGCCGCCTCCCACGATAATTACCAAGTATGAAGGGTCGCCACGGTGAACTCAACGGAGGACCGCTCCTGACCGCTTCCGCCCGATTTTCGCTTTGGTACATTGCAGGATCTCAATCATTCAAGTGAGGAGGCGTGTTCCAGTGCCGATCGATCCTTATTCACCCTGTCCCGGCGGTGTCGACAAAAAAATCAAGTTTTGCTGTCCTGATCTGGTCGGTGATCTCGAGCAGATCGACCGCCTCATCGAGGGCGACCAGATCGCCGCGGCTCTCGAGCAGACAAAGCGGCTGTGCGACAAGCATCCCGGCAAGGCCTGCCTTTACACGACCCGAACGAAACTCGAACTGGCTTCCCGGGAGTATGGTGCCGCAGCCGCCACGAATCAGGCCTTCCTCGCGGCGCACCCTGACAACCCGCTTGCTCTTGGTCAGGCAGCGGTGATCAACGCCGTCGCCGGCAATGTCCAAGAGGCGGCACAACAACTCGACAAGGCTCGCGAGCGGTTCGGGGAGGACGTGTCACCTGAGTTTACGCGAATAGCCGCGACGCTCGTTCAGGCGGGTGCGCAGTCGGGGCACGTTGGCTTTGCCCAGGGGCTTGTCGAATGGCTGATCGACCGAAAACTTGGCTCTGATGAGGAGCATCGTCTCCTGGCAGCAATCGTTGGGTCATCAGGCGTGCCCCCGGCCTTACGGACAAAGGTTGCCTACGTGTCGCCGATGGGTGACGAGAACTGGCGGCCGGACTTCGAGACGGCGCTGAAGCATGCCGAAGCGTGGCGGCTGTCGAAGGCACTGACGCTGTTTCGCAACCTGAAGGGTGTGGCATCGTCAAGCCCAGAAGTATTCACCAACATCGCGATTCTCTGCGAGATGCTCGCCCGGCCATTTGAAGCGTCCGAAGCTTGGCTAACCGTGGCGAAACTCCGATCCGATGAGGCTGATGATGCCATTGAGGCCACCGGCCGGGCGATTGCGCTCGAGACCGAGGCTGACCCTGACCGCTCGCCCCTCGTGCTCTTCGCACAGGCCCGGGCGACCCTTCCCCTTGAGGGGGCCGATGCACTCGACCTGCTGGAAGACACACTCCGGCATGACAAGCAGTGCGAACCAGCCCCGTTCAATCGAAGCGAGTGGGTGCAGCGGAGTGCGGCACCGCCGCACTCGGTGTGGCGAATCTATGAAGGCCCCACGGATAGCGAATGCCCCGTTCGTCTTCTCGGCTCGCTCCTGATTTTTGGCCGGCAAACCGACAAGGAGCCTGAGGCTGTACTGCAGGGCTTCGCACCCGATGTTGCCCTGGCGGTTCCCGTCGCTGAGATGCTCTTGGCGGTGAAGTTCACCATCGAGGAGCCTAAGGAAGGCCTACCGGTCGCCGCCCCCACGAGCTGGCTTCTCGGTGCGCAGTTTCGCAGCCGCTTCCCCGATCAGCCGAAGAGTCCTCCACCGGCAGGTGAACCATCCGTCGTTGATGCCTACCTTGAATCCCAGCGAGTGGCGGTACGGGACCGTTTCATTCGGGAGTGGCCGCAGACCGCTCTCCCAGAGTTACTCGGGAAGACGCCCAGTGAAGCCGTCCGCCAAACCGAGGGTCGACTGCGGGTTGAGGCGCTCGTGAGCGAGGGTGAGGCGACAGCCCGCCGGCCCGACATGAATGAAGCCTGGTCAATCATCCGTGCCGACCTTGGTCTGTCTCCAGCGTCTCCCATCGAGTCACAACAGCCACTGGAAGAGGTTCCTCCACTCCGCTGGCACCGTGTCTCCCTACGCCAGGTCGACATCGATCAACTCCGCGGCCTCCTGGTTACGTCGATTGACGCCGGCTTTGAACTTGCCGCCGAGCTCGCTGCGAAGGAAATCATCTCGCGCAGTGATGCCACGGCTGCCGATACATGGCAGGCGTATGGGTTTCTTGAGCAACGCGAGCCTCGCACCAACGACAAGCTCGCAATCATCACCAAACTCCGCCCGCTAGCGGCCGAGCTGAAGGCCAACGACGGGATGCTCGACGTGGCTGAACTGCGGATTCGCCTCCAACGGGGAGATCAGGGCGATATCATGCGGCTCCTCGACCATATCCGCAGCCAGCACGCCCGCGACCAGCAGGTGCTTGGAGCGGTGGCCGAAGTGCTGATGGAAGCAGGGATCGATCTCTCCGCCGTTGCCGGCGGCGGCATGCCACCTGGCCAGCCAACTCAGGTGGGAGGCACGGCAAGTACCTCGGCAGCAGTGCCGCCCGCCGAGGCCGGCAAGATTTGGACCCCCGGCGGCGAACAGGCCGGCGGCGGTGAGAAGAAGATCTGGACCCCCGACTGATCGATGTTTGATTCGTACGACACTGCCGCGATGACGCGGGCGCTCGAGCTTGCCCGCCGTGGTGAGGGGTCTGTTGAACCCAATCCGATGGTCGGCGCGGTGGTGGCCATTCGTGATGACGCGGGCCACCCGCGGATCATCGGCGAAGGCTGGCACGCCAAGTTTGGCGGCCCGCATGCGGAAATCATGGCGCTCGAGGCGGCAGGGCCTCGTGCCCAAGGCGCGACGCTGTTTGTCACGCTGGAGCCCTGCTGCCACCATGGCAAGACGCCTCCCTGCACCGACGCAATTCTCGCCGCCGGCATCCGCCGCGTTGTGATAGCCGCCCCTGATCCGTTTCCTGCCGTGGCCGGCGGAGGCATTGCGGCGCTCGAACAGGCCGGCATCGCTGTCGAAGGTGGCCTCTTGGAACGCGAGTCGACGCGGCTCACGGCGCCCTTTCGCACGCTCGTGAAACGTGGCCGCCCCTGGGTCATCGCCAAATGGGCGATGAGCCTCGATGGCGTCCTAGCGACGGGGTCATGCGAAGATCGCTGGCTCTCCTCGCCCGCCTCACTCCGACTCGTTCATGAACTCCGTGGCCGTATCGACGGCATCCTCGTCGGCATCGGTACCGCCCTCGCCGATGATCCGCTCCTGACACCACGACCCATCGGTGTCCGCACACCGCTCCGGATCGTCCTCGATTCGCATGCCCGGCTGCCGCTGACGAGCCAGCTTGTGGCAACGGTCCGTGAGGCACCGGTACTCGTGGTCGCCGCTGCCGCTGCGCCGGCTGATCGGCTGGCGGCACTCCGTGGAGCCGGTTGTGAGATATGGCTCGCACCAACGGCGGACCGCTCGACGCAACTCCGCAGCCTCCTTGAAGAACTCGGCTGCCGGCGCCACACCAACCTGCTTGTCGAAGGCGGGCCCAACGTGTTGCGGAGTTTCTTCGACGCCGAACTGGTCGATGAAGTGTGGACGTTCATCGCACCGCGGATCGTGGGTGGCACTGAGGGTCGGCTCCCACCACTTCCGAGATTCCCAGACGCCCCACCGATCGAGATCGAGCGAATCGATCATCCCGGCGGTGACATTCTCATCCGCGGTATCACCGCGGCATGTCGCGAATGATGTTCCGCCAATGTGTCACCGTGGCTTCGGGCTTCACGGCTGTCTCGGCGGTGGCCACACGGAGTGACTTGGCGGCCTCAAGCACCGTCTGCACCTGCCCGAGGATCTTCTTGACCCGGTCATCCTCGGTATCGGCGTCAAGCGTATCATCCGCATCAACACTCCCCTCCTGCTGCTGCACGGCAACATATCGGGCCCTATAGACTACCCACGGCTGAATAGCGTCGATCAGACCGGCCACGTCGAGTGTTGCAGCCGCAGCCAGTGGCTCCTCAAATTTGGTCAATTGTGCACCTGTCGTCAGTGGCGTCTCCACGATCAAGCGACCGGCCTGTTTCGGGACCAGCGAAAGCACTGCCGAATCCTTGCCAAGTGCAATCGCGGGCTGCAGTTGCTCGTCGAGTCCACTCTTTTCCAAGGGCCAAGACCAGACACTACCGCCCTCAACTTGCTCCTTGTGGGGCTCGGCGATGCGATAGTCGGCAGGCACCGAGCCGGGACTCATGGCCCGCACGGCATCGACCAGCTCATCGCTCAGAGCGAAGAGGTCGTTCATTCCCTCACGAAAGAGGGCCGCATCATCGACGCCGATGACGATCGCTGGCTCGATGAGAGGCAGTGGTTTCTCAGCCTGAGGCAGTTCTCGCTGGAGTCGGCTGGTCCTGCTCTTACCGTCAATGACGAGGCCCACCTGACCTCCTGCCGTGGCTGGCCTGAAGGTACGGCGAACAATATCGATGAACTTCCGCCCCAGCGGAAGCAGGTGTTTTTCAAAGGCAGCTACCCGCTCCTGCACGCTCTCTTCGTTCCGGGGCACGAGGTGGTTTGTAACAAACACACGAACCAAATCGACCCACGAGACGATGTCATCAAAGCCATACACGTCATTCCGCAGACGAAACACCAATGCTGCCAGTGGTGCTCCGCCAACATGCTCGAGCAAATCAAGCCGCTTTGAGCCATTGAGTGGTCCATTCCGCGACCAATTCCACGCGTACCCTTCGTAGCCCTGCTCGGCAATAAACGAGTACGCCATCCACGGCCCCGGGTTTGGCAACCACTTTTGATATTCCGTCGAGATGGTTTTGAGGATGTTCCGCGCATCGGTAGCCGCTTCTTCCGACAACTCCCCCTGTTTTGCGATTTGGTCGATCAGGCTCGCCAACTGGTCAATTTCGGCCGTCGATGGAGCCAGCACTTCCATCATCTCTTGGCTTACAGCAGAGACTGCCGTGAGCGGTTTTGCGGCATGCTCCTTCAAGGGTGCAAACGCTTTGGTGCCAAGCAGGCCCTTCTCAACCCCCCCACCGGACACCACGAGTTTTTCCAAATGATCTGTCGAGTCGCCAACCGACAGGATGACCCGGTCGCCCACGATACCGATCGCCAATACCACTTCGATGGCGTCAATCGCCCCGAAGATGGCATCGACGTCTTCTTCACTCTGGTCATCGACAACCATCTGCTCCCGTAAGAGCAAATAGTCTGGCTTGAAGGTGAATGTCACAAACTCACCGCCAGCAATTGTTCGTCTCTCAAGTGCATTTTTCAGGTCGGGATTGGCTTGGGTCGCCAACTGCAAGAGCACTTCAAGTCGCTTGAGTTGCGTGACTGCTGCGTCTTTCATTGTGGTTCGAAAACCCCAAACCGTATCCGGCACCACAAGGAGATCTTTATTGGCAGCAACCGTCTTGAGAATCATCCTTATGGCGAGATCGCCCCCACCTCTCGGTTCATCATCAGGCCCAGGAAGTAAATCAATCCGTGGTGCGGCACCGGAGATGTTCGCTATCTGCTGTGCCCGCTGGACTGTTTTCAACAGTGTCACAATCTTGATCCATGATGGATCGCCGTAAACAAATGTGTCCGTTGCAACCATGTCACCGAGAAGATCGATCGCTTCTTTGTTCTCCGGAAGTTGCAGAAATGTATCGACCATCGACAGCGGGCTGCCTGGCTGCGTCCGCTGTTCGTCAAGTGAATCGAAAAACTGCTTTACGGCCGGCAACCGGCGGATCGAGGCGAATGCGTTGCTCGACACAAGCGCGTCATACTGCTCGCGAAGTCGCAAGGAGGACGAGACGAACGCCGCATCGGCTGGAATGACCGACAGACCAGTTTCAGTGATGTCAGCGACCGCCATGCCTGATAGCGCAGTCGCCGCGAGGACTGTGGCGGCACACACGGAGAGACGGCAGAACACGGCCATCGGTGAAATCCTTGTCTGGGGAATGTCGGCGATCTGTTGCATAACGCTTGGAAAGGGCCATAGTCGACCTCTTCCCTGGCACGATAGGATACGCGAAAGCCGCCCTCAGGGTGAACCCTACTTGCTTATCGAAACGACACACATCGTCGACACCTATGCCGAGGCATTTCGCCTGCGGTTCACTCGCCTCATTGTGACTGCCCACGATGACCACTGGCTCGAGGCAGCCCTTCGAGCAGCCTGCGGGTATGGCACTAGCGTGATCGGATGCGATGCCGAGATCGGAATCGAGCGGCGACTCACGGTAGACGAATCCCCTGACGGCCGCCCCGCTGCCGCCGTGCTGGCATTCGGTTTTTCCAGGGAAGGTGTCGGAAAAGCGGTCGCCAATCGCGCTGCACAGTGCCTCCTTACCTGCCCCACAGTGAGCCTTTTCGACGGCCTGTCTGCAGCCGACGACCGCAGCCCACTCGGCAGCCATATCCGTTTTTTTGGCGACGGTTTTGAGAAATCCAAAATCCTTGAAGGCCGAAGATTCTGGCGGGTACCGGTGATGGACGGTGAGTTTCTGGTCGAGGACACGATCGGCGTTAATAAGGGAATTGGCGGAGGGAACTTCATCATTCAGGCTTCCTCCCTCGATGCGGGCCTTGCTGCGGCGCGGCGGGCCGTCCAGGCAATTCAGAACGTGCCTGGCACGATCACCCCTTTCCCGGGAGGTGTTGTGCGGTCGGGAAGCAAAGTTGGCTCCCGCTACGACGGACTGCGGGCGTCGACAAACGACGCGTTTTGCCCCAGCCTGCTCGGGCGTGTAGACACTGGGCTGATTGGCAACGTGGCATGTGCTCTGGAAATCGTCATCGATGGGATTGATCAGGACGTCATAGCCCGGGCGTTGGTCATTGGCATTCGGGCGGCGGCTGGGCCTGACGTGGCTGCCATCTCGGCAGGCAACTACGGCGGCAAACTGGGCAAGTTCCACTTCCATCTTCGCCAGCTTCTTTCCGCAGCGTGAGCGGCTTCTCAGGAAGCACCTCAGCATGCCGGAGTGACCTTCCGCAACAGCATCCGGTTGTGGTATTGGCTGCGGGGAATTGATCGGGTTCCCCGGAATCGCTGCGAGGATCGTGTCATGTCCGAACCTGACCACGTGTCTCGGCAGGAATTGGTCGTGCCCCCACGGCACTCAAATCTGCCCGTCATTCTTGGCGCCTGCGTCTGTGGATTTGCCGGTTTCGGACTTGTGTGGGGCTTTGGCATTGGCCGCTCATCACTCCCCTCCCGACCCCCAGTAGCCATTACCGCCGAGACGACGACTGCCACGATCGAAGAGGCAACTCCGGTGACGCACGATGGCCGGCAACCGTTGCCAACCGATCCTGATGAGCAGCCAGAAACGGATCGTTATTCCAACCGCCCTGTCTCATTTGAGTCGCCAACAGGAATTGTGCGTACGGGAGGAAGCGACCGCGGCCTGTCACGGTTTTCAAGACCTGCCGATCTTGAGCCCATGCCGGAGGCGACGGCCACAGACCTCCAGCCACCCACCGAGGCCGACAGCCCTGCGATCGATGCCATCGAGGCGCCACTGCCAGAATCCGACGAAGCCGCAGTTCCCGTAGCCGATCCAAAGGAGACCAGTTCATCAACCACTGCACCCGAGATTGATGAGTCTGTCGTGGCAACGCCACCAGACGAACCGGTCGGCCCTCGCTATCCTCCAAGCACCGATCTTGAACCACTCGAGCCACTCGCCGAGCCAATTCGCCTGCCCCATGACGACGACGTTGTCCGACAGATCACAACTCCGACAGAGAGTAGCGTTCCCCCCCCGCCAGTGGTTGCCGAGGATGCCAACGAAGTCGGTGAAATCGATTCCGTTGAACCACGCTTCGATGAGCCGGCCGATGAACCTCTTGCCATGCCATCTGGCGACGTGGGTTCAGCTTTCAGCCCCGCGGGAGACGCCTCTTCGGTCCCGGCTTCCGCCCTGCCGCCTCCGCATGCGTTTGCATCCCAGCCTCCCGCGATACAACCACCGCCGGAGTTCATGCCCCCCCTTCCAAATACATCAGCCGGTCTTGGACCGCAGAGCCTCGCCGGCCCGCAGACAGCACCGCCTCAAGGACCACCACAGCCAGACCTCAGGCTGCCACCCCAACCGGTTCCTGATACGAATGTCCTCAGAGCGTCGTTGCCTCTCGGCGGAGATGGCCGCCCGGGGCCGTCGCAGCTGGAAGGGGTGCAGGCCCCGCAAATCACTGTCGAAAAGCGTGGCCCCCGCGAGGTGCAGGTGGGAAAACCGGCCCGCTACGAAATGTTCATTCGGAACGTCGGCGCGGCGGTTGCCCATGACGTGACGCTCCACGACACCGTGCCAGCCGGCACGCGGCTCATCGCCACGACCCCGCCCGCCGCTCCCGGCCCGGCCTCCGACCCGAGCGGCACCATCGGCGATCTCGTCTGGCGGCTCGGCACACTCGAACCCGGTGCCGCCGCGAAGTTGGCGATGGAAGTGATGCCCGAAGCGGAAGGAGAAATCGGCAGCGTCGCCAGCGTCACCTTCCGCGCCGATGCCACCGTCCGCTCCCGTTCGACGAAGCCGGGGCTCGAGATCGAATCGTCTACCCCGCAGCCCGTCCTCATCGGCAAGGAGATCACGGCTTCGATCGTGGTCTCGAATCCTGGCACCGGCACATCGACCGGCGTCGTGCTCGTAGGCACGCTGCCCAATGGCGTGCAGCATCCGGCCGGTAAGGAAGTTGAATTTGACGTCGGCCGGCTGGAGCCTGGCGAGCGCCGCACGATCGACCTCACGCTCGCCACGACCTCGCCCGGCGTGCACGCGATGACCGTCTCGGCCCGGGCCGATGGCCGACTCTCTGCCGAGTCCTCGATCCCGCTGGAGGTGACCGCTCCGATGCTCGAGCTGGCGGCCGATATGCCGGGCCGCCGCTACCTGCAGCGGCCGGCCACCTGCCGGGTCACGATGCACAACACGGGCACCGCCCCCGCCCTCGGCGTGGAACTAGCCACCCAGCTGCCGCCGGGCATGAAGTTTGTGCAGGCCAACAATGCGGGCTTCTACGATGAGCGGCATCACCGCGTCCTCTGGAGCCTCGAAGAACTGCCGCCGGGCGAGACTGGCTCGGTCGAACTGGTCGTGATGCCGGTAGCCCTCGGTCCGCAGAAGCTGCTCACCGCCGCCCGCAACCCCGACGGGCTGTCCGACCAGATCGCCAACACGATCGAGGTCGATGGGCTCGCTAGCCTCACCTTCCAGATCACCGACAGCGAAGACCCTATCGAGGTCGGCGGGCAGACCGAATACGTGATCCGTGTCGGCAATCAGGGCACGAAGCCAGCCAGCGGCGTGCGGCTCTCGGCAACGCTTCTCGGCGACCTCGAACCGATCGAGGCGAGCGGCCCGGCGGGCCATCGGATTGAAAACCTGACCGTCTTCTTCGAACCCCTGGCCTCACTCGTGCCCACCGAGGAGGCGACCTACAAGATCCGCATCCGCGGCCGCCGCGCCGGCGACCATCGCGTGCAGGTGCAGCTCACGAGTGACGACCACGCCGCCCCAATCACGAAGGAAGAAGTGACGCGGGTCTACGCCGACCGCTAGCGCGCATCCTGATCCACTGTAGCAATGGCCTGAGAAACTGAGGAAGGTAGGCGAGAGTCGCGGCAAACGCTTGAGGAGCGTTGGGGGGCTCCTCACCCCGCGTCTGGGAGATCTCATGGACCACCGCCTGCGACCATCCGTTTTTCTCGGACTGACCGTTATCGTGCTCGCCATGCCACTGCGGGCTGAAACAACCCAGGAAGACTTTGGGCCTGACGTCAATGCGGCGGTCTACAAGCATGCTTCCGGTGACGACCTTTGGATCTACCGCTTCAATCCAGCCAGCCACAATCCCAAAACCGATCGGTGTCCAGCCGTCGTGTTCTTCTTTGGTGGAGGCTGGAACGGTGGCACGGTCAAGCAGTTCCAGCAGCAGGCCCGCTATCTCGCGGGCCGAGGAATGGTGGTCTTTCTCGCTGACTACCGGGTGAAGTCGCGACAGGGCACCGAACCCGATGCCTGCGTTGCTGATGGAAAGTCAGCGGTTCGTTGGATCCGCGCCCACGCCGACACGCTGGGCATCGATCCCGACCGCATCGCAGCCGGCGGTGGCTCCGCTGGCGGACACGTCGCAGCAGCCACCGGCATCTGTGATGGACTCGATGATCCAGCCGATATAGACCACGGGATCTCGAGCAAGGCAGACGCCCTTCTGCTTTTCAACCCGGTCTATGACAACGGGCCAGAAGGCTATGGCCACAACCGGGTGAAGCCCTGGTTTCCCGCAATCTCACCAGCCCACAACATTTCAGCTGACGACCCACCAACGATCGTCTTTCTCGGCACCAAAGACAGCCTGATTCCGGTCGAGACTGCCGAACGGTTTGATGCGGCTCTGAAGGATGCCGGCGTCCGGTCGGAGTTGCGGCTGTATCCCAATCAGCCCCACGGCTTTTTCAACGAATCAAAGAGCCCCGAGGCATTCCTGGACACCGTGAAACAACTGGATGCATTTCTTGTCTCACTCGGCTGGCTGACCGGCCCGGCAGACGAGGACCTTCTGCAGAGTCTCCGCAGCACAGGTCAGTGACCACTGCGAAAGAGTCTTATGGCTCACCGCAGCGCAGCACCGACGCGGCGTCCACACTCCGCGACCACAGCGTCGATGACGCGGGCTGCCTCGTCGCCTGAGAGCGTGCCCGCATCACTGCGGAACCGAAGCGACACCACCACGCTCTTCTTGCCAGCGCCCAACCGCTCCGCATCCTGCCAGACCTGCACAAGCTTGCACTGCTCCATGAGCGGGCCGGCTGCCGCATGAATCGCCGCTGCGATCCCGGCCCATGGCACACCCTCGTCGACCACGAGGTTGATATCCCGTTCCACCGCCGGAAAGTCGCTCGGCCGCACGAGCCGACGCTCTTCGGCAATGGCAAAGTCGAGCCGGTCGAGCCGCAGTTCGAAGGCAGCAACCGGGCCGATGAGCGAATGCGGATCCAGCACCACGGCGGCGATCTCGCCCACCACGCCCACCCGGGCCGGTTGCAGTTCGCGACGATGAAGCACGATCTCGGCGGCTCGACCGGCCGCAAACAGGTCGCTGACAAACGGCCGATATTCGACACACGAGTCGCCCCCGGGCGGCAGGCGGCCCGCGCCGATGCCGAGCCTCGCCAACACGGCCTCGGCTAGGCCCTTGGCCCGCAGATACTCGCCCCCCGTCACGAGCGACACCAGCAGCGGCTCCTCAACGGGCGACTCAGCCATCAGGTCGGCCGGCGGCGGTGCCGTGCGAGCCAGATAGGCATGGGCAACTTCAAAGAGCTCGCCGTGCGGCGCGTCCACTGCCAACGTGCCCGCACGGGCCTCAAGCAGGCTCGGCAAGAGTGTCCGCCGGAGCCGATCGGCCCCGCGAATGAGCGCCGGCTGACAGACCAGCGCCGGCGCCTCGCTCCACGGGCTCTGTGTCTTTTCCAGCGGGGCAGCCACCACGCTCCGGGTCATCGCCTCGCAGAAGCCGGCGGCCACCAACACCTCGGAGACAACCCGAACCGCACGTTCGCGTGATGAGAGCTCCACCGGCCGGGCCGCGATTGGCTGGTCCTCGGGTACCCGGTCATAGCCTTCGATGCGGGCGATCTCTTCGACAAGATCGATCTCCCGCCAAGCATCCCGCCGCCAACTCGGCGCCCGCCACCGCGTCACTCCCGCACCTGACGATTCCTGAACGAAGCCGAGGCTCATGAGGATTTCCCGCTGCCGCGGGCCGGGCACCTCCGCCCCGAGCACCTCCGCGGCGCGGCTGTCGCGAAGCTGCATGGTGGCCGGTGAACAGGCCAGGGCTCCCGCCTCGACCACGCCACTCGCCAGACTACCTCCGGCGAGTTCGACAATGAGCGCCGCTGCCCGCCGGCTGGCCCAGTCGACGGCGGCCGGATCGGGCCCACGCTCGAAGCGATACGACGAACTGCTCGCCAGCACGAGGCCGCGGGCTGCCGCCCGCACCGCCAGCGGAGCAAACTGCGCCGACTCGAGCAGGATGTCGGTCGTCGCGTCAGTTATCTCCGAGTCGGCCCCCCCCATCACGCCGGCCAGCGCCACCGGCCGCTCCGCATCGGCGATCACGCACATGTGATCGGTGAGCGTGTAGGTCTTGTGATTGATCGCGGTAAACGCCTCGCCCGCCATGGCCCGGCGGACGACGATCTGCCCGCCCCGCAGCTTCTCGAGATCGAAGGCATGCAGCGGCTGTCCGCATTCGAGCATCACGTAATTGGTGATGTCGACCACGTTGTTCACGCTCGCCACGCCGACCGTTGCCAGCCGCTCGACGAGCCATTGCGGGCTGGGGCCGATCCGCACGCCGCGGATCACACGGCCGCAGTAGAAGGGGCAGATCTCGGGCGACCGAATCTCGATGGCGATGCTCTTGGCGGCTGCCGGCCCGGCCTCGACGGGCCGCGGATCGGGCACATGAAGCGGCCGGCCGAAGAGCACGGCGAGTTCACGGGCCACGCCGATATGGCCGAGCCAGTCGGGGCGATTGCTCGTCACCTCGATCTCGATCGCCTCGTCACTGCCGTGGGCCGTGGTCGATTCATGATTGAGGCCGGCCATCAGGAGCCGTTCCACGATCTCCTCGGTGGGAGCGTCGAGGTGCACGTAGTCCGCCAGCCAGGTTCGGGAGAGAATCATCGACGGCTCAAAACTGCTCGAGGAAGCGGACGTCGTTGCGATAGAAGTCGCGAATGTCAGCCACGCCATACCGGCGGGCGGCGATCCGCTCCACGCCGAGGCCGAAGGCAAATCCGGTGACCGCGTCGGGATCGTAGCCGACCGCCTCGAGGAC
>JAYQOK010000059.1:0-18719 GCA_038144795.1 Candidatus Kuenenia sp. | reverse complement strand
ACACATTTGGGAGAACCGGTCGAACCTTCGCCGCTCTCTCCCGCTCGCGGCCCACCTACCGACTGGGGCGAGCTCGTGCAGACGCACGACGATCGGGCATTCTTCCAAGCGGCGCCCGACGAACTGCCCGCGATTGACATCCACCGGCTCTGAGCGGCGTCGGACGCGAGGCTTCGAAACGCCGGGAACGGCCGACTGGGAGCCGGTCTGCGCCGAAACGCGAAAAACGCCACTGCAGAGGGGTTCGGGGAGCTCGCGGGAATTCCATGCGGCCCCCCCAAACACCCAATCTCGCTGCTCAAGAGCGGCTCGTCAGCCGCGAGACCGTTGTGGAAGTGCCGTTGGCCGGGCTATCCTTCGTTGACTGGCACGGCAAGAAGATCACGATCCGCGTAAAGAAGAAGGAGCATATCGACGGCCACGAGACGAGGGTCGTACCGATCTTCCCTGAGATCGAGCCATATCTCAGGCAGGCCTTTGACGAGGCTCCAGAAGGCTGCGTCTACGTCCTCCCGCGTCGTTTCCACTCAGAAGGCTACGTCTACGCTGGCGTCCGTCGTGCGATCGAGCGTGCCGGCGTGCCGGTCTGGCCAAAAGTCCTCGTGAACCTACGAGCCAGCAGGGAGACGGAGCTCCTTCTGGAGCACCCCGAGCACGTTGTCCACGCGTGGATCGGCAACTCCAAGGAGGTCGCGGAGGACCACTACCTCATGGTCACTGACGCCGACTACGAGCGTGCCATTCAGCCACGTCCAGCACCCAGTGAACGGCCGGCCAGCGGCCACCCGATTTACCCGGCACAAAACCCGGCACAATCCGACGCCGTTTCAGACCGTCAGGAGCCGTCAGGCCTAGAAAAAGAGCCCGTTTCTCTCGCGTTTACGGGAGACACGGGCTCAGGAATACCCCCACGGGGAGTCGAACCCCGGTTTTCGGACTGAGAACCCGATGTCCTAGGCCACTAGACGATGGGGGCGTCATGCCTTTTCTCAAAACAACGGCTTTCTTGTAGCAGCGTCGCAAAGCGTGTCAAGAAGCCGTAGATGTCTCCCCTGCTACCATCAACCATTTCGTACGCTAATTCGTCATCCCCGGTTTCTCCGCCACGCTTGTTCTGGGCGGCGCTGCCGCTGTCGGCTCACCAGGAAACCAAGCCCAGTTGCTGCTACCGTCGCCACGGCGACAAAAACCCAAAACCTGCGTGTCGAACGAGCCACCACACGGTCATCCTCAAACGCCATCTGGAGCCTCGTTGTCGCCGCGCGGATCGCCTGCGTCCGGGCGTGCGGGGACGGACTCAATCCATCACCTAGCGTTCTCCCTCCACTGGCCCTCAAGAATGCGGCCGTTGCTGAACCCGCTTCACCGACAGCCCATTGACCAAGATCTCCCTGCCACGCTAAGGGTGATGCTCGATGATGTGGTCCCTCAGCCGACGGGAGGGCGACACTCTCCACGACATGCAACAAATCAGCGGCTGTCGCATACCGGTCATCGGCACGTTTCGCCAGGAGCCTGTTAACGATCGCCACAAGTGCTTCGGGTAAGTCAGGCCGGAGACTTTCCAATGGCACGAGTGGATCGCGAATATGAGCCATCGCCACCGCCACGCCGGTCGTGCCACTAAATGGCGGCCGACCAGCGAGCAGGTGGTACACCGTGGCACCGAGTGAATAGAGGTCACTCCGCGGGTCAACGTCTCGTCCTTCGGCCTGCTCGGGGCTCATGTAGAGCGGAGTGCCGAGCGTTGTGCCATCCTGAGTGAGACCAAGATCTTGCTCCCGCACTCGGGCGAGACCGAAGTCAGCCACTTTGACTTCACCATCACGCGTCAGCAGCAGATTCTCCGGTTTGATATCACGATGGACCACGCCCTGCTGAGCAGCTCGAGCGAGTGCCGACCCAACGTTTCCCAATGCCGTGACAGCCTGCCGGGCGTCGAGCGGACCACGGACCTCAAGCCATCCCTTGAGCGACGGTCCGGCCACATACTCCTCGACGAGGAAGTGGATGCCGTCGAGGCAGCCAACCTCATGGATCTGCACAATGTTGCCGTGCACTAGCCCAGCGGCAGCCCGGGCCTCTTGAACAAACCTCTCCACGGCCGCAGGCCGGACAGTCGTCTCGCGCCGCAGCACCTTGACTGCAACGAATCGGGAGAGCGACTCCTGCTCCGCCAGATAGACGTCGGCCATCGCGCCACTTCCAAGCTGACGAATGAGCCGGTATCCTCCCAAGCGGCTGCCGGAGAGGTCGTTTGCATCACGTTGTGCCTGAGCGGTACCCATCGCTCATTAGTATCCACTCAAGAACCACCCCATGGCAAAGCCCGCTTCCGAATTTCAAGAAGCCACCCGTGCCATTGATGTCAACAACATCAATTATGAGGTGCTCCTCGACACGTCTGTGGGGTCAATCCGGCTGCCAACGCAGAACTTACGATGCCCTTGAGGCGATGATCATGCGCAGCCCAAGGATGACGAGCGCCAAGCCTCCCGCGGCGGCGAGCAGTGTCTGGCCATTGCGTTCGAAGTCGGTGACATACGCA
Organism: Candidatus Kuenenia sp.; assembly: GCA_038144795.1. Classification (GTDB taxonomy): domain Bacteria; phylum Planctomycetota; class Planctomycetia; order Pirellulales; family UBA1268; genus CACORA01. The sequence continues at coordinate 16,171 of JAYQOK010000059.1, read as the reverse complement.
ACGACAGCCGCAGCGATGTCTCCGGTCTCAGCAGATGCCTGAAACGGCATCGTTCCCACCGGTGCCGTGGGTAGGCCGGACGTTGGCGATGGCATCCCGTATCCGGTCACATGCACCGATCGCTGGAGTGGCTCCTCAAGCGGGGCTGCGGCAAGCCGCGCTGGGGGCTTCTGGAGGTCAACAGGCATCAGCGCAGCCGGCGGCATCGCTGCGGCTGCAGTGAGTTCACCGGGCGGCGGTGTGAACCCACTCGAGCCGACACTCGCCAGAAAGGTCCGCACCCGCGTCGAACAACTGCCAATGGTGCGGCCCTCACTCTGACCGAAAAGTACGCCAGCGAGTTTGCCATCGGCGTTGAGGATCGGACCGCCGGAATCACCCTGACGGGCCGTCGCCGACAGTTCGACAAACTCCTTGGCGTAGCCCGCACCGGGAGCGAGATATTCGGTGCAGGGGCCGGTCTCGGCCCGATAGGCGCCACGGCCGAACCCGGCGATGGTGAGGAGTTCTCCGATTTTCGGTGGCTGCTCGGCGAGCGGGACCGGCGCGGCCTGCGGCTTCCAGATCACCAGCGCTGCCAAGTCCCACGCTTCATCGTGATGAATTACAGTGCCGGCCGACTGGAACCCGTCGGGAAACTGCACAAGCACAGCCGAGCGGGTGTCACGGATCACATGCCAGTTGGTAAGCACAAGGCCCTGCGACTGGTTGATATCAACGAGTACACCCGACCCCAGCGACACGCCCCCTTCATCAGGCGCCACAATCCGCGCCACGCTGGGATGCGGTGTTTGGCCAGTGAGCAGGTAGTCGGCAAACAGATCCGGCCGCCACGCCTCCTGCTGCGGTAAAGCATTTCCCCAAGCTGACGGAACCTGCGCGGATGCGGGGCTCGCGAGAATGCCAACGAGGAGGGCAATGGCCTGCAGAATCGCGGGGAGGGTCGCCGTGCTGATGTGTCGCATGAGCGTCTCCTTTCCGAGAATGTCGGCTGCATCAGCGCGGCGGGATTCGCACCGCCTGCCTGCGTTGTTCGGTTTCCAGAATGCGCCGCAAGAGTTCACGGCGAAGCCGGTCTCGTTCCTGCGCGAGATGTGACGGGGCCGCCGGGGCCGCATTCGGCATGAGGGCGGAGTTTTGCGGAGCCATAGAAGGTGCCTCTGACGTCTTTCTGGGAAACGCCGGCCAACGCACCAACCAGATAAATCGGTCAGAGACATCCCACAGTGTGAGCGAAAAGCAGTGGGCCACAAACTCAACGGAATCGTCAGCATCGTCCCGGGGACGGGAGGCGCCCTATGCACCGGCAATCACGAAGCTGGCCGCCGTCAATCGGTCGCGGAGTACGGCAATATGCTCGCGATCGGCGGTCTCGACCGTCACCTCGACGGTGGTCGTAAACACATCGACCCCGGAAAATACCCGTTCGTGTCTGATTTCTCGAATGCTCGCACCGGTGGTGGCGATGGCGGCAGCCAGTCGGGCAATGCCCCCCGGTCGATCGCTGATAACAGTCCGAAATCGCCACCGCCGCCCATCGGCAACAAGGCCGTGGTCAATCACACGATCCAGCATCGTGAGATCAATGTTGCCACCACACACGAGAAGAACAGTTGTTCGGCCGGCAATCGCCCGGCCGGTTTCGCCCATGACTGCCGCCAGGGCCGAGGCTGCTGCTCCTTCCACCACCATTTTTTCCAGCTCCAGAAGCCGCAACACGGCTAGCGAGATGGCGTCTTCGCCGAGCGTCACGACGCGATCCACGAGTGGAGCAGCCAGTGAGAATGACAGGCTTCCCACGCAGCCGACCGCGAGCCCATCGGCGAGCGTTGGCTGACTTGGCACGGCCACTGGCCGCCCCGCCGTCAGCGACGCCCCAAAACTTGCCGATGCGGCGGCTTCCGCCGCGATGATCTGGATTTCAGGTCGGAGGGCCTTGGCTGCAACAGCCACGCCCGCTAAGAGCCCGGCACCACCGGTAGGAACCACAATGGTGTCCGCATCGGGTACGTCCTCGAGAATTTCGAGGGCCATGGTGCCCTGCCCGGCGATCACGGCCGGATCATTGAACCCGTGAATCAGCATCAGTCCATCGGCTTCCGCGATCTCGAGGGCTCGGCGTCGGGCATCGTCAAACGCATCACCCTCAAGAATCACGGTAGCGCCCAACCGCCGGCAGGTAGCCACTTTCACCAGCGGTGCAAATCGCGGCATCACGACTGTCACCGGGATGCCAAGCAGGCTGCCGTGATAGGCCAGTCCAAGAGCGTGATTACCCGCTGAGGCAGCGATCACGCCGCGGCGCTGCTGGGCGGCATCAAGAAGCAGGAGGGCATTTCTGGCTCCCCGTTCCTTGAAGGAACCGGTTCGCTGGAGCAGATCGAGTTTACAAAAGACCCGGCTCCCGATGAGCTCTGAGAGCGGGATGCTCGGCTGACATGGTGAGCGATAGATACCGGATCGGATCCGTTCATGAGCAGCGCGAATGTCAGCGAGGGAGATCATGGCCACGATGGGGAAAAGCCGGTGTCATGTGACCCGTTGCGGCTGATGGAATGCCCGCACATCGACCCATTCCATGCCGGCCCGTCGGGCCGCCTCAATGCCGAGGTCACTATCTTCCCAAACCACGCACGTCGCCGGACTCGCCCCGATGCGTCGGGCCGCCTCCAAGTAGGGATCGGGATCGGGCTTATGTCGCTTCGTGTCCTCGCTGGCCACGATTGAATCAAAGCAATCTGCGATGCCGAGTTGCCGTAAAATTCTCAGGCAGACGTGGTGGTATCCGCCCGTGACCACCGCCATTGGCACCCTGCCTCGGCAGCGGTGGATGACTTGGATCACGGGGTCGACCGGCGCGACACATTCAACCTGCTCCAGAAACGCCGTCTCCTTCATCTCGGCGGCGGCATCGATGTCGATCTCGAGGCCCGCCTCCCGGGCAAGCGTGGCAATGATGTCACCTGTAGGCCTTCCACCGAGGGAGTAGAAGCGGTCTTCATCGAAGGAGAGGCCGTGATGCTGTGTCACACGGAGCCAGGCCCGGTAATGGGCGGGCATCGTGTCTGCGAGCGTACCGTCGCAATCGAAGAGCAGAGCGGCGTGGGATTGGAGATGCCACATGGATCGGGAATTCCGGGCAGGATGGAAAAAGGCTGCTGGTTTCGGTTGATCTGCCGAAAATTCTCATGACGGAGGGTCTACCGGGTCGATTAACCCTGATGATCATGCCGGTTTTTAGGCGTGGGGACCAGCCCCATGCTGAGGCCGGCACCCGACAGGCAAGTGACCCGATGACCGCGATATCAGCTCAAAACAAGCGGAAGGCCCGGGGCAGCCGCCGTGGCAGGCGGATGACGGCTCGAATGCGGGCGCTTCGCAGACGGGCTTCCGCCTGGCGCCGACGGACTCGCCGGGCTGCCCTCGCTGCGTTGCTCGCCGCCGGAATGACCGGATCGACGGGCGTGACTCACGCCCAAATCGGGGCGATGGGTCAGGGTGCCATGGCGCCGAGCGGGGGCGTGCTCAATCGCGCGGTGACCCGGTTGAGTGAACGCAACCAAAACGGCCCCGGCTGGATGTATTTTGGCATCAATCCGGCTGACCGTGGTCTTGGCTACAACGGCGGCTACATCACACTCGGCGGCTTCATTCCCTATGCCGAGGATGACCTCGGTGGCTTCTGGGCGGCTGATCTCCGCGGCCATCTCTCCGAATACGGCGGCTTCTTCTCCAACGTCGGAGCTGTTCGGAAGCAGTTTGTGGGCGGCACGCTCCTCGGCGTCGGCGTCTATTGGGATTACGACGGCGACCAGAATCAGTATCCGACCGGCGGCCTCCTCGGCACGGAGCAGTACGGCCAATTTGGTCATTCGTACAACCAGGTGGGCGTGAGCGGTGAGTGGCTCACCGACTACGGCAACCTCCGCAGTAATGGCTATATCCCGGTGGGCTCCACGGCTTATACGGTGGGTAATCCCGGCGTGCCGTTCTACCAGAACTACATCATGTGCCAAAACGGCCTTGATGCCGCGCTCGGTGGTGCTGACCTCGAAATCGGTGCGTATGTGCCGGCGCTCGCCGACTGGGCCGGTATGATCAGCGTGGGTGGCTATGCCCTTGGCAATACCCAGTATGACTGGTCGAGCGGTTCACAAGCTGGTCAGGGCGTCGTGCCATGGTTTGGTGGTGTCTATACCCGACTCGACATGACGTTCATCGAGAACTGGGATTTCTCGATCCAATACAACAACGATTCCTACTTTGACTCTACCGGTTTCATCCGGCTCACATATCGTATGGGGGGAAGCCGCCGTCGCAACGTGCCGGATCAGGTCGAGCAGCCGATGTGGCGCAACGAGCACATCGTGCGGGCCCACCAGACACCGGTGATCGTGCAAAACCCGAAGAATGGCAATGGCTACTGGAATGTCATTCACGTAAACAACGCTGCAGCTGCAGGCGGTGACGGCACCTACGAGGCACCTTTCCAGACCCTGGCTGAGGCCGATACTGCCGCAGTGAATCCGTGGGACATCGTCTACGTCAACGAAGGTCTCTCGACGGCTTCGTCTAGTAGCCTCTATGGCGGCACATTCAGCTTCAACGCCTTAAACCAGTCACTTGTCGGCAGCGGCGGTAACTTCATCATCGAGTCACAAGCCAATTGCGGCACCAACGGCCTCTACACAATCGCCGCCCAAACAACGCTCAATCCCGTTTTGAGCAATCCTGCCGGTGCGAGTATTGACATTCCTGGACAGGGCGGGGCCACGGTTGCCAACTTCACGATCGCCGGATCGGCGATCGGCATCAGAGCATCTGGCAACCTCGATGGAACTGCACAGGCCTTTGGAACCACAGCCAACCCATACAATACGGCTCTTTCTACCAACGGCGCATCCTCGGTCCGCAACGTCTTGATCTCCGGCGACGGCAGCACCAACCTTCAGAAGGGAGTGCTCATTGCTGGAACGGGCGCATCACAGCCGACAGGTGGCATCGAGTTCACTGATGTCGCCATCGGCAACATGAATAACACAGGCTTTCAAGTGGGCGATGGAACAGCTCTGTCCGGCGGCGCTGTCAACATTAGCTACTCCGGCCGCATCATCAACGACACATCACTCAACGGCGGCATTGCCAGCACCATCATCGACATCAACAACAAGACGGGTGGGACGGTCGACCTCGCCTATCGCGGGGCTCCATCGGGATCCACCGTGCCTAATGAAATCCTCGATGTCGGCGGCGAGGGCATCCTAATTGACTCGAACAGCGCAACGACAACGCTCAATATCGGCAACGCCACGCTGGTCAACAGCGTCTCCACTGCCATTGCCGTGGTGAATGACAATTCCACCACACGCATCGAGACCGTGCCAAACACAACTGCAAGCCCGAGCTATACGTCGGGAATCGTGAAGAATACTGACGGGGCGGCAATTGTGCTGACTGGCGGCACCCCAAACTTCACCTACTTTGGCACCATCAACAACGCACCACCTTCCGGTGGCGGCCTCGGGTATATGCTGCAGATTGCCGATATCTCAAACGCCACCGGCACGCAAAACGTGATCAACATTTTCGGTCCGGGCGGTTATCCCCTAGTTGATTCGGGCGATGGCGTGTTCATCAGAAATGTGGCCGGCAACACCCAAATAAATCTGCAAGGGCTTGATCTCCAAGGCACAGGGACGACCGGCATTCTTATCGAAAACTCACAAACCGCAGGTACCTTTGATCCCCAATTCAACTTCTTCAGCACCCAAATCGGTGGCACCACCGCCGGGCCGACGGACCAAGGCATCCTTCTCTCGAACAACACTGTTGACACCACGATCAACTTCCAGAATCTCGACATCGCCCTCACTGGCGCAAACGCTGGAGGCATTCGGGCAGTCAACGGCGGCACCATCAGTGCCGTCGGTGCTAACACACTCTCGACGACATCGGCCACGGCGGCGGCGATCTATGTTGACAGTCCGACAATTGTCACCAACCTCGACACACTCAATTTCACCAGCGTGGCCAGTGGAAATACGGTTGTCTCCGGTACGGCTACAGCAATCACGATCGATCCGACGGCTGCTGCCGGCGCAGGATTGAGCCTCGGTCAAATCAACATCAGCGGCTCATTTACAGCAGGTGGTGCAGCGGGAACAGGGTCCAACGTATCGAACAATTCGGCCGCCCCTGTCACCGTCAACGTCAGCGGCACGCAGATTTCGCCGTAGTCAAAATCCACTGCCGGCCAAAATGTAGCTCCCCAAGTGGAGTCGATGACTTAGAGCCGAATTTCTGCCTACAGTCGGGGCGGCAATCGCACCACACCACCATCAGGCGGCACGATGCCACCACCTGAAGGCGGCGCCAAGTCGGCGCTCACGTTGCCATTGACGTCTTCGGCTGGATTGGTGCCATCTGGGTCGGCAGAGTTGATCAGCGACTCAAATCCACCACCCGGCGGTGGTGCATACCCATAGGGCTGCCCTGTCGCTGGATCGACCTGATCCCAATAGTAGTCGCTCCGCCCGTTCTGCAGGCCATCAGCACTGTTGGTGTTCGTGCCGATGTAATTGCCCTGAATCCGAATGTTCGTCGTCACTGGACCAGGTGGCGCGAGTGAGAACGACTCGGTCATCGAGCTGATGCCACTCGCAAAGCGAATGCCGTAGCGACCGTTGGAATGGATCGAGTTGCTGGCGGCACTACGAATAGTGGGATCCGGGTTTCCAGCACCATCCAACACGATTCCCGCACCAATTCGAGCCCAAACAGCATCCGGAATCGTCGTTCCCACTACTACGCCGTCGAGAACATTACTTGCCACAGTCGTGTTGGCCATCCGCACATTGCCGGATCGCATTTCGACGCCGAAGAAGTTTTCGCTTACAGTTGTCCGGCTGGGCGCGACAAATGTGATGATGCTATTGGCAACACTCGCTGTCATTCGTGTTGAGAGAACCACTTCTCGGGTAGCCGGATTGATGTGAATGATTTCACTTCCAGTTGCGATGCCGTTACCTGTCACCACCTGACCGAGGAACAAATCTTCGGAAATCCGCGACCAATCGGCCGCCGAAATCGTGAGCTTCGTCCTGTTTGCCTGCGTGGTTACCCGCACGGTAGGCAATGGGTTCGCGCCGATCGAATTGGCCCGGGTCGCATCATTATTTGAACTATCAACGATAATGCCCGAAGTGTTACTTCCGGCTGAACCGCCGATACTTCCACCTACCACCTGAACATGCTGGGCAGCGCCATCAATCAAGACACCTGCCCCACCAAGGGCACTGCCGCTGAAGACCGACGCTGAGTACACCACATTATCGAGGAGTGTGACTGGGCCAGTAGCACCGGAATTCCCGGTGACATGGATCCCGTACTTCACAGCTTGCGATTGATTGCTCTCATCCAGCCCGATGGTCAGATTCTCAATCAGCAGGTTGCTGGCCCCATCCACAACGACAGCGCCCCCTAATTCAAAACCGGCAATCTGCAAGCCGCTGATTCGGCCCCGTGACGCCTCCTCGGGCGTCGGCAGAAGGTTAGTCGAGGAACCGCTTGTAAACTCAAATCCATTCACGGGAGCGGTGCTTGACCGAGTCACAAACGTATTTTCCCGGTACGATGTGATGCGTGAGCCATCGATCACGATCGGTGCCGCTGCAGTTGTGGAAATCGCGTAGCGTTGGGCCGTGTCTATTTCGAAGGCCTTTTCGATCAGCGGCAGTTCCTGACGCAAGACGATGGTTCCAGTCGGGCCGGTAACGCTGCCCAATTCATTCGCAAACTGCACGGCTTGATCTACATTCTCTTGGCTCAAATCCAGAGCCGAGTTGTTCTGCACAAGCCGCAGCATCTTACCGAGCGATCCCGCGGCATCATTCACACCGCCACTCGTGCTTACGACAAACGTTGTGACATCACTCGGGTCATACGATCCGATCTCAGTCGTAACGGTTTCCTCTGTGATCGAAAAGTCGACCAGCCCCAGCCCATCGTAGCCCACGCTAAAGGTCGTACCTGCTAACGATGTGCGGTAGAAACCCTCCGATACGATCACGGTTGCTTCGCCAACTTGGAGACCGGTATCGGGGTCGACAAACCGCTCAAGTATCCATGGGGTCGCTACACTGCCAGCGTTTGAAACGCGATAGATACCGTTGGCCACAGAGGATTCGCCAGGAGTTGCTGCAACTCCATTACGAACCAGCAACACGTCGCCGGTGATGACCGGCAGACCGTTGACGACTATGGCACCGTTGGCCGCAGCCGTGATCTGCCCTGCTGCGAAAACGCCATCCAGAGTTATTTCCGTAGCCAGCCGAACGGTGAACTCATCCTGTGACCGCGCCGTCCCTGCCGTGACTCGCAGCGGTGTTGAATCCAACTGATTGGCGTACTGCCCAACCTTGAAGGAACCTCCGGAAAACACCCCGTCTGTTACTGCAACCCGAGTATTCGAGCCAAACTCAGCAGTAGTGTCAGCACCAGCTACACGCGTCAACTGCCACGATGTAGAACTGTTGCCCAACCGAGTGATCTGATACAGACCATTTTCCCGCTGGTCATCCTGCCCACGCAGGAGCACAACATCCCGCACCCGCAGCGGACCGGTGAGCGTTCCGAAGGCACCGCCAAGCGACGGATCATTGTTAAGATTCCAGTTACCATTGCCCGTGAGGGTGGCTGGCGTGATGCCCGGGGTGTTTTGGGCGTACGAGCCGTTGAGATTGCCGAGGCCGTTGGCACCGTTTTCATAACTGGCAACACGCGCCTCAAGCACGCCATCACCAGCCACTGGAGCATCGAGCACAAAAATGTTGCCTTGCGTTGAACGAATCGAGACATCACCCGCCGCACGCATGGAAGCCGCAATGCCGCTGAGAAGCCCCGCAGCGTCGCCAATCGCCAAATCATTAGCAGTTTGGGCCGTCACATCGATGCTGCCGGACGGTGCCGATACCACCACATTCGTGCTGCCACGCAGCCGTGCCACCAGCGCCGACCGGCCATCATTCGGGTCAACCCCCAACGCCGTCAGTGATGCCAGTCCGGCGGCATTAAGCGTCAACTCAGCATCGTTCGCCTCCACAAGCGTCACCTGCCCACCCGACTCGATGTCGATATACCGGCCGTCTGTCTGCAGATTCACCGCTCCGTCGGCAACGATGTCAAGGTATTCCGCTCCCACGACCCCCCCGGACGACACGGCGCCAGCACCGCTTTGCTGCAGCACCACCCGATTGACGGCCCTGGCGCCACCCCCCAGCGAAATGCCACCATTGGTCGACACCACTTCGATATCAGTAAGCGTTTCATCAAAGGGAGCCGCCAACACCTGCATCAGGCCATTGAGGGCGACAGACGATCCCGTGACGCCAATGACGCCCTCGGTTGTCGTCAGCCAAGCATTCCCGGTCATGGCACCGGAACTTGTAAGCCTCACATCTTCTGCCGACCTCACGGTGGCATTCAGTGCCATGGCTCCACCGGCAGTGATTGACACCGGGCCACCGGACGCCAACGAGGCATCGAGCGTGAGGGCGTCCTGCTCCCTGATCGTGACGGCATAATTGTAGGGCGCGGAATTCGAAGCCTGCCCGATCCCCTGCGCTGCTGAAAGCCGAAGACTGCCCACTGCCGTATCAAGATCGACAACATGCTGCACGGAATTAGCCGGGCTCACCCCCTGAGTGTTCGTCAGGAAGATATCAACGGTGGGTGCGGACATGCTACCCAGAGAAACGCCGTTCGCGCTGGTGGTGACAAACTGATACGGCACAGCATCGTCGCGGGTCTGCCAACGATATGACTGCCGCGCGGCTGAAACATCACCTTCGTAGATGATGTCGGATGCAATGGCATCAACAGACATATCTCCTGTGGCGGTCAGCGAGCCGGATGATGAAACGTAGAACCGACCCCGAGTGTTGGCGGCACCATCCAAATCATCGACCAGAATCACGCCAACCTCCGGCGCCGCCACCGGTGCAGATAAAACAAGTCGCTCGACCTCCGTATCAATCCCACCGCCGCCATACCAATCCCCAGCAATGCCATCTTGAACTTGAGGCGTCACAACAGACGCGGGCCGCAGCCCTCCGGTTGTCCCCATGACGTAAAAGCCGACGTCCGATGTCACCGGTGCATCGACTTCCACATTGGTCGCACTCAGGACCACGAGGTTCGTTGTTGCGGCAGGGCTCACGATCGGGCTAGCAATCCGTACGGTCGAGTCTTCGGCAGGAAGATCAACAAGCAGCCCGAGGCCGAAATCGAATCCCGGGGAGAGTTGCACCGTGGACGGACTCGTCGGCACGATCGGCGATGCATAGTCGACCAAAATACTGTTGTTTGCAGTGGCCCAACCAACTCCATTTGCCATGTTGAAATCAAAGGCCAGGAAACCGGTCACGTAACTGTAGCCACCTCCCTGGGTGGTGAGCGTCACAGTGTTGTCGACAATGGTGCCCGGGTTCGCCGGGTCGAGCGTCGAATGCGTGAACGTGACGGATGGAGCGTAGTTACCAAAAGGATTGCCGACGCTAAACACCAGCATATCGCGGCCCGTCGTTCGGGTGTCCTGCAACGTCTGGGTTGTGAAGTAGATCGTGTCGCTGCCCCGCAGATCCGGAATCGTGATGCGGCCGGACAGCGTGCCGGGCACCACCGCATTCACCGATGACAGCGTACCAACAGGGGTGATCCCTGCTTCGTCAGCAGTCTCGAGATCGAGGAAGGCTACTCCATTGGTGCCACCAAAGAAATTGGTGGCATCACCCTGTGCCGAGTTCCGAATGCCATTGGTGATCAACACGTCCCTAAAGGCGGACGGAATATAGTTCGCGACCTCTGGGGCATCGAAGTTCACATCAGTGTCGTATTCGAGCACATCGAACGTTTGGGGCTGATTTCCCAAAACTTGCCCGACCGACGTCAGGGTATGCCTGAAGTAGAGATCGTCTGCATTCTCATCGAGAACGATCACCTGCCACCCACCATCAATCGACCCAAACTGTCGCTGACCAAAAACATCGGCCGCCAGCGCCAGTCGTGTCTCCAGCGGCTCGATCCGGCCAATGTCAGCGACCTTCCGATCCCGACGCCTCTGACGGCTGCGCCGCAACCGGCTGAGTCTGGCGAACAGGTTCCGATGCGATGAACGAGCCATAGGGGACCCTTTGCTATGAAAAGGCCATTCGCTGTGGAGATGGCCTAACGACGATCTAAACCGAGTCTGTCAACGCCTCAAAACAACCGCAAGTTTTTGGTCACCGGGCTAGCGAAAACAGCCGAAAAAGTCACCTTTTCTTGCGCACGTCTCCATGCACTGTCATGCCCCCTCAGTGAACCAGCCCGACGAGGACTGGGGTCATCAGGTTCTTCGACAGCACCGCGAGGGCCAACCCAGCATCCAGGTCAACCCACCGCGTTGCCTCTCCATACGTCACAGACTTCCACATGGTTCGCCCAGGTTTCTGCTGGTCCAGCCGGGTGCCAAATCGGCAGGTGCTCCGATGAAAACCCTCAGGACTCCACCCGCGTAATCACGGCGGAGAGAGGCGGTGTAGAAAACCGCGCACTCCGACGTGCAGTGCCGTGACGCTCGGCAGGCCGGGCAAGGTATGCCGGTGAGACTGACCGTTCACCTTCTGCTCAGTGCCCTCGCCGGAACGCCGCAGAATACCCGATGAAGGAGATGTCGGGACAGTATCGACTGTGCTGATTGTATGTGACCGAGGGACGCCAGTGATGACGACGACAAGATCAGACCACCGTGTTTCTCCCAGACGGGCAACTCACATACCACGACGGGAACTCCTCCATCCAGAAATCCTCGAACGACGGGACTGCCCGGCGACGTTCATTCTCTCCCCAGTCACGGATACCGTGACCGAAGGAAACGCCGCTGAGTTTCGGCTCACGATGCTCAACGCGTCACGACTGCCGGAGACGGTCGTGGTCTCTACCGAGTCCATCACGGCCACGCTCGGAACAGACTACATGTTTCGCACACAACGGCTGACATTCTTCCCGGGCGAGACTCAAAAAAGCATCTTCGTGCAGTCGCTGATCGACCCTGTCAACACTGCCGAGGGAAAGGAGATTCTCAACCTGGTCGTAAACCCCATTGGCGGCACGCCCCAGGAACTGACTGCACTCGTCACCATCGACGACTTTGCTCCTCAGTCTTTTTATACAATCGATTTCTCCTTCGACAGTTCCGTCCCATCGAGTGTGCAGGCCCTATTTCCGACGGCAGCAGCCCGTTGGGAGAACGTCATTGTTGGTGATCTTCCCGACGTGACCGACCCCACAACCGGCCAAGTCATCGACGACCTGCTCATCCAGGTCAGCGTCTCCAATACGCTTCCGGCCGGGGTTATTGCCCAGGCCGGTTTCACCGACATTCGTGTCGGCAATACGGGCGTTCCGGCAAACGGAAACTTCAGTCAGAACGGGCTTCCCTACATCGGCACGATGCAAATCAGCTCTGCGTTCATCAATGCTGTCGGACTTGGCACGACGATCTCCCATGAAATCGGCCATGTCGTCGGTTTTGGTACGCTGTGGCAAAACAACGTCGGCACGTTTCCGACGCTCGTTTCTGGCATTGGCACCACCAACCCTGTCTATGTCGGCACTAACGGTGTGCAGGCCTACAACAGTGTTTTCCGAAACGCGGACACGAGTGTCCCCCTCTACGAAGTCAGCACCACAACCCCACCATCCTACAATGGCAGCTATGGAACGCACTGGCGGGACAGTGTCTTCAACAGCTACACCACACCGCCCTTCTATGGCGAACTCATGACGGCAAACTATCCAGTGAACGGTTTTCTCGGTCGGTCCGTTCCTGCCTACCTCAGCCGCGTGACCGTAGGGGCGCTCGATGATTTTGGATATACGGTCAGTTACGCCGGGGCGGAAGCCTATTCCCCACCGTCGTCAAGCAGCCAAACATCCACGGCGGTTGTTTTCAGCGCAAACAAAACTCTTGAACTCGCCAACTCGATCCACCTCCAGTCTCCCACCGCGGAGGTGACAACTCCTGCGCTGCCCCCGACTGGAATGCCCCCTGCACCACCTCCGGCAAGGACCACACCCCCGCAAACTCCTCCCGCGCCAGCCATCTTTGGACAGCTCGGCAGGGCGACCATCGTGGCGGCTCGTCGACTGCCTCCCCGGCTCACGTTCCCCGACCGGGCTCCAATTGTCCTCAACGACGATGATGCATCACGCACACTCGTGTGGGAAAGCCTTAGTTCCGCTAACAATAGCCCGGCCGCTGGCCCGCTTGATTTCCAATCGCTGAACAATGAAAAGCGAATCATGCTGATGACGTGGGCATCTCTCGGAATGTCGCCATTCAGTGGGCCATCTCTTTCCACCGATGGATTTACAATCCATCGACGGATGTGATCGCGACAAACACTCAATACGGAGGGAATTCCGGTGATCATCGTGTCGCTCCACCTCGGTTCCTCCGCGGACCGGCAGCGTCACTGGAGCACGATCACCATCCCCGCCGACATGTTCTCGCTTCGTGTTCCCCGATTCTGCACCTGCGTATTGACACCAAGACAGTAGTGGTGTGGCCAGGTCGCCGGGTCGACATCGGGCCGCAGAGCACGACGCCGTCGGGCCTCAAAAACCTCGCGAAATAGCTCATTCGTCGCACCGGTGTGGCTATCGCGACTCGGTACCGGACATCGCCGACACACTCGGAGAGCCCGAAAGCGGCAGGCTCCGACCGCAAAGTCTCGCGGCTCCAGCGGCGGAAGGTCGGCATAGGGATCGATTGCCAACTCGGCTGGGAGATCAGTGAGCGACGGCAGGCTCGTCCGTGCCGGGCAGGCAAGAGTGTCTTCCCAAAAAGCGTCGCACTCACCGATCTCAAGATTCATGCGAAACCGACGCCTCACCTCCATGAGATCGATCCCGAACCAGCGCCCCACCTCCTCAAGGCTCGAAGTGGAGATCAGCGTGGGCCCCGGAGCCTCACGGTCATCCGGAAACCCACCGTCCTGCCGTTCCTCGAGTAGCACGCGAATCCCAAGCACTTCGGAGAGCCACTCGCACGGCCCCTCAGACCCAGGGACAAGCGGAAAGGTATGGGGCGGCTCCATCGGATCATCCGTCCATCGCAAAAGTGTGATCAACCGCTCGGTGAGGTCATACTCGGCCCGGATCAGATGAAACCGCGGCGTCCGCTTGGCATTGACGACTTGGCCATCCATGTCGATCAGCCGCCAGCGACGATCGTTTTCCAGCGCCCCGCACGGCAGCACTCCGCATTCACCAAGATCGATGCCATCAAGGCTTTTCACGGGGTAGATCGTGATTCGGTCAAGCGTGGGCATACCATGACAGCCTACGCTGCGTCGCGAGTTTGTGACAGGCCGAGGCCCGCCTTGCGTCGTGACAGGTCCGGAGGCCTTCCCTACATCCGGAAGTTGAACGTTTGCCACAGGAGCCGCAGGAGCCACTGGCCAACCGTGCGGCTGCCCACCTGAATCCGAGCCGTGCCCCGCATCCCTATCGTCACCGCAGCCAGTTGTTCATCACCTTCCGGCAACGCCATCATGACTTCATAACTCGTCGAGATCGGCACCTCACGGCCCGCCTCATCGGTCTCCGTCGGCACGCCACCACCGGCCTTCACACTCAGCCGCTCCGAGCCTGCCTCGATATGAGACTCGGAGATCTCGTCAACCGTGCCGGTAAAGGTCTGCCAGGCGAAGGCATCGAGCTTGAGGTCAATCCGCTGCCCCAATTGCACAAATTCCACCTCGGTCTGGTCAACCACGATCACCGCCTCGAAGTCCTCAGGCTCCCCGACCATGCAGACCACAGTGCCCGGCGTATAGGTGGCGCCGATGTTTTGCTCATCGAGCGGATTGCCCGTCCACACCGGCAGCTTGCCGGAGGGATCGTCCTTCGGCTCAACACTCGAGGCCGGTAGCACGATGCCCGCCCGCGGTGCTGCAAGCACGAGCTCCGTGCGGTCCCGTCGCTTCTTCACAAGTTGCTCGTCAATGCTCTTGAGTGCCTCTTCCACCGTGCCAATCTCACGGCCGGCAGCCGGATCGGTGAACCGCTCGCGGATCAGGCTGTCAAGGCGGGTGCGGTACTCGGTCGCCTTGCCCTCCAGTTCAGCGATCTGCAAATCCAGATCGATGCTCGAAAGCCGAACGAGTTCGGCCCCCTTCTCCACCCGGTCGCCTGGCTCCACGAGGATCGCCTCCACCCGCCCTGGCACCGTCACATAAACCGTCTCCTCGCCACGGGGACGGATCTCGGCCGCCGACCAGACTCGCTGCGGCAGGGGAATCAGGGCTATCGCCCCAGCAATCACGGCGGCCACCGCGATCGTTGTCATTACATTGGTCGCCTTCACTTCATCGCGTCTCCCGGGGACATTCAGAAACTTGATCATCCCGTGGATGGGCCTCACTACCAAGCCCCACAGTGCCGCCCCCGCCAGCACCTGGCCGATCACTTCCAGCCGGTAGGGCTTGAAGACGTTCCAGACGAACAAAAAGATCGAGAGTGAGACAAACCACATATAGAGGCTCGACGCCACCGCGTAGAGCGCGAAGAGGCCGCGCCGCCGCTGCGGGAGGAAGGGGTCATCTGGCTGCTTGATCCCCAAACACCAGCGGGTCGCCATCCGTTGGAGGATCGTGCTGGCCTTCTGCCGCAAATTGGGGATCTCGAGAACGTCCGACAGGATGTAGTAGCCGTCATACCGCAGCAGGGGATTGGCATTAAAAAGGATCGTCGACACGCTTGACACAAACATCACATCCAGGCAGAGCTGGTTGAAGATGCCCGGGTGCGAATACCACCACAACCAGGTGGCGATCGACGCGATGATCACCTCCACATACATACCCGCCGCCCCGATCGCTGCCCGCTTCCACTTGTTGGGCAGCATCCAACTGTCTGACACGTCGCAATAAAGACAGGGGGTGAGCACGAGCAACATCACCCCCATCTCGTGACACTCCCCACCGTAATGCTTGCATGAGAGACCGTGCCCAAACTCATGGATGACCTTCGTGACCCCCAGGGCGATGGCAAGATAGAGCCAGTTGCCGGCGGCAAAAAACTGATGAAACTCCGGCAACTTCGACCGGAAGACGTCGAAGTTGACGAG
>JAYQOK010000058.1:0-18740 GCA_038144795.1 Candidatus Kuenenia sp. | reverse complement strand
TCCTTGGCCTGACCGTCCTTGGCCTGACCGTCCTTGGCCTGACCGTCCTTGGCCTGACCGTCCTTGGCCTGACCGTCCTTGGATCGACTGCCTTGGGGCTCGCCCTTCTTTGGCGACTGCTGGCTGTTGTTTTGCTCCTGCTGCCGGCGGTGCTCCAAGATCCGATCCATAGCCTCACCGTCGTTGGTGCCATCAGCGGCCACGGTGTCTCGGGGAGGCTGTTTCTGCTCACCGCGGCCTTGCTTCGCCTGCTGGCCAGCGCCTTGTCCCTGCTGGCCCGGCCCTTTCAGACCAGTTGGCTGCTCACCGCCGCCGTCTTGCTGCCCGGCTCCCTCCCGCGGCCCCGGCTGCTTGCCTGCTGGCTGATTCCCGCCTGACTGCTGGTCAGCACCCTTGGGCTGGCCTTGCTCACCCTTGCCCACCGCTGGCTTGCCTGCGCCCCCCTGCTCTTGCCCAGGCATCTGCCCCGGCTTTTGGGGGCCGTTCTGGTCTTCGCCCGGCTTGCCCTGTTCCCCCTTACCGGCTTGCCCTTGTCCGCCCTGATTTTGGGCACCTTGATTCTGATCATCGCGCCCCTGCCCATCGGGAGGCTGCTGCCCACCGCCAGGCTCGGCATCGCGGCCGGGTTGGTTCTCCCCGCCGGGCTGCTTATTCCCGTCGGGCTGCTGACCGTCCCTGCCGGCATCAGCGGGCTGCCGATTTTGCTCAGACGCCTCCCCACCCTTGTTGTCACCAGGTTGCTCACCACGGCGAGGCTTCTCATCCGGCTGCGGCTCTGGCCGCGGCTCACGAGCCGGCGCCCGCTCGTCGATAATCAAGGCCTGCCATTGGGTGCGAGTCTCATTGGGCCGCTGCGGCCGGGTATCAGCTGCAACGCCGCGATATTCGAGCGTCGCCCCTGGCTGGGCCCCCAACTGCCGCGGCACCAGCAGCGATCCGCCCTGAAAGACACCCTGTTTCTCGGCAGCCAACAAAACGATCTCACGACCGGGCGGTCCATCCTTCAGCCGTACTTCCAGCCCCACTCGGGCAAGCCCAAAATCGGGATCACTCGCCCTCACGCCAATCCGAACTGCCCCGTCGGGAGGCACTCGCAGGGGGGATTCCTGTGGCTCCATAAGCGAAATCTCGGGAGCCATGTCAGCCACCACCTCGATTCTGTGCTGCAACTCTTCCGTGATAATTCCCGACGACTCACCGCCCAACTCCCGCGGCTCAAAGAGCAGTCGATACGACGACCATTGCGGACCCGTACCATCGCCATCAAGCCGCAACTCAAAAGATACCGAAGCCCGCGACGGGTCGCTCGCGCTGATCAAGAGTGGCTTATCACGCCGTCCGTCACATCCAAAATCAATCCAGGCGGCATTCATGGGTCGGTTGGCCACTGCCATGATCGTGACCTTGGTGCCCTCGATGGCACGGATATCCCCCTGCCAGCGGACGGCTTCCTCGCGAAGCCGCGTATAGGCCGGAAAGTCATACTGCACTTCCTGCACGAGCAAAGAAGGTGCGTCAACAGCAAACACCTTCACAGGTTCCGTGCGGGCATCGCCCGCCGTGAGCGCCAGTTCAATTGAACGATCCAGCCCACGGGAACCATCGGGGAGCACCGCCGTAAACGCGTCGTCAGCGCTACCCGTCCTCTGACGCTCCATCACGACATGCCACGGCTTGGCGGTGGTGTCGAGCGTTCCATCTTCCCGCAACGTTCGCACCATGATGGTCGGCTGCTCGTGATCCCGCAGGCCACGAAGAGTGGTTCCGATTACCAACTGCCGACCTCTGACGATCGTGGTCGTAGCCGACCGCACGCTGAGTTCATGGCCTACTGCCACGGCGTCCGGAGAATCCTGGTGGTCGCCGGGCATCCGCCACGAGAGTCGCAGCGGTGCGATCTGCACCCGCGATGGGGCCGCGACCGATGTCCATGGTGCGAACAGCCGACGGGAACTTGTAAGCAAGCTCTTCGGTGCAAGCACCTCGTAGAGACACGCCACGGCGACCATCGCCGCAACGGCATATGCCAGCGATACCGCCAACGACCGATCAACCACGCTGTCATCGGAGGGAACGCTTGAAAGCTGCCTCGCTGCGCGCCGTTTCAATGACCGGACCATGCGCGGATTCGTCCCCTCCTCGTCGCTGCTCACAAGAACCGCATTCACCAAATCATTGTGGAGGTCGGGAAACTCTC
This sequence comes from Candidatus Kuenenia sp., assembly GCA_038144795.1. Taxonomy (GTDB): domain Bacteria; phylum Planctomycetota; class Planctomycetia; order Pirellulales; family UBA1268; genus CACORA01. The sequence continues at coordinate 16,543 of JAYQOK010000058.1, read as the reverse complement.
GCTCGATGGCACGAGCCGCGTACACAAGATTCACCCGGTAGCGAATCAGCGGCAGAACCCACCGCACGATTGCGATAACCAGCGCAGAAACTGCCGTTCCCAACCAGGTCCAGCGCACCCAACGGGGCAGCCCCCCTGGGACGAGCCAGTGCTCGGCCAAAACGCCGACGGCGAGCCAACTCAGAGCAACCGCTGCCGACCCAAGCAGGAAAATGGTCAACGCCACGCCTTTATAATCGGCTCCGGCAGCCGCGAGCCGCTTGGCGAGATATCGCTCAGACTTGGAGTCTGCCCCACCGCCAGACCATGAACCGACAGCGAGTTGGTGGGAGGATTCGGTCGAAACGGTCGCCATCGCCAGCTACTCCACACGATGAGTGCAGTCTTCGGGTCGTTCAACCCGCCGCTGCCGCTGCATTCCTCTGCTCCAAGTATATCGGCTGACTACAGCCGTCGCCGCAAACGCGTTGACTTGCGGCGGCAAAAAGGCCCATGCTGGACCTATCGGTTTGCCCCAGCGGCGGGCTTTCCAGCCGCGAGGGACCATGGAATGGCACTGTTTCTCGATCCCGATACCTTTAAACGGCTCGTTGTCGGATCGACCAGCGGCCCGGCGGCGGCAACTCTCCGGTGTGCCCTCCGAGCGATGGCTGCCCCCTATGCGGCTGCGATTTACTGCCGGAACAAAGCCTATGACATCAGCCTCTTGCCGACCTTCTCCTGCAACGCGCCGGTGATCTGTGTGGGAAATCTCTCGCTGGGCGGCACGGGCAAAACACCGCTCGTCGCCTGGACGGCGAGGCAGTTAGCTACAGCGGGCATGCGGCCGGCGATCGTGAGCCGTGGGTACGGGGCACAACGTGGTCAGCAGAGCGACGAGGCCGCTGAACTCGCAATTGTCCTTCCAGACGTACCACACGTTGCCGATCCGAATCGCGTCGCGGCTGCCATACGGGCCGTGGCCAACGGGGCGGACGCCATCGTGGTCGATGATGGCTTCCAGCATCGTCGACTCGGTCGCGATCTCGACATTGTGGCGGTCGACGCCACGGATCCGTTTGGCTGCGGTTTCCTCTTTCCGCGTGGCCTGCTCCGTGAACCGCTCGGTAGCCTGGCCCGCGCAGATGCCGTTGTCATCACTCGCTGCTCCTTGGTGGACGCGGCGCGGCGAGCCGAAATCCGCGCCGAATTGAGCCGTTATGTCGGGCATAAGTCGCCGCTGTGGGCTGAGGCGACGCATCTTCCGATCACCGTACGGCAAGCCGGGGGGAGCACGATGCCTCTGGAGTCAATTCGCGGCAAGCGGGTTGTGGCCTGCGCTGGCGTGGGGAACCCGGATGCCTTTCGTCGGTCACTCGAATCGCTCGGCGCTGACGTTGCTGCCTATCGGGCCTTTCCCGATCATCACCAGTACTCACGAGACGACCTCGATCACCTCGGCGCATGGGCGCGACAACAGCAGGCGACGATGCTGGTCACGACACTCAAAGATCTTGTGAAGATCCAACGCGACGACGTGAATGGCATCCCGGTGGCCGCCGTTGAAATCGCCATCGATTTTTTGACGGGCGGCGAGGAACTGGCCGCGTTGGTGAGGAGCGTCGCGCCCCAAACACCTATTTCTTCTTTTCCACGTGGAGTGTGTGCTTCCGCAGCCGAGGCGAATACTTCTTGACCTTCAACTTTTCGCCGCCGGTCTTCCGCCGCAACGTGTAATTCTGATCTCCAGTTTCCTCACAAACGAGGTGCACTACCTCAAGTTTTTTCTTGCCTTTTGCCATCCCAATTTCTCACGATCTATTGGCTCAGCCTCTCCAGCGAGGCGAAAAACGAGACCGACGAAACGATCTTCGAGAGAATACTGCTTCCACGATCAACTCGCCAGCGCGAGGCAAAAACAGGCATATTTTCGGCGTCGAATCCCATCAATTTTTGATCCGCCGCAACAAGTCTGATAGACTCGGTGTCGAGTTGAGTTCGTCGCGGGAGGAGAGCGATCGCGGCTTTTGAAAGGTGTATTTCGATGGCAGGCCAACCTCAGGAAACGGCGGACAACCACCCCCACGGCGGGACGTCTCCTCGCCTCGGTGAGACACAAGCCCGGGCGAAGGCCGCTGCTCAAGACAGTTCGGCGAATGCCACAACGCCACCTCCATCCGCGCCGCCAGAGGAGAGCGGCGGCAGGCATTTTTCTGGCGCGTTCATGACGCAGGCACCGGCTTGGCTCGTGAGCATGGTGCTGCACGTCGCGGTCTTGCTGACCTTGGCTTTAATCGTGACGCCCCCACCAGAAAACGCGGGCATCAAGACGATCGAGTCGCCCCCGACTGAATCGGTCGATGATGTCGAGGAAATCCAACCAGTCGATCTCACGCCGGACGATCAGGAGACACAGGAGGAGGTCGAGGAAGTCACCGAAGCCCCTCAGACCGTCGAAGTGGAAACGGTGGAGGTTGTTTCAGACGCGTCTGATCTCGCTGCGGCGCAAACGTCGATTGATGTGTCTGACATGAGCGCTGATATCAGCGTGTCCACGGACCTCCTCAAGACTGTTGGCAAGTCTGGTGGTTCGAAGGCGGGATTCGGTGCCCGGGCAAACGCCGCCACTCAGAAGGAAATGATCAAGGCCGGCGGTGGTAATCCAGATGAGATTATCCGCGCCGTGGAGTCTTCGTGCGACTGGTTCAAGCGGCACCAAATGCCCGACGGTGGATGGTCTTTTGACTTCCGTCAGTGCCCGGGGTGTATGGGGAAGTGCAAAAATCCCGAGACGGAGTCCCACCTCAAGGATCGTGCTGCGGCGACAGCCTTGGCGCTGCTTCCCATGCTTGGTCAGGGCTACACCCACACTGCCCAAGGAACCAAAGGAAAGTATCGTCAGCAGGTTGACCAAGGGCTCGCATTCCTCGCTCAGGCGGTAATCGCCGGACAAGGCAAGGCCTATTCGGGGGGCGGCAACATGTACTCCCAGGGGCTCGTTGGCATCGTGCTGTCCGAGGCCTACGGCATGACCAAGGATCAGCGACTTGCCGTACCGGCGCAGGCAGCGATCGACTTCATCATGGCAGCACAGGATCCCGTCGGTGGCGGGTGGCGTTACCAGCCGCGGCAGGCCGGTGACACCTCGGCCGTGTGTTGGCAGGTCATGGCCCTCAAGAGCGGCAACATGTCCGGACTGCGGGTCGATCCCATGGTTGTCAAGAAGGTTTCCACATTCCTTGATTTTGTTCAGTCGGATGGAGGCGCGGCATACGGATACAGTTCTCCGGGTGACCGGCCCGCCCTCAATGCCGCAGGGCTCCTCTGTCGGATGTTCACGGAATGGAAGAAGACCAACGAGGCGCTGCTGCGGGGTGCCAAGAAATTGGCGAAGGGCGGTCCCTCAAAGGACATGTACACATCCTATTACGCCACACAAGTTCTCTATCACGTGAAGCAACAACTACCCAAAGAATGGGATGACTGGCAGCGGCAAATGTCGCAGATGCTGATCAAAGCCCAGTTCACGGATGGCCATCAAGCTGGCAGTTACTACGAGGGCTTCAACACCGGGCACGCGCCGCATGTTGGTGGTCGGATCTACGTGACCTCCATGGCCACAATGACGCTGGAGGTCTACTTCAAGCATGGCCTCCCGCTCTATCAAGACGCCGGGAAGGAAACCGACGATTTCGTCGAGTGACGTTGCCGTCGACGCCGGGAAAACCGGACCATTTTGGCTGCCACTCGTCTGCCGAGCATGCAGCAGCCGATCTGAGTATTGTGGGAAGCGAGCCCGCTTGTACCTCCTGCCGGCAGAATCCGCAGGATCGGCAGAGTTTCCTTACGCCGTGCTTCTGTCCGTCCAGACCTCCATGCTGCCCGCCCCACTACCACTGATTGACCGCATCGTTGGCCATCCGGTCGTGCGCTCAGGCTACGTCAGCATTCTGGCTCATCTGATGGTCGCCATTGCGCTTGCCATTCTGGTCAGCCAGGACAACCCGCCGCTGCGGCCTCCGCCGCTCCTGCTGGCTTTTGGCAACGATCATCGACGCGACGTCAACGATGATGTCCTCCAACTAGATCCGACTGTTGAACTTGCCCCACTTGACGTCGATACGAATCAGGCCGAACAGCCGCAACCGCCGCCGCCACAGATTGCTGTGGATGCCCCTGCCGCAGATTCGCCACCGTTGGTGACAGTGGTGCCACCGGCCATCGCCACGCATGCGGTGCCGCACTCCGCTGCCCCCCATCGGCCCCAGGCTCATCCTGCATCGCTGCCGGCAATGTCGCCTGCCGCTGCGGTTCGATCTGCCGCGGGTCCAACAGTGACAAAGGCAGCCATGCCCACGGGCGAGCCCGCCATGGAATTCGCAACGCGGCGGGGCGAGGCGCGGGCCGCGGCGGTGGAGGCCCGTGGCGGATCCGCAGCGAGTGAGCAGGCGGTGGAGCAGGGCCTCGCCTGGTTGGCCGAGCATCAGGCAGTCGATGGCTCGTGGCAATTTGATCTCTCCGGCTGCCGCTGCCAGGGAGCCTGCCGTCACCCTGGCACGCTCAAGAGTTCGACTGCCAGCACTGCCATCTCCCTCTTGCCATTTTTGGGGGCAGGCAACACGCATGTCGATGGCCCCTACCAGCAGACGGTTTCTCGTGCCATCTATTATCTCATCAGCCGCATGCAGTTGACGCCCCGCGGTGGCGATTTCTGCGAGGGCACGATGTATGGCCACGGCGTGACCACCCTCGCCCTCGCCGAGGCGTATGGCCTCGCAGGCGATGAAATGCTCGTGCCTTACCTCAGAGATGCCATCCGCTTCATTCAGACTGCCCAAGACCAGCACAGTGGCGGCTGGCGATACCTTCCCGGCCAATCCGGCGACACGACCGTAACGGCCTGGCAACTCGCCGCCCTCAAGAGCGCCGCGATCGCCGGCCTAGAAACGCCATCCCCCACGATCGAAGGAGTGCGGCGGTTTCTCGACCGGGTGCAGGCCAATAGTGGCGCAGCCTACGGGTACCGAACGCCTGAGGCCAGGCCGTGCACATCGTCCATCGGACTCTTGTGCCGAATGTACACAGGCTGGGGGCGAGAGCAGGAGCCGCTCGTGCGGGGCGTGACTGTGCTCGCCAAGCCTGGCCCCAACCCCGACGCCGTTTACCATAATTTTTATTTGTCGCAAGCCTTGCTTCAGCTCGACCACCCGGTTTGGTCCCGCTGGAACCGACAAAATCGCGATCAACTTGTGGCTCAGCAGGCGCGCGTCGGCCATGAATTGGGAAGCTGGTTTTTCAACGACCCTGATACGGCCCCCGGCGGCCGGCTGACCCACACCGCCCTCGCCATCCTCACCCTGGAGGTCTACTACAGGCTCCTTCCGATTTACACCGAAAAGGCTGTTCAAGACGCCTTCTGATCGGTGGCTACAATGAAAACCGGAGGGTTTGAATGCGTCTGGTCACCTATTCTTGGCTGACGGTGGTGATCGCAGTGGCCTGCGCGGCGATCGGCTGGCTCGGGCTGGCTGGATGGATGGGGACGGTAGTCGTGCTAGCCAGCATTGCGATGCATGTGGCAGGCAATGCCATTGGCACACGGATGCGGGAGGCAGCCGACAAGGAGCGGGCAATGTGGCCACTCGCCGCCAGCCCGTTGGCATCCCCTCTCCCCAAACCTTCGCCGACCCGGCTGGAGCGGCATGAAACCCTGGGGCGATTGGTGCCGATCTCGGCTGGCATCGGCGCCACGGTCGGCGGGCTGACGGGTACGATGATGCTGGCTCTTTTGACGAGAAGTTCCGTGGCCGGCGCAGTACTTGGAGGAGCCTCCTCCGCGGTGATCGGTGGCCTTTTCGGCTTCTTGGCGGCCAGCTTCGTGGAGATCCTTCGCTCCAGTCTGCGCGACGCCATCGCCGCGGAACGTCCTGATTCTCCCCCCGAATACCCCAGCCACCAGTGACACCGGTTTCGGGCTGACCAATTCGCGGCAGGGAATGGAAGCGGCCCAACAGGCATGGTACAACTTTCCCTTTGCCTCGTTCCCAAGGAGCATCCCATGGCCAAACCCCACCGCGGCCTCAAGAAGGCCAATCACGGCGCTCGCCCTGCCAACAGCAAGGCCCGCAAAGCCAAGCGAAAGCACATCAAAACCTGAGCCCGTTCGTCTGCCCCACCGCCAGCCCGACGGAGCGTTTGCCGTGGCCCCCCGCGACTACATCATCCATCCTAACGAATACGACCTCTCGACTGTCATCGCCGACATCGAGGAGATCCGCCGCTGGAACAAGCAACGTTTTGAGATGGAACAGCTGACGGCCATCGTTCACGAAGACCATTCCCGCGGGCTGTGTGTCGGCTACAAAGACGTCACACCTGATGAATTCTGGGTTCGCGGACACTTTCCCGTGATGCCCGTCATGCCGGGAGTGATGATGTGTGAAGCGGCAGCCCAACTGTCGAGTTATTACACGCAGAAGCACAATCTCCTGCAGGCGAACGTGATCGGGTTCGGCGGCATGGAAGACGTGCGATTTCGTGAGCCCGTGGTGCCTGGCGATCGTCTGGTGATCGCCGTCGAACGGATTCGCGTGCGGCCCAAGGCGATGATTGTCTGCCGCTTCCAGGGCCTTGTGCGAGACAACATCGTGGTGGATGGCGTGATCAAAGGCGTGCCCCTGCCGGTCGACTACCTCCGTGAAACCGCCGCTGCGAAGTAAGGTATGCCCCGACGGGCCCCCAAGAAACCTGCCCCGACAGTCGATCTCTCGACCCACCTTCTTGTCCTTGGCGACCTGCCGGAGCCACTCGATCCTAGGTCTCTCTTTCCGGCCAATCAGCCGACAGAACTGGAGGTGGGTAGTGGCAAGGGTCTTTTTTTGCAGTCGGCATTCGCAGACTGCCCCGTCACCAATTTTCTTGGCATCGAGATTGCCACCGGCTACGCCAGGATGTGTGCTGGTCGGCTGGCCGTTGCCGGTGCGACCAACGCACGAATCATTCACGGCGACGCCCAGCGGCTCGTGCGATCCATGCTCCCGGAGGCCTCGCTTGCAGCGATCCATGTCTATTTCCCTGACGCGTGGTTGAATGCCAGACACCGTAAAAGACGGGTCTTGAGCCTGCCATTCCTCGAGCATGCCGGCCGGGTGCTCGTGTCCGGCGGCCGACTGCACGTCTGGACCGACGTCGAGGAATATTTTGTCGAAGCCATGGAAGCGGCCAGACAGACGGGCTGCTTCGGCGCGCCTAACGAGGAGCCTGCTCGGCCGGCGGAGCATGATCTCGACTATCGCACCCATTTCGAGCGGCGTACTCGCCTGGCTGGCCAGCCCGTCTGGCGGGCCGTACTCCACCGTGTGCCGTGACGGGTGGACAGCCCAAGAGACCGGCCCAGGCCTTTCTTCCGAAAACTCACGACAGGTCAGGGGACCTGTTCTACACGACGGCTTCGTAGGTGCGGCCAGATTCGCCGCGGGCCACTTGGCCGAGAGCGATCTCGTACAACCGCTCACCGGCCGGCGTCGGATACCGGCCCGTAATGCAGGCTTGGCAGAGGGCATCGGTTTCAAATCCGATCGAGCGGGCCACTGATTCGACCGGCAGATAGCGGAGCGAATCTGCCCCGAGTTTCGCCGCCATCGCCCGCTGGGCATCTTCGGTGAGCCGCCCCTCGTTCAGGAAGACAGGGGCGAAGAGTTCGTCGATCGTCGACATGTCGATGCCATAGAAGCACGGGGCGATAATTGGCGGGCAGGCGATCCGAACGTGAATTTCGCGGGCCAGCCCCAGCGAACGCATCCGCCCGAGCAGTACCTTCATCGTGGTCGACCGTACGATCGAGTCTTCTACCAGGATCACTCGCTTCCCCTCGAGTACTTCCCGCAGCGGCGTATATTTCGATTCGGCCTTCTGGCGACGGCTGGAGGCACCATCAATAAATGTACGGCCCGTGTAACGATTGCGAATCAGTCCCTCTACCGACGGAATCGAGAGCCGGTAAGCCATTGAGTCGGCCGCCGCCTTGCTGGTATCGGGTACCGGCACGACCACCGTGTCGGCGTCGATCTCCACCGTCTCAAGGCGGGCCAGTTCCTCCCCGAGCCGCTTCCGCGCGAGATAGACGCTCCGCTCATCCATCGTGCTGGCAACGTTGGCAAAGTAGATCCACTCGAAAAAGCAGTGGGCCTTTTGCCGGCTCTCAGCGAACCGCTCCACGCGAATCTGACGCCCATCGACGATGAGGGCAGTGCCCGGCTCGAGCGTACGGATCGATTCAGTTGGAAAGCCAAGGTTGAGCAGTGCCACGCTCTCGCTCGCTGCAGCGACAAGCGGGCCAACATGGGCGTATTCCATCGGCCGAATGCCCAGCGGATCGCGAGCCACAATCATGCGTCCGCAAGCGTCGAGAATGGCGAGGTTCCACGCGCCGTCGAAGCGACGGGCGATGGTGGCAAGCATGTCGACTGGATCGGGATCGGCGTCCCCCGCAAGCTCACGACCAATCGCGTGCATGATCACTTCGGTGTCGTTATCCCGCGCTAGATGGTTATCGTCATCGGTGAGGATTTCCGCCCGCAGTTCTGGATAGTTGGCCAGTTGGCCGTTGAACCCGAAGGCAAACCACTTGCGCTTCTGGATGTGCGGCCGCTCCAATGGCTGTGCATAGCCGCGGTCTTCAGCGCCGCAGGTCGCATACCGCACATGGCCAATCGCCGCCCGGCCAGCGTGCTGCTCCATGAGACTCTCATATTTGCCGCGATGGCTCATCCGAAACACCTCGCTTACACTCCCCACGTCTTTGAGCGTTGCCAAGAGGTGGCTGCGGTCGGGGTTCCAGACAGTCATCCCGGCGGACAATTGGCCCCGGTTTTGGATATCGAGCAGCATCCGCGGTACGAGTCGCGACACCTCCTCAGGCCCCTGGGCTGGGCAGAGCGGGCTCGGTTCGCCTTCAGCGAGGTGATAGACGGCCGCCAAGCCGCATTCGTGATGGAGATCGCTCACGGAACGTGCCCACAGGCCCCGTTGAGGAAAAGAAATGACAAGCTGATCTATCCACTATACGCATTCCGCAGGCAAAACCTCAACGCAGGACGCCGGCGCCCGGGCAAGACAGACCGCCTGTGGCCGACTGGCCCAAAGGCAGGGTACGATGCGAAGAACTATGACCGCATCCCAGTCCGATTCGTCCCGGGGAGCCCTCGCCACTGCCGCCAGATTGATCGTCGTCAAGGTGGGAACGAGGGTGCTCACTCGTCCGGACGGGCTCCTCGATACCAGCCGCATTGAATCACTGGGCCGTCAGTTCGACACGCTGCTGGCCGCGGGCAAGCAGGTGATCCTTGTGAGTTCGGGCGCTGTTGGAGCGGGTATGGGCCGGATGGGGCTCTCACGACGGCCGGCAGAATTGGCCCACCTGCAGGCGATGGCTGCGATCGGCCAGAGCGGCCTCATCGAAGCTTACGAACGGGTGTTGCGGGCCCAGGGCCGCCATGCGGCGCAGGTGCTGCTGGTGGCGGATGATTTCAAGGACCGGGCTCGCTACCTCAATATCCGGAACACCCTCCGTGCCCTCCTCGACTACCAGGCGATACCGATCATCAACGAAAACGATACCGTAAGTGTTGAAGAACTAAAGACAAGCTTCGGCGACAATGACCGGCTGGCGGCCCTCGTCGCCACACTTCTCGGCGCACCACTCCTGGTGCTACTCTCTGATGTCGATGGTCTCTACAACCGCCACCCTGATGATCCAGGCGCGGCGGCTCTGGCGACCGTGCCGCAGATTGATGAGACTGTCGAGGCGATGGCCCGTGACCGGGCTGGCGGACTCTCAAAGGGGGGCATGGCCAGCAAGATCGCCGCCGCGAGGATCGTCACCGAGTCTGGGGGCCATTGCATCATTGCCTCTGGCCGCGATGACGACGTGCTCCCCCGCATCATGCGTGGAGAGACCGTAGGCACGCTCTTTCCTGGCCGTACGGCCGCGATGCCGGCCTGGAAGCGGTGGCTCGGCTGGTCGGCAGATGTGCGGGGAACAGTCACTGTCGATGCCGGAGCCCGCGACGCCGTGGTCGCCACTGGCCGCAGCCTGCTAGCCGCCGGCGTTCGTACTGTTGACGGTACGTTCACCACCGGTGACCTAGTGGCCCTCTCCGATGCTTCAGGCAATGTGTTCGCCCGTGGATTGGTCAATTATTCAGCGGCCGAATTGCAACAGATCCGGGGGCTAAAAACCGACCGCATCGCCGCCGTACTCGGCTACTGTCCCTACGACGAGGTGATCCACCGGGACAACCTCGCGATCATCCGCCGTGATGGCTCTACGAACGGCACATTTTGACATGCTCCCTGAACTGTTCATTGTCTTTGCCCTCATCCTCGCCAATGGCTTCTTCTCTGGGGCAGAGATGGCGATCGTCGCCAGTCGGCGCGGGCGACTGCGGCAACTGGCAGACGAGGGAGATGCAGCGGCACAGACGGCGCTCGATCTGGCCTCCAACCCAGACCGATTCCTGCCCACCGTGCAGGTGGGCATCACGCTGGTGGGCACATTGGCGGCCGCCTACGGCGGCGACCAACTTGTGGAGCCCTTTGCGGCCTGGCTCGAAGCTAGTGCTCCACCATTCATCGCCAATGCCGCCACACCAATCGCCCTCACCACGTTTGTGGCGATTCTCTCATTTTTCACGCTTCTTTTTGGGGAACTGGTGCCCAAGCGGCTGGCCCTGCGAAATGCTGAGCGGGTAGCACGGATCGTTGCCCCGGCCATGCAACTGGTTTCTCAGCTCGCCAAACCGCTCGTCTGGGGACTGGGCCAGGCTACGTCAGCGGTACTGTTTCTCCTCGGAGCCGGGAAACAGGAGGGGCCAACGGTCTCAGTCGACGATATCGAGCATCTCCTAGAGACAGGCCGAGCCGAAGGGGTGGTAGAGCCGGTTGAGCAGGCCGTCGCCATTGAGGCCCTGCGGCTTGGCGAGCGAACCGTTCGTGACATCATGCGGCCTCGGATCGAACTCGATGCTCTCGATATCGAGACCCCATCGCCAGAAATCATCGGAGCCATCGCGATGGCCGGCTATTCCCGGTTACCAGTCTACGAAGGATCACTGGATCATATTCTCGGATATGTTTTTCTGAAAGATGTGCTGCGACACACGTGGATGGGCTGGCCGATCGAACTTCGCAAGATCATGCACCGAGCCCTTTTCGTGCCGGAGACGATGCCGCTCGATCGGCTACTCGAACTGTTTCAGAAGGAAAAAAATCAGATGGCCATCGTGCTTGACGAATACGGTGGCACAGAGGGTCTCGTGACGCTTGAGGATATTCTCGAGGAGCTTGTCGGTGAGATTCACGACGAGCATCGCGCTGCCCGAGATACGGCCTTCGTGCGTCGTGAAGATGGCTCCTGGCTTGTGGATGGCAGCGCGAGCATTGAAAACATGGCCGAAACGGTCGATATCAAACTCGACGGTTCGCCCCGTGATTACTCGACCGTATCGGGACTCGTCTTGGCTCAGTTGGAGCGCATCCCGACCACGGGCGACATCATGGAGTGGCAAGGCCTCTCGATCGAGGTCATCGACATGGATGGCCGCCGCATCGACAAGGTCCTCATCCGCAAAAAGTAGCGGAGCCTTGAGCCTATCGCTGTCCCTGCCCTACTCCAGAATATCCTGCAGGATGAAAGGCTTGGGGAATGGCTCGTCAAGCTGCTCCAGTACCTTGCGGTAGCGATCCACAAGTTTCTTGATATCGTCTGCTGTCATCGAGTCATTGCGGAGCACTTCCGACGCATCCAGCGCATTCCGCCAAGCCGCAAAGGCCTCTTCGTAGGCTTTCTTGGCGGCTTGGAGTCGGGCATTGTCGAAGTCTTGCTCGGCCCGCCATGTACACTCGCGGGCCTTCAGCATGTCGTCGGTAACCTCGGCCTCACACGTTGCCCGCCAAAAGTCGAAATTCACGATATCGCGGTAGCGTCCGATGATTTCCGCCGTCTCGTTGGCCTCCACGAACTGGCGGGCGAGGTCTTGGACTTTGGCCTTTACGTCGACTGGCGCTCCACGGGCTACCATCGGCCAAGTGACCTTCAGCACCGACTCCGCAGCTGCGGCCGTCTGCTGCTGCTCTTCGGAACGATCCATCACTGACACCGCCAGGGCCGCCCGTTGCTCTGGCGTCAGCGACTCACGCTTTTTGTCTTCGAGGGCCTTGAATTGCCCCGGCAACAACTCCTCCAGTTCGTTCGCCAGTCGATCAGCGCGTGCCAGTTCTGCTTCCCGCAGGCCGAGGCGGATTGGCACATCCCATGTGGTCGGAATCTCACGTATCGAATACCGCCGCATCTCGTCACCGGCCAGACGCCAGGCATCGCGACCGCTGTCCCCAAACACTCCATCCTCGGCCAAGGCTCGGGCATGATTGACCGCGGTCATCATCGGTTCACTGTGAAAGATAAGTGGTGTTGTGTTGAGCGGCACACCTGAATCGGTCAACTGCTGAGCGGCGAGATATTTTTCACGAGCGACAAGCCAGTTGTCTCGCTCAGGGAGCGTCCGTCCCGGGCGATCTCGCTCATGGAAGTCATCATCCGCCTTGAAGAGTCGTCGATACTGTTTCTTCTCGTCCGCCCGACCAATCTTCTGGCCGATAAACCAGCCCATGCGGCCCAGGAGACGCGGCTCCCGGAGATTCAAAGCAATGCCCTGACGAAGAAATTCGATCCCCTTCATGACCCACGCGTAGCGGTCATGGTAATCATCGAATTCCACTGAGATGTTGTAGGAGAGGTTGTGGGCCTGAAAGTCCCAGATGGAGTAGAAGTTGGGTTGGAGTTTCGTCAACTGCTCCAGCGTCGCTGACAGATTGGTCCAATCCTCCACCTTCTTGTAATGATTGGCCCGATCCCACAACAACGTGACAGCAATATTCTTAAGCCCCAGCGAGGCCAATCGCATCGTCTCACTGGTGGGATCGATCTCCCCCAGATTAGCTTGAGAGAGACCATTTTTTGTTCGGAGCTGCGCCAGATATCCGCCCGGGCTCGCGGAATCGGCTGGCTGGCTGAGCATTGATAACGGCACCAAGAGCACCGCGATCGCAGTCAGCATGATGAGTGTGGCCGGCCGCAGGCCGAGCCACGTCTTGCCGTGGTCAGTTGCTGCGCGGCTCTGTCCTCGTTCGCGTGTGTCGCTCATGATGATGCCACCTCCCGAGCCCTCAGGCACATGGCCCCGGCAATGAAAAAGGCGATCAGGTAGCCGAGGGTCTCCATGCCATGCTCAGCCAACAGATCAAGCGGAATATCGAATCCACCTGCTAGAAAGTCACTCGTGCCAAGTGATCCCAGCGAGGGAAAGAGGGCAGCCCCCAGACGCATCGGCGCCAGCAGAAACGTATCGAGTGTCTTGATGAACTGGGCAGCCGGCGTCAGTTCCCACTCCACCGTGATGCTTTCCTGCGTCGCGATCCGCACCAGTGACTCGATCGGCCCGCCCCCCGGCACAATCGAGAAATCACCCGTCACCTGGCTCTCGAAGAGACGGCGAATGAACTCGCGGAATTGCCCCACCATCACCACGGAAAGCGTCGCCAGGAGCGCTACCGGCCCGGCGAGAAACGTGCTGAACATCACGCCCAACGCCGTCGTCAGGAGCATCGAGAACCAGATTCCCAGGCAACTCTTGAGGTAGTTCATCACAAACGCTCCCTCGCCGGCCCGGAGATAGAAGTCGGCCTGAGCCACGCCGTAATACTGGGCCGGTTCCAGACACTGGAGCACGATCTCCACCCGCCCATCGGCCACCATGTCCCCGAAGAGATCGACCTGTCGCGTGCCGCCGTCGGCCGCCGTCGCGACGAGCTTCCGGGGAATCAGCAGCGAGTCGATCGTGAATTCCTTCGCCGTAAAATAGAAGGGATCACTCTGCAATCCGCTGACAGGGTTCTTCACCCGGACGCTGCCGGCAATCCCCTTTTCAATGTCGCCCTTGTAGGTGCGAAACACCCGCACGAGCATTTCCAAGGGAAGACCCTCGGGAAACTGCTGTTCGGTGATCCCGGTGAATGTCCAAATCGCCGCAGCCAGCGACCCGCCCTCAATGTATTGCCGGTAGGACCACTCCGCCCCGACGCTGATCCCCTTGGTGCTCGGTCGCCCCTCGCGGTCGAGGAAGCGAAGCGTGCCGCGCAGCGGCCGCCGGGCCTCGAGGATCCCTTCCGGTGGTCCGACTTCGTAGCTCTTCGCCCCTCCCGAATCAACCGGCCGGATGCGATGGCGATGCCCCTGCTCGTTTTCCGTGAAGCCCGCCCCATCGGCAGCGAGCGCAACTCGGTGCCGGTGCCCGCGATCGAGGCTGGTGCGGCCCTCACGACTCACCACGGCCCCATCCTCACCGCTGATATCCACGAGGTCATCGGCAGTGAGTGTATGGCGATGATTGACGCTGCGGACGACGAAGGCCCAGCCGACGGCGCCCATGATGGCCAACAGCACCGTGCCCACAGCGGCAAAGCCGAGCATCCGGCCAAGCACGATCTCGCCTGTCCGTACCGGCTTGGTCGTCACGGTCTGGATCGCCTTGGCCTTGATGTCGGCCGGCAGACTGAAGACGGAGAGCACGAGCACCACGAGGCAGACCAACAGATTGGTCGAGGCGATGATGAAACCGATATAGAGTTTGCCGGGATTGGTGCTGGTGGGGTCGAGAAACCAGCCGGCGAACAACACCAGTAGCGCAAACAGCGGCAGCACGACGAGCACATTCCGCCGGAGAGACTCTTGCACCGCCAGCCGTGCCAACGCCCAGATTCGCCGCCACGACATACCGGCCAGGTCACCGCCCCCCGCAAGCAGGCCGCGATAGACCTTGTCGCCCGCGACCAGCGGTCCATGCAGCACTGACTGCACGAGCCAAGCGATCGCGCTGACGATGATGACCACGAGTGCCGCGGCAAAAAAGTACCAGGCGAGTGCCGGGCCGATCCATGCCGAAAATGCCGGAATTTCCTCTTCGAGCACCATGAGCGTGGCTTACTCCCCGCGTGTTTCTTCGGAGCCGGTGCCTCGCGCCCGCCGCCCGGGTCGCGCCTGCGTGTCGCGGATGATGTCGAGGAAGAGATCTTCCAGGGTGGTTCGCGGATTCCCAATCTCGGCATCCGTCGATCCATGCCGCTCGAGCACCGCGCGGATCTCCTCGCGAGCAGCAGCGGAGAGGCCGGTGGCCCGAATCTGCGTGACATCGGTCACGCGGAGCAGATCCTCTACCCGGCCCAGTTCCTTGAGTTCACCCTGGTGCAACACGGCGATGCGATCGCAGACATCTTCAACGTCGGCGAGCAGGTGGGAGCACATGAT
Organism: Candidatus Kuenenia sp.; assembly: GCA_038144795.1. GTDB lineage: Bacteria > Planctomycetota > Planctomycetia > Pirellulales > UBA1268 > CACORA01. Next base: position 1,203 of record JAYQOK010000058.1, on the reverse strand, counting down.
CACCGTCTTGCCCCGGTTCTTGAGGTCGATGATGAGATCCTTCATCTCCCGGGTGCCGATTGGATCGAGACCGCTGGTCGGCTCGTCGAGCATCACCAACTCCGGATCATTGATCAAGGCCTGGGCCACGCCGATGCGGCGGGTCATTCCCTTGGAATACTCCTTCAGTTGCCGTTTTTTGTCACGACCGAGCCCGACCATCTCGATCAGCATGTCGGCCCGTCGCTTCCGCTCCTCGGGAGGCATGTCAAAAAGGCGACCATAGAAGTCGAGCGTCTCTTCGGCATCGAGAAATTTATAGAGATACGACTCTTCCGGTAGATAGCCAATCCGCTCGTTCTTCGAGACGTCGGTGGCATCGCGGCCAAACACCAGGGCCTCGCCCGACGTGGGAAAAATAAGGCCCAGCAGGAGTTTGAGGGTGGTCGTCTTCCCGGATCCGTTGGGACCGAGGAGACCGAAGATTTCACCACGACGAACTTCGAGATCCAACGGCTTGAGCGCGACCTTCTTGCTACGGCCCCAAAAGTCGCGGTAGGTCTTGGAAAGGTTGCGAGCCTCGACGACCACCTCGTCGCCGATGGGTGGCCGACTAATGGCATTGGGGGCGGGTGTGCTGACGATCGACATGCGAAACCCTCAGGGTCGTTTGAGTCTTGTGAAATCCCTCTCCGGCTCCCGGTGTGTAGCAACGACCCGAAGGAATCTGGACGTTCCCGATGGCTACACCCATGGGCCCTCGATTTTTATGCTCGCACACCGATTTCGCAAGTTTCGGATGCAAAATCCGTGGCCGAGGCACATCGTGGTGCATCCCCGTGCAGTCTTGCGAGAATCGCTCAGTAACTGGTGAAGGCCGGTGCTGCACCGGTTGGCCCACCAAACCGCTTTGCGGTAGCTTCCACCACACGATAGGCGGCCATCAACTCAGCCGGGGCGAAGTAAGGTTCGTCAGGATAGCCACCGGCCCGATCAAGCTTCTCTGCGGCCAGCTTCTGCCAGGAAACGCCACTGGCCAGATGCCAGGCGACCGCCTGAGCGACCTTTTGCGAAAGCTCGCCACGGCCGAACGCTTCCAGAACCGCCGCCACCCGGGGATCGGACGAAAAAGACTCCACCGCCACGAGTCGATAGGGGATCCGCGGGCTTGGCTCGGGCTTGCCATATTCCAGACACACCGTGGCAACCCGCACAGTTCGCACC
>JAYQOK010000057.1:0-19173 GCA_038144795.1 Candidatus Kuenenia sp. | reverse complement strand
TTTTCGCCCGCGTATGTATTGCGCTGCGTGGTCGGCTTCCGCGCCACCGATGGCCACGAGCCCGTTTGTTTGGGTCCGGCGATGTGGCTCGGGCAATCCCGTGCCGGGTTGGGCGAGTCGAGTCCGATCGGCCGGAAGGCTCACCCAGCACGGTCACATGCCGGGCCAGCGGGCTTGGACGTCGTGGCCGGCGTAGACGGCGCCGTCGCCGAGTGACTCGGCGATCCGCAGCAGCTGGTTGTATTTTGCGATGCGGTCGCTGCGGGAGGCGGAGCCTGTCTTGATCTGGCCGGTCGAGAGGCCGACGGCCAGGTCGGCGATCGTGGCATCCTCTGTCTCGCCACTGCGATGGCTGGCGATCGAGGTGTAACCCGACCGATGGGCCAGCGACACGGCGGCAATCGTCTCGGTGAGCGTGCCGATCTGGTTGACCTTCACCAGGATGCTGTTGGCCACTCCCTCGGCAATCCCGCGGCCAAGCCGTTCGGAATTGGTCACGAACAGGTCGTCGCCGACGAGTTGCACCTTGTCGCCGAGCTTCTCGCTGATCAGCTTCCAGCCCTTCCAGTCGTCCTCCGAGCAGCCGTCTTCGATCGACATGATCGGATACTTGCCCGCAAGATTCGCAAAGAAGTCAACCATGCCGGCTGAGTCGAGCGTCTTGCCCTCGATCGTGTAGGTACCCGCCTTGGCGTCGTAGAGCTCGGTTGCGGCCACGTCGAGCGCGATGCAGATCTGCTTGCCTGGCTCGTAGCCGGCGTTGCCGATCGCGGCGAGGATCACCTCGAGCGCCTCAGCGCAGGTGCCGATGTGTGGGGCGAAGCCCCCTTCGTCACCAACGGCCGTGGCCAGCTTCTTGTCTTTGAGCACTTTCTTGAGCGCATGGAAGGTCTCCACGCCAGCCCGCAGGGCATCGCCGAAGGTGTCAAAGCCCAGCGGCATCACCATGAATTCCTGAACGTCGAGCGGATTGTCGGCGTGGGCACCACCGTTGATGATGTTCATCATCGGCGCAGGAAGGAGTCGGGCGGTGGCGCCGCCGAGGTAGCGGTAGAGCGGCAGGCCGCAGTGTTCGGCCGCGGCATGGGCCACCGCCATCGAGACGCCGAGGATCGCGTTGGCACCGAGGTTTTTCTTGTTGGGGGTGCCGTCGAGTTCGAGCATCCGCTCGTCGATGGCCGTCTGGTCGAGGGCATCGCAGCCTTCGAGTTCTTCCGCGATCTGAGTGTTGACGTTTTCCACCGCCTGCAGCACGCCCTTGCCGAGGTAAACGCCCTTGTCGCCGTCCCGCTTCTCCCAGGCTTCGTGGGCGCCCGTGCTCGCGCCCGAGGGCACGGCGGCCCGGCCGAAGGCCCCGTCGGCCAGGGTCACGTCGACCTCGATCGTGGGATTGCCACGGCTATCGAGGATCTGGCGGGCGTGAACGTCGACGATTGTGGACATGGGCGAGGCCTTTCGCGGGAGGTGAGGTGGGGAATTCAATCGCCTGTGTGGCGGCAATTGTGCCAGCCCCCGGGAGACACGCAAGTGCGTGGCTGGAGTCGCCTGTGACGGCTATTCTCCAGGGCAGTCATGTTCGTGCCCCTCACCGCCTCACGGATCGCTCACGATGTTTACCGGACTTGTTGAAGCGGTCGGCCGCGTCGCCGCCGTGGTCGATGAACCGCCGGGCAAGCGGCTGGTGATCGAGGCGGCTGCGATCGCGGCCGAGGCCACGCTCGGCGAAAGCATCTGCACCAGCGGCTGCTGCCTGTCGGTGGTCCGCATTGACGGGCCACGGATCGAATTCCAGGCCGGCCCCGAAACGCTGAGCCGGACCACACTCGGTGGCGTGAAGCCTGGTGACCCTGTGAATCTTGAGCGCTCACTGCGGCTCTCCGACCGCCTCGGCGGCCACCTGGTGACGGGACATGTCGATGGCCTCGGCCGGCTCGAGTCGCGGCAGCAGGAAGGAGACTGGCTCACGTGTTTCTTTTCGGCCCCCCCTGTCCTACTCGGCCAGATGGCCTCGAAGGGCTCCGTCGCGATCGACGGGGTGAGCCTGACGGTGTGCGAGGTGACGCCCACCGCCTTCAGCGTGGCCCTCATTCCTCACACGCTCGCCCACACCACGCTCGGCACGCTCGTCGAGGGCGACGCGGTGAGTCTGGAGACAGACCTTGTCTTCAAGTATGTCGCCCGCTGGCTCACCGCTCGGGAGGCATCGGCATGACCGACACGACAGACCGCCCATCAACGCCACCGGCGCGGCAGACCATGGCTTACCTAAAGGAGTTGTTCAAGCAGGTTGGCTTCACAATCGACGCCCGTCGCGGCCAAAACTTTCTCGTCGATTTGAACCTACTCGATCTATTGGAACGATCCGCGGGTGTGACGCCGGCCGACGCTGTGCTCGAAGTGGGCTCCGGCACGGGCGCCCTTACCGAACGCTTGGCCCGTGCCGCCGGCTGCATGGTCACGGTCGAGATCGATCCGCGGCTGGCTCAGTTGGCCCGCGAGCGGGTGATCGAGTGCAACAACGTGCATCTGGTCGAGAGGGACGTGTTGGCCGGCAAGCATCGACTGGCTCCGGAGGTGCTCACCGCGATCGAGGAGGCTCGTGCTGCCTGCCCTCAGGGCCGATTCCTTCTTGTGGCCAACCTGCCCTACTGCGTCGCCACGCCGGTGATCTCCAACCTGCTCGCCCTGCCCCGCCCCTTCGACTCAGCGACAGTCACCGTGCAGCGGGAGATGGCCGAACGGATGACGGCGGCGGCCGGCTCTCATTCCTACAACGCGCTTTCGGTCTGGATTGGGAGCCAGTGCCGGTCGGAGATCGTTCGCATCCTGCCGCCGAGCGTCTTCTGGCCGCGGCCGAAGGTCGACTCCGCGATCGTGCGGCTCGACCTTGAGCCCGATCGCCGGGCGCGAATCGCCGACCTCGGGCGATTCCATGGCTTCGTCCGCGACATCTTCTGCCTTCGACGGATAGTGTTGCGGGGGGTCCTGATTGGCATGGCGGGCGGCATGCAGCAGCCGGCCGCGGTCGAGGCGGTGGATGCGGTGTATGCGGCGCTCGGGCTCGGCGCGACGACCCGTGCGGAGGAGATTCCTCCCGATCAATTCGTCAAACTTGAGCGGGAGTTTTTTCAACGCGTCGACTGATAGGCTATGCGTCGGCCAGCCCGTACATTTGGCACAACCGGAGCGGCCTAATCGACGAAAAACGCCCGGGCAACCCCGAGGAAAACCGAAACTTCCGGTTGTCTGGCGCCCGTGGGTAGACTCTGGCGTGGACCCGTGGAACCTGCCGAATTTCCTCACGGTCCCGCTGCCCGAAGGCTCCGTGCTCGTGAATCCAGTACCCTCCACCGAAGCCTCGATCGCCCCCACGATCGTCGACCTGCTCCGACAGCGGGCCGCCTATCGGCCGCATGATCGGGCCTTTACGTTCCTCGTCGACGGAGAAACCGAGGAACTCAACGTCACGTATGCGGAACTCGACCGGAAGGCGCGGGCCGTTGGGGCGTGGCTGACTAGCGAGGGGATGGCCGGTAAGCGGGTGCTTCTGCTTTATCCGTCGGGCCTTGACTTCATCGCCGCCTTCATGGGCTGCCTCTATGGCGGGGCGATCGCCGTGCCCGCCTATCCACCGCGGAAAAACCGCTCGGTGGAGCGCATCGAGGCAATTGCTAATGATGCCGACGCCTCGGTGGCCCTTACCACCCGCGACGTCCTCAACCGGTTTGACGTCCTGCGGGCCGCGGCCCCGAGCCTCGAGCACCTGATCTGGAAGGTCGACAGCGAGTTGGAGCCCACCTGGGCCGACCGCTGGCAGCGGCCTGATATCGACGGCGATACCCTTGCCTTCCTGCAATACACCAGCGGCTCCACGGGCACGCCCAAGGGGGTGATGCTTTCCCACGAAAACCTGTTGCACAACTCGCTGCGAATCATGCAGGCCTTCGAGATCACGCGGAGCCAGTCGGGCGTGTTCTGGCTGCCGAGCTTCCACGACATGGGGCTGATCGGCGGAATCCTCGTGCCGCTCTACGGGGGCAAGTTCAACGTCATCATGTCGCCGGTCGCCTTCCTCCAGAAGCCGCTCCGGTGGCTGCAGGCGATCTCCCGCTATCGGGCCACGATCAGTGGCGGGCCCAACTTCGCCTACGAGCTCTGCGTGCGAAAGACGACGCCGGAGCAGCGGGCGGCGCTCGATCTTTCCAGCTGGTCGCTGGCCTTCAACGGTGCCGAGCCGGTGCGGGCGGAGACGATCGACATCTTCTGTGAGGCCTTCGCCGTAAGTGGCTTCCGTCGCGAGGCCTTCTATCCCTGCTACGGCCTCGCCGAGAGCACGCTCATGGTGACCGGTGGCATGAAGTTTGAGCCGCCCGTAATTCGCTCGTTTGATGCGACGTCGATCGAGACGGGCACCGCCGTTGGTGTTCCAGAAAACGTCGTGCTGGCTCGTCGCCTGGTGGGCAGTGGTCGCGAGCTCGACGGCCAAGACGTACACATCGTTGATCCGCAGACGTGTGAATCGCTGCCGCCGGGGCGGATCGGCGAGATCTGGGTGAGCGGCCCGAGCGTCGCCCAGGGCTACTGGAATCGCCCTGAGGAGACCGCCGTCACCTTTGGAGCAATGCTCGCACAGGCCGACGCTCAGGCCGGCACCGGCAGTGTGACCCGGTGGCGGCCCAATGCCGGCCCATACATGCGAACCGGTGACCTCGGCTTCTTCGATAATGGCGAACTCTTCGTCACCGGCCGGCTCAAGGATCTGATCATCATCCGTGGCCGCAACCATTATCCGCAAGACATCGAGCATGCCGTGGCCGAGGCCACACCCTTGGTGCGGGCCGGGTCGATTGCGGCGTTTGCCGTGGAAATCGAGGGCCGCGAGCGGGTGGTCGTGGTCGCTGAACTGGAGCGGGGCCGACGCGAGCCACATGAGATTGCCAACGCTTTCGAGGCGATTCGCAAGCGGCTGGCGATGGAGCAGGAGGTGGCGGTCGAGGCGATCGTGTGCGTGCGGCCCAACAGCGTGCCCAAAACCTCCAGCGGCAAGATCCAGCGGCATGCCTGTAAGCGGCAGTTTCTTGATGGCACGCTTGATGTGGTGGCCCAGCACGTCGGCTGGCTGGCGGCAGCCGAGCCGGCGCCGGCTCCCGAAGCTCCGCGGCTTGCCCGCCAGCGGCCTGTCGGCGAAGCGTCGCGGGCCCATCGGCCCGATCGCGAACTGCCGCAGGAGGTGGTGCAGACCGTCTTCGACCATGTGCGACGGATTGCCAGGGAACGCGCTAGCAATCTCACGCTCGACACGAACATCGTGGAACTTGGTCTCGATTCGCTGGAGCGAATGGAGATCGTGGCCAGCCTCGAAGAGGCGTTTGGGGCGCGTTTCCCGGAGCAGGTGTTGCCCCAGATCGAGACCTGCCGTGAGGTGGCCGAGGCGATCCTCGACCACATGCCCGCCGACAGTCGCCCCGAGATCAAGGCGGCCCGAGTGGTAGCGGAGATTCCTCCCGATGCCTATCGGATCGAGGAGTTTCCCGAGGTGCGGGCCCTCGAGCAGAACTTTGCGATGGTTCGCGATGCCGGGCTCGATGATCCCTATTTCAGCGTCCACGAAGGGCTCACCAACGACCGCACGACCATCGGCGGCCGCGAGATGGTGAGCTGGGCGAGCTACAACTACCTCGGCATGTCGGGCGACCCGCAGGTGACCGCGGCGGCGAAGGCGGCCGTCGATAAGTTTGGCACGAGCGTGTCGGCCAGCCGACTCGTGTCGGGCGAGAAGACAATCCATCAGGAACTGGAGCGGGAGATTGCCCGGCTCGTTGGCACCGAAGACGCCATCACCTTCGTGGGCGGTCACGCCACCAACGAGACCGTGATCGGGCATGTGGTGGGCCCGGGCGACCTCGTCTTCCACGACGCCCTGGCCCACAACAGCATCCTGCAGGGCGCGATTCTCTCCGGAGCCCGGCGGCGGCCCTTCCCGCACAATGATTTCCAGGCGGCCGAGAAACTGCTGGCGCAGATCCGGAGCCAATACCGGCGTGTGCTGGTTGTCGTCGAGGCGATCTACAGTATGGATGGTGACTACGCCAACCTGCCGGAATTCATCGGCCTTGCCAAGCGACACAAGGCCCTGCTCATGGTCGACGAGGCCCACTCGATCGGGGTGATGGGCGCGAGGGGCTGCGGCATCGGCGAGCACTATGGCGTGAATCCAGCCGATGTCGACCTCTGGATGGGCACGCTCTCCAAGGCCTTCGGTAGCTGTGGTGGCTACATCGCCGGCTCGAAGACGCTGATCCGCTGGCTCAAATACACCGTGCCCGGCTTCGTCTACTCGATCGGCCTGCCGCCGGCAGCGGCTGGGGCGGCGTTGGCCGCCCTGCGGGTGCTCGAGCGGGAGCCACAGCGGGTGGCCCAACTGCAGGCCAACGCCAAGCTCTTTCTGGAGTTGGCCGCCGACGCCGGGCTTGATACGGGCGACTCGGGCGGGTCGGGAGTGGTGCCGGTGATCCTCGGCAGTTCGATCAACAGCCTGCGGCTCTCTCGGGCCCTCTTCGCCCGTGGCATCAATGTACAGCCGATTCTCTATCCCGCAGTGGAGGAGAAGGCAGCCCGTCTGCGGTTCTTCATCACCTCGCAGCACACGGCCGACCAGGTTCGGCGGACGGTGGCCGCGGTGGCCGAGGAGTTGGCGAAGATCGACCCGGGCTTTGCCGATGGGCCGGGGCGAAACCGGAAGCCGATGTCGGTGGCGTAGCGGTCTGCTATAAACCCGCCATGCCTGACACCCATCACGAGATCACGAGCCATCGGCTCGTGCTGCCGGCCGACGCCAATCATCATGGCACGCTCTACGCCGGCAGCCTGCTTCGCTACGGCCTCGAGGCGGCCTATGCCGCCGCCAGCCGGGCCGTGGGGCCGCAGGCCAATCTCATGCTCCGACGGGTGCTGAGCCTCGAATGCCGCCGTAGCGTGCCGGTCGGCTCGCTTGTCGAAATCCGTGGGGCGGTGATCGAAGTGCGGCAGGCCTATCTTGTGGTGGGCGTGGTGGGTATGCCGCTCGCGGGCCACACGCTGCCCTGGATGGACGGCCTGTTCGGCTTCGTGCAGGTCGATGAGAAGGGGCTTCCGGTGGCGTTTCCGGCCGACGTCATGGCGGTTGGCGATGCGACGCTCTGGAAGCCGCTCCGCACTCGGCTGGATAAGCTGGCCCGCATCCGTGGGGCCACTGCCGAGTGGATGGCTAAAACTTGATCTCCATGCCAAAGTCGATGCCGTTTGTGAAGACGTATTCAGTTCCACCCTGGGCTGCACCGATGCTGTTGAACCTCGGATTGGGCACATAATAGGGGTTTGGTACTTCCTGTCCCTGAGCATTCGTCGTCGTCGGCATATTTCCAGGACTAGGGCCGGTTGTTTTGACGACCCACGGGTTGTCCACAGAGCCCGGCTGACTTGGGTCAACAGGAGCTGCGAATTGCGCTCGCTTCTCCTCGGTAATGTATCCAGTATTTGTTGAGGCCCGGGCGATGCCACTTAGCCACATGCCGGTGTAGCCGAAATTGAGATTGATTGCTTTGCTCACCTTGTACTGAGCGCCAAATCTCCATTCACCAATCGGAGAAAAGACGAAGCGATGCGCGACGTCGTTTTTGGCGTTTTCTTGGCCAATGCCATAGATTTGTAGAAAGAGAGGGGGTGCATCGACTGTCTGGATGTTTGTCGTTCCGCCAGCGGTGAACGTGGTCGATGGCGTGAACGTGGCTCGTAGGTAATCTGCTCCAAGCGATTCAGGAAAGTTAGTTCCCTTATAGATATTGTTCTGCCAGTTGAAAGCGGCAGTGAATTTAAACTCACTGGAAAAGAGCCAGCGGCCTCGCTCGGCTTCAAGGCAGAGCGAGAATTCCGGCCCCACCATGTTGTTGCTGGTGTAGGTGTCCCACATGCCGGTTTGGAGCGGCGAGCCCAGGCCTTGACCAGTTAATGTGTCCACACCTGTGATTCCGAGTACGTCACCAGCGGGTCCCGTACCGAAGATTTCATCGATGGATCCGCCACCGATTGAGCTAGTGTTGTTCGTTAACTGATTGGTGGCAGCGCCGCCGCCAGCGTTGTTGTTATTGTTGTTATTGTTACCCTGCTGATTTTGGCCACCGCCCGTACCTGTGCCCCCGGCTTGCCCTCCTACGTTGAAAGAATACTGGTTACTTTCGTAGCCCAGCTTAAATCGTTCTGCAAACTGAACAAACCTTGGGCCAACCCCAAACCGAGCAGTCGATCCGTTACCGCGTTCACCGAGTGCACGACGAACCACCAGCGCAGCTCCAGCACTCTGAATCTCAACACTGTTGTCCTGAGTGAGTTTCTGGGCAATGATGTGGTCTGGGGGAGGACTTGTCGATGTGATTGTCGTTGTGACGAGGGCTTGATTAACGTTGCCAACACCACCCCCGCCAGCGGCGCCACCTGTTGTGCCTGTTTGGGTGAAAGTTTGCGTTGGCGATGAGGCAGCAAATTCACTGAGTGTCGAGAATTCCTGTCTCTGACCAATATTGAAATAGCTCAGAGCGATGCCACGATCGTCGTAGATCCAGCCGCCTTCGTAACGATCCCCCCAGCCCATTTGGGTCGTCATCCAACTTGTATTGAGATCCAGTTGTAGCGGGTCACTACCAAACGTATAGATGCCACCAATGATGCTACCTCCTCCACTGGATGTACCAGAAGTGGTTGTGGCTTGGAGGTTTGCGTTATTCAACTGCACCACGGTCTGGGGTGAAATTGGTTGATAGGGAATGAGGTATGAGCCATTAGGTACTTCTGCAACATCTGTTGTCCGCGGAATGGTAATTCCCCAATACAACCGGTCGTATGAGAAAAAGACGCCTTCATGGGGCCGCTTGTAGATGTTGTATTCCTGCAGGTCCGGCGGCGCGAACAATTGAAAGTCATAAAAATCCTGATCTGGGAGAAGCGGCATCCAATCACCGGCCTCAGCGATGCGTGTGGTGGGCAGCACCGGGGCGACGAGCATCGCAACCGCCGCCGCCATCGACAATGCCGAACCTGTCTGCCGTCGGATTCGTTCGTTCGTAGCCATCGCAGGTATCCCGTGGATCAGGAGCCTCATGCCCGCCGGTGCGGACTCGTCCTTCGGTATCGGTCGTGACGGTCGTTCCAGTTGATGAAACTTGGCAAACCCTGCGGTTTGGCCTGCTTTCTCCCGGTTGTTTGAGAAAACATGGCAGATGGGGCGGGCTCGGGTATTCTGCAAAGAGGCCGCGCCGTCGCGTGGTTTCCGAGCGATTCTTCTTTTTGGAGGAGACCAATGCCGCGCCCTTCCCTGCCGCTCCCCGCTGTCGCCTGCCTTGCCTGGCTTGCCACGCTGGCGATGCCCTCGCTGATGCCCACGGCTTGGGCCGAAGAACCGAAGCCCGTCGGCCGGCAGGCTGCCCGCGAAGAAAGCCAGGAGTTTCTCCGGCTCTCCCGGGACGAGGCCCGCGAGCCGCTTTCGCTCGATACCTCAATCGTCGAATACCTCGAGCCCGCCGAGGCGGCGGCCCGGGCTGGCCGGCGGCTACCGCTGCAGGTCGATCTTGTGGCCGCCGTACACGTGGGGGGCCGTTCCTATTACGAGACGCTCGACCGGCTCTTCAAGCACTACGATGCCGTGCTCTACGAACTGGTCGCCCCGGAGAATGCCCGCGTTCCCCGGCCTGGTGGCAAGCCGACCGGGGCGATCGGCTCTGCCCAGCAGGGACTGACCAAACTGCTTGGGCTCGAGTTTCAGCTTGAGGCAATCAACTACGCTGCCCCCAACTTCGTGCATGCCGACCTCTCGCCCAAGGAATTCGATGCGGCGATGGCCAAGCGGGGCGAGTCGTGGTGGAGCATGTTTATGAAGCTCATGCAGGAGAGTATGGCCCGAGCCAACACCCGTAAGGCGCCTGCCTCCGACATTGGTGTGGGCGACCTCTTTGGCATCCTCTTCGGCTCCGACCGCGAAGTGCGGCTGCGGAGGATCATGGCCGAGCAGTTTACCGACATGGAAGTGCTTACCGCCGCCTTTGGCGGCGAGGATGGCTCCACGCTCATCACCGACCGCAATGCCGCCGCGATCGACGTGCTGCGCGACCAGATCGCCCGCGGCCGCAAGCGGGTCGCGATCTTCTACGGGGCCGCCCACATGGACGATTTCGATCGTCGCCTGCGGCAAGACTTTGGGTTTCAGCCGGGGGAAACCATCTGGCTGGAGGCTTGGGACCTGCGGGCTCCGGTGGGTCGTAGCCGGTAGGCGGGCAGCCGTGGCTGGGTGTTGGCATGACCGCTGTGCACGTGGAGCGACCGAGACCACTCTGCGGCCGTGGTCGCCAGTTCGTCGAGTATGACCTCGTAGCCGGCGGCCTCCACTGCCTCGCCGACCGGATCAAACTCAAAGTCGCCGCGGTAGCCATGGTCGACAAAGGCCGCAACGACATCTTCCAGGGGCAACGTGCCCCGGCCCAACGGGAGCCGCTCATGGTCGGCCGTCGGTGGCCCGAGGCGATCGGCCACCTGCACGATCGCCGTGCGGTCGATCAGGAGCGGCAGCAGGCTGCCAAGATCGGGGTCGTCTCCAAAGTGCCAGAGGTCGATTGCCAGGCCAACGCAGGCATTCGCCCGCCGCCGTTCAACAAGATCGTCGACCAGTTCCAGGGCGTCGACAAGCCGCGTCAGGAAGCTACACCGTACGGCGGTAGTACGGTGGAGGGGCTTGATGGCCAGCCGCACGCCGGCCCGCATGGCCTGCGGGGCCAACTGCTCGACTGCCTCCACCAGGAGCCGACGCGCGTGGGACCGGGTGTGGCCGCCCCGGCATCCACTGTGGAGCACGACCACCTGGCTGCCGAGCGCAGCCGCCCAATCGATCGCCTCAGCTGCATCGGCCACGCTCTCATCGAAGGTGCGGCCGTCACCGCCAGTAAAGCCCCCGGCCCACTGCACGCTCGACACGCGAACCCCAAATCGTCTGAGGAGCCGCCGTGACTCGGCTGGCCCCAGATCAGAAAGCTTGTGTCGCCAAACGGCGAGGGCAGTGAAACCCCGGGCGGCGAGGTGGGGGAGTTCTTCAGAAAGTTCCCAGCGGGGGGCGGTCAACTGGCTTGCAGCAGCGTGAAACATGCGTGTCATCAACTCCTCAACACTCCACGGCAGCCGCCATCAATCCGGCCAATTCCGGTGATCCACTGCGGGAAGGGCGAAAGTATGGAGCGGCCGCGCGCTGACTGTCCAGATCACTGTTTTTCGTGGTTTCCCGCGCCCTGGGATGCTGGCATGCTGGCGTTGCCCGATGCCGCCGGCAGGCCATAGGGTGTGGGCATGGCACGCATTCCAACGCTTCGTCTTGCCCGCGGATCGATCGTCATTCCGGCTGCTGCCCTCGACTGGCAGTTTGCCAGGAGCGCTGGTCCCGGCGGCCAGCATGTCAATCGCACGAGCAGCAAAGCCGTGCTCCGCTTGACCGTGCGGAATTCGCCGCACCTGCCGTCGGAGGTACGAACGCGGCTTGAAGAGCAGCAGCGATCGCGGCTCACCGCTGATGGGGCGTTGGTCATATCCAGTCAGCGATTTCGCGATCAGCATCGTAACGTCGCCGACTGTCTGGCAAAACTGTCCGCCATCGTCGCGCGGGCCGCAGTGCGGCCGACTGTGCGGCGAAAAACTAAGATCCCACGGGCGGCCGTCGCGCGGCGACTAGCGACGAAGCGGCATCGCAGTGAGACCAAACGCAGCCGGAAGCAGCCACGCGACTGAGTTCCGGGGGGAAGCAGGACGGCTGGCTTGGTATACTTCTCGAGGAGCAGGGATTGCCTGCCTGCCGACTCATGTGGAGGGACCACCACGCATGCCCACGCCTCGCGACATCGATACCGTACTCAAGGGATGGGACTTTTCCCCAGGAGAGGTCAATGCCCGACTTGTGAAAGCCCGCGGCGGCCGTCAGGTACTTCAGATGCGGGTCGATATGGGACTGTTGCAGATGGAGACGGAGTTGCGGCCGGATGGTTCGCGGCCGCACGGTGCCGAGACGTACTTTGATTACCTCGTCGGAGAAGCGGTGCGGAAAGGCGAAGCCTTCCGGCTTAGCGAGGAGCAGTGCGCTGAGGCTGATCGGGAGTTTATCCAGTTCTATCACCGGCGACTCTGCTGGCTCTCGCTGCGGGAATACCGACGGGCCGCCAGAGATGCTGACCACAGCCTGTCGTTCATGGATTTCATTCGCGAGCATTCGTCCGACGACGAATGGACCATCTCTCATGAGCAGTATCGGCCCTTCGTGCTGTTTCACCGGGTCCAGGCCGCGGCCTTGGCTGAACTTGAAGAACATGGCCCCGAAAGGGCGATCGTGGAAATCAACGCCGGGCTGGAGCGATTCCGTGAACTCTTTGAGCGGTATGACGCTGCCGAGCAGTATGCCGAAGACGAACTCGTTCGCCGACTCGAGGAGATGCGGGAAAATGTCCGCCGTCGCTACGATGTCGGCCCCACGCTGAACGAGCAACTCGACGAGGCGGTGCGGGCTGAAAACTATGAACTGGCCGCGCAACTCCGCGACCGGATTCGCACCCGCCGCGAGGCTTCGGTGCTGCCCGACCAGCGGGTTGGGGACTGATTTGCAGTGCTGTGTAGTGGCATGCCCGTTCTCCGGTCGGGCTTGGAACTGCGGTGAAATTTTTTCAACCGTGCCAGCTTCCGCAGATTGCCGCACGTGTCGATTGTGCATGTCGTAATGTGGGTGGAGCCGCGGGGTTGACAACTTGGAAAGTATGGGGCGATTGGCATCGCCTGCCTCAGGTTTGGCACGGCATATGCAGGAGTGTGCATCGGCTGGGAATCAGTTCGGAACCCCGGCATCCCTCGCGGAGGCACCCACCATGCATGCGACATCAACCCCAACTCAGCAGACCTCAGCACGGATTTCGGCCACGCGGTACACGATCCGCGTCGGCGGGTGCGATCTGGCGGTGCGTGGCTTCCCACTCAGCCCGATCCACGAGGTGCTCGGCTTTGAGGACGAGTTTGAAAACATGACGGGTGATCCAATCGATGCGGGGCTCGTGGCCGACATGCTTGAATCCCGAATGATCACCCCGCCCCGCCCGCGGCGGCGCCGCGACCGCACGGTCAGTTCCCGAGCCGCCTTCTATACCCCCGCCGGCTGACGTCTTCTGGCAAAGTAGAACAGACTTCAGCCTGTCGCGGGCTCAGATCGCCGGTGCTGCGCCGGGGTTGCCCGTGCCACGTCGCCGGACGTTCGCTACTGCCATCCTGGCTTGCGCTCACTCGGATCTGGCTTCGCTTCGGCATCCATGCCTGCGCTTGCCAGCTACGCCGGCTCCATGGCACGGGCAACCCCTTGAGAGTGCACTCCGAAAATCTGTAGCGCTGATCTGCCAAACTGATAAAGGTAGGCGAGAGGGTCGGCGAACGCTCAAGGAGCGTTGGGCGTATCCTCGCCCCGCGACAATCTGAAAGACCGCGAAGCGGCGACTTTTGCCGCCCTCGAGCCGGCGATGCACGTAGGCTGGTTGCGTGCTGGCATCCGCTGAACAACGGCTTAAGAATCTGGTAAAAATCTAGGACCTCGTAGGTTCCCTCTATGGCTCAACCGCTTTCTCTTCATCCCGGCAGTGATGTTCGGCTGGCTGATTTTGATGCCGACTACCACGAGGGGCTCGACAAGGAGGATGGTAAGGCCGAGACGCAGCGGCTCTGGGAAGAGTTGGATGATCTTGCGTACCGTCTATATGCCGAGGCCCGGAGGGCGGTGCTGGTGGTGCTCCAGGGGATCGATGCTGCCGGCAAGGACGGCACGATTCGGATGCTCGCCCGCGGGATCAGTCCGCAGTGTCTCGACGTGGTGAGCTTCAAGGCTCCAAGCCAGCTTGAACTGGCCCATGATTTTCTCTGGCGGGTGCACAAAGCGATGCCCGCCCACGGGCGGATCGGCATCTTTAATAGGTCGCACTACGAAGATGTGATCGTCGTGCGGGTGCGAAAACTCGTGGCGGAGGTGGTCTGGAAAAGCCGCTACGACCAGATCAACGCCTTCGAAAAGCTGCTCACCGACGGCGGCCTCACGATCGTGAAGTGCTTCCTCCACATCAGCAAAGACGAGCAGCGGGAGCGGCTGGAAGATCGGCTTCGCGATCCCCACAAACAATGGAAGCTTGGCCCTGCCGATCTCGATGACCGCCGCCACTGGGATGCCTTCCAGCGGGCCTATGATGACGCCCTCACGAAGTGCAACACCGACCATGCGCCGTGGCATATCGTGCCGGCTAACCGCAAGTGGTATCGCAACCTGGTCGTGGCCCGCCTCGTGAAACAGACGCTCGAGCGGCTCGATCCTCGGTTTCCCACCTATGATCCGTCATTGATTACCGGTCTGGAGTGATCCCACACATATGAACGGCACCCTGCTCCTCGATCCCGCCCTCTGCCGCGTTCGCCAGGGGCGGCTCCTCGAACGAATGGCCACGTTGCAACTCGACGCCGTGGTGGTCGTGGCCCCCGAGCATGTGCAGTATCTCACCGGGCATCGGTGGGACTTCCGCTTTGCGGCTGTGGCGGCGCTGCTCGCGACGGGCCGCATGATCCTCATCTGCCCTGACAAACTGGTGGAGACGGCCGCTGCCGACGAGATTCGCACCTACGAGGCCAAGTGGAAGTCGACACTCCGCACCGATCAGCGGGAGGCGAGTGCTGCTGTGCTTGGCGACTGCATCGGCGGCCGTGCGGCCCTGCGGCGGATTGGCGTTGAGTTTGCCTGCTGCCCGCCCCACGTTGCGCAGCTTTTCCCGGCAGCCGAACTGGTTGACGTCGATCGTGAGCTGCTCGCCCTCCGGCGCCGCAAGGATCCCGATGAGTTTGGGCTCCTTCGGCGAGCGATCGCTGCCACCGGCGTCATGTACGAGACGGCCCGCGGCATGATTCGCCCCGGCGTTTCAGAGCTGGACGTGTTTTCGGCGCTCCAGGCGGCCGCGGTTGCATCCTGCGGCGAAATGCTCACCGGCACGGGCAACGACTATGCCTGCGGTGTGCGGGGCGGATCGCCGCGCGACCGTCGGTGCGAGGCGGGCGAACTCTACATTCTCGACCTTGGCCCGGCCTATCGGGGCTACTTCGCCGACAACTCCCGCACGATCGCCGTGGACGGTCACCCCACCGACGCCCAACTCGCTGCCTGGCGGCATGTCTGCGGTGCTCTCCAACTGGTTGAGCGGATCAGCAGGCCCGGGGTCCGGTGTCGTGATATCTACGAAGAGGTGCGGCAGTGGCTCGCCGCCGCGCCAGTCGGCTCATGGTCAAGCCATCTGGGCCATGGGATCGGGCTCTTCGTGCACGAGGGGCCTCATCTCAATCCCAACTGGGATGACGTGCTCGAAGAAGGAGATGTGATCGCTGTCGAACCGGCGCTCTACGCCCCCGAACTCGCCTGCGGAATGAGGATCGAAAACGACTATCTTGTGACCGCCGACGGGCTCGAACTCCTGAGCCCATTCCCGCTCGATCTTTAGGGGTCTCGCGATTCGACGCGGGCCGAGGCGTCGCTTTGGCAGCGTTCCGGTGATCGCGTACATTCTGAATGGTTCCGTGTTCTCATAGAAAGAGATGTTATGTCGATCGCTGCCATTGACTCGCGTTCCTCCTCGGCTCCCACCGGCCCGCTGCGGTGGCATGAACTGGCCGCCCGTTCGCTCGCGGGCGAGGTGCTCAGCCGTGATGATGCCCGGGCCATCCTCGAGTCAGCCGATGACGACCTGCTCGACGTGCTGGCTGCCGCCTATGCCGTTCGCCGGCAGTTCTTCGGCAACACCGTGCAGCTTTTTTTCTTGATGAATGCCAAGAGCGGCCTCTGCCCGGAAGACTGCGGCTACTGCTCCCAGTCGAAGGTCTCGGAGGCGGAGATTCCGAAATACAACCTCCTTTCCGGGCCGAAGCTGCTGGAGGCGGCGAAGCTTGCCGCGGAGCGGCAGTCGAAGACCTTCTGCATCGTGATCTCGGCCCGCGGCCCCTCCGAGCGGGAAATGGACTTTGTCTGCTCGATCGTGCCGCAGATCAAGCAGCAGTATGACCTCAATATCTGTGCCTGCCTCGGCCTGCTCACGCCCGAACAGGCCCAGCGGCTGGCCGATGCCGGCGTCAACAAGGTCAATCACAACCTCAACACGAGCGAACGGTATTACGGCGAGATCTGCTCCACTCACACCTACGCCGACCGTGTCGCCACGCTCGCAGCCTGCCGATCGGCAGGCTTGGAACTCTGCAGCGGCGGCATCATGGGGATGGGGGAAGGCCACAACGACCTAATCGACATGGCCTTCGAACTTCGCCGCCTCGGCGTGGAGTCGATTCCGCTCAACTTCTTGAATTCGATCGAGGGCACACCGCTGGAAGACGTGAACCGGCTTACGCCCCGTGACTGCCTCCGCGGCCTGGCGATGATACGGCTGGTGAATCCAGCGGCCGAGATCCGTATTGCCGGTGGTCGTGAGATTCACCTCGGCAGCCTTCAGGCCCTCGGCCTCTACGCCGCCAACTCGATATTTGTGGGCGACTACCTCACCACAAAGGGTCAGCTTCCTGAAGCCGATTACAAGATGATCGAGGATCTTGGGTTTGTGATCACCCGCGGTGCCGAGTCTGCCGAGCCACCCCCCTGCTGTGACTGACCCGGAAGATGAGGGTCACTCGCCAAGGTCGCCGAGCGACGCAAGAAACTCAGCCATCTCACCGGCGGCGTGCGACTCGCCCTGCCGCCGAGCCTCCTCGACCCCTTCTCGCAACGCGGCCCGCGCTTCGGCGATCCGACCGTGCTTGGCGAGGTGGCGGCCCGCCATGTGATAGGCGGGCACGTACGAGGGCGTGGCCCGGGCGAGGTCCTGGAGGATGTCGATGCCCGCCTCCCAGTCACCCTCGTTCTCCATCTCCAAGGCGAGGCTGTATCGCAGGAATACATCCTCCGGGGAGTCACGAAGCATGGCTTCGATTTTCTTACGGCGGGTCGGTTCCATGGTCAGCGCCCTTGTGGTCAGGCGCCTGCCGCCACGGGAGGCAGGCCATGGGCCTGCTCCCAGGCCGCGATCTGATCGACGTGCTGGAGCGAGAGGCCGATGTTGTCGAGCCCCTCGAGAAGGCAGCGACGGTGAAACGGATCGACGGCAAAGTCACGGTGGAAGCCGGCATCGTCATGAATCGTGCCTGATGCCAGATCGACATGGAGCCGATAGAGGTTTCCGGCGGCGTGCGCCGCGGCAGCCCGCCGAAAGAGGTCGTCGACATCTTCCTCAGTGAGTCGGATCGGGAGCATACCGTTTTGGAAGCAGTTGGAGTAGAAGATGTCGGCGAAGGTGGGTGCGATGATGACGCGGAAGCCGTAGTCGGCCAACGCCCAGGGGGCATGCTCGCGACTTGAGCCACAGCCGAAATTGCGGCGGGCCAGAAGGATCGAGGCCCCAGCAGAAGAGGGCTGGTTTAACTCGAATTCAGGATTCGCCGATCCGTCGGCCAGAAACCTCCAGTCGAAGAACAGAAACTGCCCGAAGCCGGTTCGCTCGATCCGCTTCAGAAACTGCTTGGGGATGATCTGGTCGGTATCGACGTTGGCCCGGTCGAGCGAGGCCACGATGCCGGAGTGGGCGGTGAAGGGTTCCATGGCTGATTCTTTGAAGAGTCCTGTTGCCTATTTGTACTTCCACTGACGGATGTCGACGAAGTGGCCGCTGACGGCGGCGGCGGCGGCCATCGCCGGAGAGACGAGATGAGTCCGCCCCCCCTTCCCTTGTCGACCCTCGAAGTTGCGGTTGCTCGTGGAAGCGCACCGCTGACCGGGAGTCAGGATGTCTGGATTCATGCCGAGGCACATGCTGCAGCCGGCCTCCCGCCACTCGAAGCCGGCCTCGCGGAAGGCTTGGTCAAGCCCTTCCTCCTCGGCCTGCCGCTTCACGCGTCCGCTCCCCGGCACCACCATCGCGTGCACCGAGGGCGCCACGCGGTAGCCCCGGACAACAGCCGCGGCGGCGCGGAGATCCTCAATGCGGCCGTTGGTGCAGGAGCCGATGAAGACACGGTCAAGCGGGATGTCGACGATCTTCGTGCCACCTTGCAAACCCATGTATTCCAAAGCCCGGGCCCCGCTAGATCGCTCGTTGGGATCGAGAAAACCGCTCGGGTCGGGCACCGTAGCATCCACGCCGATAACCTGCGCCGGATTGGTACCCCACGTCACCTGAGGAACCATGTCGCGGCCGTCGAAAATCTCAACGCGGTCGTAGGCCGCGTTGGCATCGGAGGGGAGTTGCTCCCAGCGAGCCACGGCAGCATCGAAATCACGGGGCGCGAAATCGCGCCCGCGCAGATAGTCAAACGTTATCGCATCGGGTGCGATCATGCCGGCCCGTGCGCCCGCCTCGATCGACATGTTGCACACGGTCATCCGTTGTTCCATCCCGAGCCCGCGGATCACCGGGCCGGTGTATTCGATGACGTAGCCCGTACCTCCCTCGGTGGAGAGCCTGCCAATCAGGGAGAGGACAAGATCCTTGGCAGTGACACCCGCCGGGAGCGTGCCGTTGATCCGCACCTCGAGAGATTTTGGCTTGACCTGCCGCAGCGTCTGCGTGGCTAGCACATGCTCCACCTCGCTTGTGCCGATGCCGAAGGCGAGGGCCCCCAATGCGCCATGGGTGGCTGTATGGCTGTCGCCGCAGACGATCGTCATGCCCGGCTGCGTGATGCCAAGCTCCGGCCCAATCACGTGTACGATTCCCTGATCGACATCGCCGAGGTCGAACAGCCGCACGCCAAACTCACGGCAATTGGCACGAAGCGTGTCGATCTGCTGCTTGGAGATAGGGTCGGCGATCGGCAGCCGCCGGTCGGTGGTCGGCACATTGTGATCAGGCGTGGCGAAAGTCGCCTCGGGCCGTCGGACACGGCGGCCAGCTAGGCGGAGGCCTTCGAAAGCCTGAGGGCTTGTGACCTCGTGCACCAGGTGCCTGTCGATATAGAGCAACGGCGCTTCACCTTCGGGCGAGCAGACGACGTGGTTGTCCCAGATCTTGTCGAGGAGTGTGCGGGCGGGCATGGGTGCGTAATGAGTGGATGGGCAGACGAAAAACTCTATGG